>JBHAEB010000237.1:0-11361 GCA_041855345.1 Arachnia sp. | reverse complement strand
ATTCAGATCTCAGGGCAGCATCCAACTCAACACCGGCGTGGACTGTAGTCCGACAAGCAGACACAGCACCACCAGCAGCCCGAGGCTCCACCAAATTACCTTGCGGAAGATAGTGGACTCGTGCCCGGTCAGCCCAACAGCCGCGCAGGCGATGGCGAGGTTCTGTGGCGAGATCATCTTGCCAACCACACCACCAGAGGTGTTGGCGGCGACCATGAGGGTCGGATCCAGGCCAACCTGCTGGGCCGTGGCCTGCTGCAGGGTGGCGAACAGGGCGTTCGCGGAGGTATCGGAACCGGTCACGGCGGTGCCGATCCAACCCAGGATCGGGCTGAAGAAGGCGAAGATCGCGCCCACGCCGGCGATCCAGTAGCCGATGCTGATGGTCTGACCGGAGGCGTTCATCACATAGGCCAGGGCCAGCACGGAGGCGATGGTGAGCATGGACCAGCGCATCTTGTACACCACGCCCCACAGCTCCTTGAACAGATCGGCAACGGAAACCCGGTAGACGATGGCAACGATGATGGCGGTGATAACAAGCAGGGTGCCGGGGCCAGAGAGCCAGTAGAAGGTGTAGCTCTGCAAACCGGAGGGCTCGTTCGCCACATTCATCAGCTGGTCCTTCAGGCCAGGCCACGGGATCTTCAGGTCGGTGGAGCTCAGCCACTTGGAAACCGAAGGCACAAGCTTGGCAACCGAGAAGATGACGATCACCAGCAGGTAGGGGAACAAAGCCATGACGACCCGGCCGCCGCTGATGCGCTCGGCCTTGGTGATCTCGGGGACTTCGCCATCGCTGTGCTTGACCCGCTCGGCGTGCATGCGCTCCAAGGCCTCGGCTCCACCCTTGGGCTTCCAGAACTGCAGGAAGACCACGCCAGCGGCCAGGGCCACCAGGGAGGCGACGACGTCGGTCAGCTCGACGGAGAAGTAGCTGGCGGACAGCCACTGAGCGACAGCGAAGGAGGCACCCATGGTCAAGGCCACCGGCCAGGTTTCCTTGAGACCCTTCTTGCCATCAGCCAGCATCACCAGCAGCATCGGCACGAATAGTGCCAGCACGGGGGTCTGGTGACCGACGTAGGCACCGATCTGGTGGTAGTCGATATCGGTGAGACGACCGGCAGTGATGATCGGGATAGCGATAGCGCCGAAGGCCACCGGGGCGGTGTTGGCCAGCAACACGACCATCGCAGCGCGCAGCGCCGAGAAACCGACGGCCATGAGCATGACGCCGGTGATGGCCACTGGGGCACCGAAACCAGCCAGGGCTTCAAGCAAACCACCGAAGCAGAAGGCGATAACGATCGCCATCACGCGTGGATCGTCCGAGATCATCGCGATCGTGGCACGCAGATCCTCGAACCGGCCACTGACAACGGTGACTTGGTAGAGCCAGATCGCGGTCAATACGATCCAGGTGATCGGGAATAGACCATAGGCGGCGCCATGGGTGGCGGCAGCGAAGGTCATACCCACAGGCATCTTGAATGCCAGGATCGCAACCAACATCGCGGTTCCAAGGGAGGCCAAGCCAGCCCAGTGGGCTTTCCACTTCAGCACCCCCAGGGTTACGAACATCACCGCCAAGGGCAGCAATGCAATCAGCGCTGACACCGTCAGATCGCCATTGACGGGGTTCGTGACGGGCACGAACTCCAGGAGAACGGGTTGAATCTCCATGAGAACTCCATCGTTCGAACGGACGCAACAGTCAGGACACCTGCTACGGCCCTTCCGGGCAGCTAAATGGTACAACCAATATCTAGGCAGATGTCCAGACTTTTGCGAACTTGTCGTGTCACATTGAGTGGGGTTTCGATGCGCAGTAACTAGGGGTAAACACCTAACATTACGCCGTCGCTATAGCCCTTCGCGGGCAGGGTGGTGGCAACGAAGCCTGCCGCGCGAAGGGCCTGCATATGGAAGTCGTGACCGAGGTGGAAAACCCCGCTGTCCCGCTGCCCTGGAATCGGCCTATCAGCCCCAACCACCACCGCCTGGGCATGGAGGATTTGCGGGAGGGCGCAGTAGAAACCCACCAGTTGCTGCGGACCCAACCAACTCAGGCCGCCGGCACTGATCACCACATCAAAGCCGACGGCGGTCAACTCCGGCAGCCAGTCGAGACGGTCAAGATTGGCGTGGCGAAATTCGAGCCTGCCTTCAGCCCAGCTGCCATCGGGAAGCTCGTCGCCCGCGGGGACCAGGGAGGTCACCTGGGCATGAGGGAACCGCAAAACCACCGCGTCGCTGAGAGAGCCGTCACCGCAACCGACATCCAGCACCGAGGATGGCTGACTGCCGCAGCTGGTGGTGGCGAGCACATCCAGCAATCCGCCAATGGCTGAGGCATCTGCGGCGCTGGTTGCGGTACTCAGGCAGGTAGCGTCAATGGAGGGGAGGAAGGTCGCAATCGACATCTGGTCTGCTTTCCCTAAGGGCCGTTTCGCGCGGCCGGATGAGCGCATCCCCGCCAGCAGTCGGACTTCGAGTAAGACTCGTTACCGTTGCGCGTCAGTCCTGGATTTTCACCAGAGTTCCCTGACGAGGACGTTTACGATCCTAACAGAAGGGCGCAGATGTCGACGATCATGACGGACTCGGGGTGATCGGCATCCGGGCATAGATCAAGTGATCGTCAAACCATTGATAGATCTGGGTGGCCGATTCGAAACCGGCGGCAGTCAGCGCTGCGATGTGAAACTCCGCAGTCACCTTGGGTGTGGCGTGTTTCGTAGCCCACCGCTGCTCCCACAGCTCAACCTCAGCCTCCCAGCCAGGCATGGTTCGGGCCGTCTGCCACCATTGCTCCCAGGTCATCGCCCCGTCGGCGATGCACTGTTGCCGGAAACGTTCCCGCTCATTCTCGGCTACCTGACGGATGAACCATTGCGAGGGATCCTCGTAGTACATGTGATCGCCATTGAGGAACACTGCCCCTGGTGCCAACACCTGGGGTAAGGCGTAGTACAGCCGAACCAACTCATCGGGATCTAGCCAGTGCAAGGCGGTTGCGCTGAGCACCGCATCGAAGGGCTGCGAACCCAGCTGGTCGACCCAGCTCAGTTCACTTAGATCGACGTCAAGTAGTTGGACCCGCTGCCCGAATCTGTTGGTTTCTCGGCCAAGTCTCAGCAGGATCGGGTCGCGGTCGAGGCCGACGATCTCAGCCTCAGGGAATCTTTCGGCCACCGCCATCACCAAGGACCCGGGACCGCAGCCCAGGTCTAGGACCCGAAGATTCGCACCAGCGGGTTCCAAGGCGGCGAGGACATCGAGCATGGCGCGCAACCGAAGGTCCCGAAACTCGATGAATGCGGTCTGCTGGGTGTGCCATGCGGCTAGGAGTTCATCAGGTGTCATGGGTGTCTTTCACTATGGGGTCGAAGAGCAGATGGCCGCGTCCGCCATGGACGATCCGGCTGATTTTCAGATGATAGATCGGTTCGAGAATCTCGGGAATCAGCACCTCGGCGGGAGTTCCACTGGCGGCCACTGCCCCATCGTCGATGAGCACTACCCGGTCGCAGTACCGGGCTGCCAGGTTGAGGTCATGGAGCACCATGACCACGGTCTTACCGAGCCCAGTGACCAGGGACAGCAGCGAAAACTGGTGGTGCAGATCCAGGTGGTTGGTTGGTTCATCCAGCAGCATGTGGCTGGCTTGCTGGGCGATCGCCCGGGCGACGAGTACCCGCTGGCGTTCCCCACCAGACAGGCGGGTGATCAGCCGATCCGCCAAATCCAAGGCCTGGACCTGTTCGAGGGCCTTACGAATCAGCTCCTGATCCTGCTGATCGCCATAGGCAAACAGGCTGCGTCGTGCCAATCGGCCTAAGCCAACCGCGTCCCGCACTGTCAACGGCAGGCCCTGTTCGGGATCTTGAGCAACCACGGCTACCCGGCGCGCGATCTCGCGCCGTGGGAGCCGGGTGAGGTCGTCGCCGTCAATGACAACGGTCCCTACGCTGGCACGAAGAGCCCGGTTCAGAGCGGACAGGAAGGTTGTCTTGCCTGAACCATTCGGCCCGACAACGCCGACGACCTCACCCGATTCCGCAATCAGGTGGGCCCCCGCGAGCACCACCTGACCGCCGCGGGAAACGCTGAGGTTGTGTGCCTCGATCACTTGGCTGCGATCAGCTCACCAAGTTGAGCTGCCCCACGCACCGACAACGTGGTTGGCGGATCAGTCAGGGCGAAGGGCAAGACGATGATCTGGTTGTTGACCACCGCCTGGAGTTCGCTGGCTCCTTGGAAGGCAGTGAAGGCGTCGATGGTTTCCTGTTCTGTAGCGTCCAGGCTCAGCAGCACCAGCCACTGCGGATTCCGGGCCAACAGATCTTCCATGGAGGCGTCAAAGACGCGGGTAGTGGTGTCCTCATAGGAGTTGGTCAATCCGTTGGCCTCGAAGATCGGCTGGACCATGGAGGATGTGCCGTAGGCATAGTAATTGGACTGGCCAGGGGTGATGTAGAGGGCGACGGCGCTATCCCCCGCTGCCTTCCCAGCAGCATTGAGGGCAGCCACATCTGCCTTCCGCTGCTCGATGACCGCACCAGCCCGGTCTTGGACCCCGAAGATCGCAGCCAGGTTGTTGATCTCGGTGTCGATGAGTTCCCAATCGGCATGCTGCACCGAGTAGTTGGGGCAGAAGGCTGCCGGGGAGTACAGCTTGACACCGGCCTTGGCCAAGGCCTCGCGATCCACACCCTCGTCATAACCGATGACGAGATCCACTTGGTTTTCCAGGACCACCTCGGTGGCCAGCGAGACCCCACCGGTTTCGATATCGCTGCCAGGTAGTTCCGGGATGGCGTCGTAGGCTGCCTGCAGGCTTTCTTGGCCTAGGCCGAAGTTTTTCTCCCCGGAGCGCAGATCAAGCTGATCCAAGACACCCAGGGCCTCCAAGTTCGGCAACCCGGTGCCATTAAGGATCAACACCTTCTCGGGGGCCTTGTCGAAGACCAGGGTTTCGTCGCAGCTGGTCACCTCGACGGGATAGCTGGCGGCAGCGCTGCCAGAACTGGCTGCGGCGCTGGCGCTTTCAGCGGCCTTGTCGGCTGCTGAGCTGCCACATCCAGTCAAGGCGAGGGCGGCGATCGCCACCGGGATGATGAGGCGTTTCATCAGTGTCCTTTCACAATCAATGATCACAACTGGTGGCCTTGGCGACGAACCAGCCAGACCAGCCACGGGGCACCGACCAAGCCGGTGACCACGCCAATAGGCACCTCTGCAGGGGCAAAGGCGATGCGGGCGAAAGCGTCGGCCCACACTAGGAATAGCCCGGCAGCTAAGGCCGAGCCCAGCACCAACATCCGGTGCGCGGGGCCGATCACCGAACGCACAAGATGGGGAACCACCAAGCCAACAAAGCCGATACCACCGGCAGTCGCCACGGCGACGGCTATCGCAGCGGAGACAGGAATCAGCAACCCAACCCGCGCCACGGCAGGTTCAATACCCACCGCCCGGGCAGTGCGGTCACCGCTGGAGAGGGCATCGAGGATCGGGCCACACAGCACCATCAAGGCGGTGAGCAGTACCGCAGTGATGAACACCAGGGGAACCGATTCCCAGCTGACACGAGCCAATGAACCCAAGGTCCAAAACATCACGGCCCGGGCGGTCTCGGGTGAGTCGGAGGAGAAGATGATGAGGTCGGTCAAGGCTTGGAACCCGAATCCCACACCCAAACCCCCCAGGATCAGGGCCAAGGGACTTTGGGTGCGGCCCGCGACCGCAAGCACGAGCATCGTCGCCAGTAAGGCTCCGGCAAATGCCAACACTCCAACAAAAGCCGCAGCCGTGGTACCGATGACGATGATCGCCACTGCCGCACCGGAGGAGGCCCCAGCGCTGACCCCCAGCACATAGGGTTCAGCCAGCGAGTTACGCACCACGGCTTGAAGCACGACCCCAGAAACCCCGAGGATCGCGGCGACGGCGACCCCTACCAAGATCCGGGGCAGCCTGGTCTCCCAGACGATGGCATCAATCGTGCGATCCCAGGTGATGGTGATATCCAGCCCTGGAATGTGACTGGCCAATACACCGATGACCTGATCGAGGGGAACGGCTGCAGAACCCAGGGTGACCGTCAACGCGGGAGTCAACACCAACGCAAGCCCAAGCAAGAGTAGGCGTTCACCCACTTGGCGACGTCGGGGCTGCAACATCGAATCAGCTTTCCTTCTGGGCCGTTGCGCGCGGCCGGATCAGCGCACCACCGTCAGCATTCGGACTTGGGAGTTATCCCTCACCGCTGCGCGTCAGTCCCGGACTTTCACCGGGTTCCCTAACGGAGGTATGCGAAGCCTAACAGAGTCTCCAGTTGTGGGCAGGGTGTGGGTCTGGTTGGGATGTTCTTGCCCGCAGGATCCACGGTGGTGTCACAATGTGGCCATGCTTCGGGACGATGATCGAAAAGCGCATCGCATTGCGCTGGATCACATCGAGCACTCCATCTTGACGGGGGCTTACGATGTGGGCGCGAAGCTGCCCCCGGAGCGTGACCTGGCCCAGGAGCTCGGTGTTTCCCGAGGCGCGGTGCGGGAAGCGATCCGAGTCTTGCAGGCCCAGGGCATTTTGGAATCACAGCCCGGGCCAGGTCGCGGCACCCGCATCATCGCGGGGCAGACTGAAGCCCTCGGCCGCCTGTTCCGGCTACATGTGGCCTTATCGTCGACTACCTCCGCGGATCTCACCGAAACCCGCGTCGCCCTGGAACGCTCCACCGCTGCGCTGGCCGCCAGACACTGGGACGAGGAGGCCCTCAATAAACTGGGCACCCTGGTGGATCGGATGGATCGTGAGACCACGTTGGACTGCTTCAACGCCCTCGATACCGAATTCCATGTAGAGATAGCCATTACTGCACGTAACCCTTTTGTCGGGGACCTGACCTCCGCGATCCGCGAAGCCTTACGGGCACCGATCCGGGAAGCATCACTGGCTATGGATGACTGGCAGGCCCTGCGGATCGAGCTGTGTAGACAGCATCGAGCGATCTTCGAGGCCATTGAGCAGCGGGCTGGGGAATCGGCGGCCGCCTTGATGGAAGAGCACATCCGCACTGCCTATCGGGCCTTGAAACTGGGGTTCTAACCCTGGTTTCGTCGAATCCTCATATCAGCACCGCCACTGGGCGGGAGCCCAGTTCGGTGGGTTGATACAGGGCCAACAGGGCACCGTCGGGGCCGATCATCCCGGTCGGATTTGCTGGCACTGGCATCGACAGCGGACGGCCATGGCTGATCTGGGTGGCCTGATCATGGTCCACCTCAAGGCAGGGGAAACTGAGCCGGGCCGCGTCAGCCATTGACATCAACGCTGGGGGCTCCTGACCCAATTCGACGGCCAGGTCGAGGGTGTAGCCGCCGATCCGGGTACGTCGAAGTGAGGTGAGATGACCGCCCACCGCCAATGCTTGGCCAAGATCACGGGCGATAGCCCGGATATAGGTACCCGAGGAGCATTCGACGTCAATATCGATATCGAGGATGCCTTCGCCTGGACGGATCTGAAGCACATCGAGGCGGGTGATGTCCACCTGGCGGGGTTGAAGTTCCACCTCAACCCCTTGCCGGGCTAACTGGTAGGCGCGTTTACCCGCAACCTTGATGGCTGAAACCGCTGACGGAATTTGCTGAATCCTCCCCCGCAAGGGCGCCAAGGCAGCCTCCAAGGCTGCTGCCTCCACAGTGGACGCATCGGCCACAGCAGTGACCTGACCCTCGGCATCATCGGTACTCGAGGACTGACCCAACCGCACGGTAGCCAGATAGCGCTTATCGTGCAGGGCCAGATGACCCAGCAACCGGGTGGCGCGATTGACCCCAAGGATCAACACTCCCGTTGCCATCGGATCCAGGGTGCCGGCATGACCGATTTTGCGGGTGCCGAGTAACCGACGGAGACGACCCACCACCTGGTGCGAGGTCATCCCCGTCGGTTTATCAACAACGACGATCCCGGAGGTCACTCGTCCTCATCGGCAACGCGCGGTTTCTTATAAGGATCCGCCTCACCGGCGAAGGCCTTGCCCCGGGCCTGGGCGGCAGCTTGCTCATCTGCCGCGTGGGCCCGCGCCAACAGATCTTCGATACTGCGAGCCGCCTCGGGGGTGGCGTCGAGAACAAAGGCCAAGGACGGGGTGTGCCGCATTTTGAGCTGCGAACCGAGGGTGGTGCGCAGCATCCCGGTTGCGGATTTCAAGGCTGCGGCGGTTCCGGCACGCGCTGAATCGCTACCCATCACCGTGTAGAACACGGTGGCCTCCCGGTTGTCACCGGTGAGTCGCACATCGGTGAGGGTGACGAAACCCAACCGCGGATCCTTGACTCGGCGTTCCAAGGCCTCGGCCAAGATGACCTTGATCTGGTCCGCCAATTTGGCGTTTCGAGGATTACTCATAGTTGTCCTCTCAGGAGCGTTCGCGCTCAACCATCTCGAAGGTTTCGATAATGTCGCCGATGCGAATGTCGTTGTAGTTGCTCAACGTCATACCGCACTCAAAGCCCTCACGAACCTCGGTGACGTCATCCTTCTCACGCCGAAGCGAGTTGATCGAGCTCTCAGTGATCACCGTTCCGTCGCGCAGCAATCGGGCCTTCTGGTTGCGCTTGATCGATCCGTTGATGATCATGCAGCCAGCGATATTGCCGAACTTGGAGGACCGGAAGATCTCACGGATCTCGGCCTGGCCTCGAATCTCCTCAGCGAAGATCGGTTTCAGCATGCCCTTAAGCGCAGCCTCGATCTCGTCGATAGCCGCGTAGATCACCGAGTGGTAGCGGATGTCGACATTCTCGCGGTCGGCGAGTTGAGCGGCATGGGCGGTGGCCCGAACATTGAAACCGATGATGACGGCCTTCGACGCGGCTGCCAGCGACACGTTGGTCTCGGTAATCGCACCGACACCACGGTCGATGACGCGCAAGCTGACCTCATCGCCCACATCGATCTGGGACAATGCATCCTCGAGAGCCTCGACGGAGCCAGCACCATCGCCCTTGAGGATGAGCAACAGTTCCTGGGTTTCGCCCTTCTGCAGTTCGTCGAAGAGCTGATCCAAGGTCTTGCGTCGACTGGTCTTTGCCTGCTGAGCTGCTCGCATCCGGGATTCGCGCCGATCTGCAATCTGGCGGGCCATGCGGTCATCTTCCACGACCAGGAAGTTGTCCCCAGCGCCGGGCACGGTGGTGAGACCGAGCACCTGAACGGGCATCGACGGTGGGGCTTCAACGACATTCGCGCCTTGATCATTGATCAATGCCCGCACCCGACCGTGGGCCGAACCGGCAACGATGGAATCACCGATCCGCAGCGTGCCGCGGTGCACCAGCACCGTGGCCACGGCACCACGTCCCTTATCGAGGTGGGCCTCAATGGCTACACCTTGGGCAGGCATATTCGGGTTGGCCCGCAGGTCCAGGGCCGCATCGGCAGTCAACACAATGGCCTCTAGCAAATCGTCGAGACCCTGTCCGGTGACCGCTGAGACATCGACGAATTGGGTATCGCCACCGTATTCCTCTGGGACCAGACCGAATTCGGATAGCTGGCCACGCACCCGAACTGCATCCGCAGTGGGTTTGTCGATCTTGTTCACCGCCACCACGATCGGCACATCGGCGGCCTTGGCGTGGTTGAGGGCCTCAATCGTCTGCGGCATCACACCATCATCAGCGGCCACCACCAGCACCGCGATATCGGTGGATTTGGCGCCGCGGGCACGCATAGCGGTGAAGGCCTCGTGACCGGGGGTGTCGATGAAGGTGATGGCTCGTTCGGCACCGTCGACCTCGGTCTCTACCTGGTAGGCACCGATGGCCTGAGTGATACCACCGGCCTCGCCAGCCACGACGTTGGTGTTACGCAGCGCATCTAGCAGCTTGGTCTTGCCGTGGTCGACGTGACCCATGACGGTCACCACCGGTGGCCGAGCTTCCAGATCATCCTCGCCGCCGATATTTTCACCGAACTCCAGATCGAAGCTCTCCAGCAGTTCACGATCCTCATCCTCTGGGGAGACGACCTGAATGTTGTAGTCCAGTTCAGCGCCCAAGACCTCCAAGGTGTCATCGGCCACCGACTGTGTGGCGGTGACCATTTCGCCTAGGTGGAAGAGCACCTGCACCAGTGAGGCGGGCTCAACGCCGATCTTTTCAGCCAGATCTGTCAGCGATGCACCACGGCGCAGCCGGACCGTCTGACCGTCGCCCTTGCGTAGCCGCACCCCACCGATGGTGGGCGCCTCCATCTGATCGAACTCTTGACGCCGCTGCTTCTTGGACTTGCGGCCCCGTTTGCCACCAGCACCGCCGCGACCGAAAGCACCTTGGGTGGAGCCGCTGCGTCCGCGGCCACCAGCACCCGGACGACCAGCCCCACCAGCCGGGGAGCCGCCGAAACCACCGCCACCGCCGGGGCGGGAACCACCACCGGGGCGAGAACGACCAGCGCCACCAGGGCGGGATGAGCCGCCACGCACAGCCTGCTGTCCGAGGGTGGAATTTTGTGTCTTGGGCATCATGGCCGGATTAGGCCGAGGTAGTCCCCCGGTACCTCCGGGACGGGGCATCCGCTGCTGATCCCCAGGCCGCGGGGCACCACCCTCGCGGCGCGGGGCACCGGAGCGATTCACACCCATACCCTGGGCCGCAGCGAAGGGATTATTGCCTGGACGCGGGGTTCCAGGACGACGCTGACCAGCACCAGGTGTAGGAGCGCCACCGCCAGGACGGGGCGTGGGTCGGGGCCCGGAACGGGGCGTGGCTGCCTCTGGGGCTTTCGGGGTAGGCCGAGGCGCACCCGGGCGGGGAGCACCGGGCCGCGGCGTTGGGCTCTGGCCCCCTGGTTTGGGGGTTGGCCGCGGTGCGCCAGGTTTCGGCGCAGGACGTGCCGCAGGTTTGGGCATCTCTCGCGGCGCCTCCACGGCCACCGGCGGGGTGGGTGTGGGAGCTCCCGGAGTTGGCTTTGGCTTATCCGGTGCCGGGGTGGGCTTCGGTGCAGGCTTCGGCTCGCTCGGCTTAGCTGTCGGCTTAGTCTCGGCTGGTTTGGCCGCAGGGGTTTCTGGTTTAGGCGCGAAGGCTTCACGCACCTTACGCACGACAGGCGCTTCCAGGGTTGAGGAGGCACTGGAGACGTACTCACCCATCTCGGTAAGTTTGCTCAGCAACTCCTTGCTCGTGATTCCGATTTCTTTCGCGATCTCGTGGACGCGGGGCTTGGCCACTACTCTCCTTCGATTGGGCCTCAAGCGCGCATCCGCCGGCCCACTAATTGGTTGACTGGGTCATCTCATGTACTCATCGAGTGGTCATGAGCGTTAACTCACTTTCTAGGGAT
>JBHAEB010000236.1:0-7908 GCA_041855345.1 Arachnia sp. | reverse complement strand
CGCGCCCGCAAGGCCGTGGGGGAGATCTCCGCCGAGCTGATCAAGCTCTACGCCGCCCGCCAGGCCACCAAGGGCCACGCCTTCGGTCCCGACACCGAGTGGCAGCGCGAACTGGAGGATGCCTTCTCCTATATCGAGACCCCCGATCAGCTGGCTGCCATCCAGGAGGTCAAGGCCGACATGGAGAAGGTGGTTCCCATGGACCGTCTGATCTGCGGTGATGTGGGCTTCGGCAAGATTGAGATCGCGGTTCGTGCCGCCTTCAAAGCCATCCAAGATGGCAAACAGGTGGCGGTGCTAGTGCCGACGACGCTGCTGGTCAGTCAGCACTACCAGACCTTCGCGGCACGGTTCGCGGGCTTCCCCGTCCACATGGCCCAGCTCAGCCGGTTCCAAAGTGATGGCGAATCCAAGAAGGTGATCGAGGGCCTCGCCGCTGGCCGCCTCGACCTGGTGATCGGCACCCACCGCCTGCTCGCCAAGGAGATCGCATTCAAGGACCTCGGCCTGGTCATCATCGACGAGGAACAGCGGTTCGGCGTCGAACACAAGGAACGCCTCAAGGAGATGCGGGTCAACGTGGATGTGCTGTCCATGTCCGCGACCCCCATCCCACGCACCCTGGAGATCGCCATCACCGGCATTCGCGAGATGAGCGTCATCGCCACCCCACCCGAGGAGCGGCACCCGGTGCTGACCCTCGTCGGGCCCTATGACAAGGGACAGGTCAGGGCCGCTATCCGGCGGGAACTAGCCCGTGAAGGCCAAGTGTTCTTCGTCCACAATCGCGTCGATAGTATCGACAAGGTGGCCGCCGAGCTGCGCGAATTGGTGCCCGAGGCCCGCGTCGCCACCGCCCACGGTCAGATGGGCGAAACCAAGCTGGAGCAGGTGATGCTCGACTTCTGGGAGCGTCGCGCCGACGTGCTGGTGTGCACCACCATCGTCGAGGCCGGTCTCAATATCCAAACCGCCAACACCCTCATCATCGACCGCGCCGATGCCCTGGGCCTGTCCCAGCTCCACCAGCTCCGCGGTCGTGTGGGGCGCTCCTCCGAGCGCGGCTACGCCTACTTCCTGTACCCGGCGGACAAGACCCTCACCCAGACCGCCCATGAACGCCTGGCAACGATGGCCGCCCACACCGACCTCGGCGCGGGTATGTCCATCGCGATGCGCGACCTTGAGCTGCGAGGTGCTGGCAACCTGCTGGGTGGCGAGCAGTCCGGGCACATTGCCGATGTCGGTTTCGATATGTATCTGCGCCTGGTCGGCGAGGCCGTCGCCGCATATCGCGGCGAGGACACCACCCCCGAGCCGACACTGCGTATCGAGCTGCCCGTGGCCGCCCACCTGCCCGATGAATACATCTCCTCGGAGCGGCTCAGGCTGGAGATGTACAAGCAGATCGCCGAGATCCGCACCGACGCCGACGCCGAGGCGGTCCGCGCCGAATTGATCGACCGCTACGGTGAGCTGCCGGAGCCCGTCGAACAGCTTCTGGCCGTGGCGGCGCTACGTAACCGTGCCCGCGAGTTGGGCGTCAACGACATCGTGGTGCAAGGCAAGAATGTGCGTATCGAACCAGTGACGCTGCCGGATTCACGTCAGTTGCGGCTACAGCGGCTCTACCCAGGGGCGGTCTACAAGAGCGGGGCCAGCCAACTGCTGGTGCCCAAACCAGATGCGGACCACATTGCCTGGGCCCGCAACCTGCTGGAGACCATCATCGCTGGGTGAAACCCCGCTGCCGACTTGCCGGTGAAGGCAGGCTCACATCAAAGGAACCAAACGTAGGGGGATCCAAAGATGAGAAGTTGCCAGGCGGGTGCGTCGCTTAGCGGAACTGTTGGGCTGGCTCCATCGCATCTTCGGTATCAGGGGCTGCTGTTGGGCGGGAACCGCCTGTGGTCATCAACGCCCTGAGGTGAGTGGCCAATTCTGCCAATACCTGGCAGGGGGGAGGTCGCGCTATGCCGCATTCAGGCGCGGCCAGTTGATTGTCTTGTAGTGCCGTAACTGCTCTCCAGCCAGTTGTGGCCACCAATCCCCGATAAGCATGGATCGTGGTGACCACAACCTGGTTGATGTGAGCTATGCCACGGTGGGCCTTCGCTAACCGATGTATGACCAGATGATTCCGCCGATGCAGGAAATCGCTCCCACGAGACCGATGCGCCGGATCACAAACTTTGCTGCTGTGACAGGATTTGATAGCCAGCGGACCAGTTGCTCAAACCCCATTCCACCCGCGCCACCAAAACCAAGGCACGCCCCTACGATACGTTTCACCTCATTAATGATGCCGTTCTTAGGGTAAGTCTTCATTAGCTGATCTTGGCGCTTTGCCGCCCAAGGTGCGAGATCTGGTTTACTAATCTCCATAGTGACGGATCCGGAAGAGTCGACAGCGACGATTCGCCCGTTGTTGAGATAGCGAAGGGCGGCAGCGTCGTTGGGAAGAGGTGAACGTCCGATACTGGTCAGGCCTTGGTTGGTGACTACTCGGAGTTCGTCTGTCAGTGTCTCGGAAGTGCCTGGGCCAAGGTGTGACCCGAGTGTGCTCGGCTGGGCATTTTGTGTGAACTTTGGACACGCAGCGAAACCATTCTCCACTGTTTGAGGGGCTGCGTGCGCTGATGGGGAAAGGATCAGTGTTGTGACTGCCATGACAAAAGCAATGGCGAAGGTGATGAACTTTTTCACTTGACTTCCTTGTCTGTGGGGGGGGGCACTTTGATGGATGCCCGCTCGAATATGAGGAGCGCTAAGGCAAATGACTGCACGGCGAACATGGAGGCAAATTGCCATTCGATGCCTTCGTGACGCAGCAGGAAAAACAGGGCGATCGCGCCGATGGTGAGTGGGATGGAGATTGCCAAGTATTTCTTCTTGGGTACCTGATCCCAAAGGGGGCGGATTTCTCCAGGTTGGGGTTCGTGCTCTCCAGTCAGGCCTAGCCATGACAGGGGGCCTCGGGGAGGGGTCGTTGTGCTGGTCATGGGATACTTCACGTCCTTGTGGAAACTTTTGAAAAGTGTACCTGCGGGATTCTGGTGGGTCAAGGCCTGGGAGAAACTCTGGAAAAAAAAGTTACAGTTGGGCGTTATTCATCTAAGTCGGCCAACATGGCCCTGGCTAGAGGTTTCGCATCTTCTGTGGGTTTATATGGGCGATGTCAATTCGTGTTAGCAATATTGTGTTGGAGTTGGCGCTGGAAGACTTCGCGGGGGGGGGGAAGCCGAGGGTAGCTCGGGGATGGTTATTGAGTTCGTCCCCGATCAGTGGGGTCTGTTCGATGGATGGTGTGTGGGGTTCGGTGGTTTTTTAGTGGGTGGTTGTTTCGAGCCGTCCGGTGAAGGTGATTGTGAACGCGTTGAGTGTGGGCTTTGCATCTCATTACTCAGCGTGCCCTCCTGCCGTCGGTGGGGTCAAGTGACCGTGTCACGAGGTATAAGCATTTGATCGCTGCTTGCTCGTTCCGGTGAGTGATCCCTGGCGTGGACGGCGTGGCGGTATTGGGCGTTGATGGATTCGATCGTGTTGGTCGTGCAGATCACTTGGCGGATCACAGGCGTCGTGGTCGAGGAACGGCACGATACTGCGTCCAAGCATTGCGCCCGGGCTGGATGATTGCGGGGTAGCGTTCGTCCCACTCCGCGGTGAACTCCTCGAACCGGTCCTTCGCCGCTTGCTCGGACGGGGCGGTATAGACCGGGCGGAGGGATTTCACGATCGCGTCGTGGTGCTGCCGTCTGGCGTAACGGAAGCTGTTGCGGATCAAGTGGACGATGTATTGCTGCACGACCGTGTGGCTCCTAGGTCGTGTTGATCGTCTCCGGTAGGCCCTTTCAAGCTGTCGCAGACTGCGTGGTGAGGACGTCTTCGACGCCGTGGTTCTTCAGTTCGGTGAACACCTGTAGCCAGAACCGGGTGTTTTCCGTGCGGTCTCTGGCCCAGTAGCCTGAGGATGTCGCGTTCTCCATTCGTGGTGACGCCCATGACGACTGAGATACCGGGGTGTTGCGGACCTGCCCGTCCCGGACTTTCACTTTCGAATCGCGTCGACGAAGATTACAGGTATAGACAGGGTTCAACGGACGAGACGACCATTCAGCGGGCTCGCCAGTGACTTTCTCGGTGATCCGACTGGTGGTGTCTTTGCAAGACTTTCGCCCCGTAGACCTCATCGACGTGCGCGGCGATCTTCCTGATCGTCGCACCCCGAGCGGTCAACGACAGCACGATCTGATCGATCCCATCCAGACGGCGTTTGCGCTTCGGCACGATCACCGGTTCGAACGAGCCGTCACGATCCCTAGGCATCTCGATCTCGACCGGGCCGATCTCAGTGAGCACGGTCTTCGGGCGGGTGCCGTTACGCATGTTCTCACCGACCAGCGTCCCGCCGTGTTCGTGACCCAGGTGCTCGATCAGCTCCGCATCAAGGGCCATCTCAAGCACGTTCTTCGTGAGCTGATTCAATCAGGCCACCCGGGCCGACCAGGCTCACGCCCTGTTCCTTCGCCCGCGCGAGCAACCGCTTCGAAGGTCCTTCTGATTGACGATCTCCCCGGTCACAGGATCAATCATCTCGTCATCCAACAAGTCGGTCGTGTCAGCCATGACCATCTCCTTTCGGATTAGACCGGACCCTCACACACCGTTTATCTGGCATCCATGTCGGTATGGGGTCGTGGGGGTCGTGACCTGAAATCTGGGTGGCGCTTTGCTGGGCTGTCGATGGTCTGATCAGTCCGGCCCTCGTGCAGTGTCGAAACGGTGTTGGCCGGTCGGGTATGACCTAAGACGAGTCTGACTCGCTGTGAGGGTCTGGTGGATGTCCTGTCTGACCGACCTGGCTGGCACCGGCCCATCGGCAACGGAAGGGCATCTCCATCATGACAACCGAACCAGCGAATGTCGGCGGTATCAACTCTCACAAGGGCACCATCCACGTCGCCATCACCACCAAGATTGGGCAATTCTGTCGCGGATCAGTCCCAGGAGGGGCTGCGTTGAAAAGGATGGCAACTCTATCGAACCGCTGGCTCGTGACTCCGATGCGCCTGGCCAGTGTGTTCGACTGGTGCCGGTTCGCTCCGATGGCATTCGGGCGGGTCGCGGGCGGTAAGCTCTGCGGTGTTGTAGCCGTTGTTTGGAGGATCACTGATGAAGGTTGCCGCCCGAGTTCTCGCTCCGCTGGTCGCCGTGGCGACTCTGGCTAGCTGCTCGCCCAGTCCCCGAACCGCCGCCATCATCGATGGTGTGGAACTGACCGAATCCCAAGTCACGTCTACATATGAATCCTGCCAATCCCTTGGATTGGGCATCTCCCGCCCTGAAATTGCCGGCCGGTTGATCATCGGCGAATTGATTGACGCGGTGGCGGCGCGGTTGGGACACACCTTCAACGAAGCTGAACTCCAAGCCGCGGCCAGCAGCGACCCCACCTTAGCTTTGACTCAAGGCACCAGCTGTCAGGATGTGGCGATGTCGATTTTCAAGACAAGGGCGATCTCCACGGTTGACCCCAATGTGATCAAGCAGGTGCTCGAGGATGTGGAGATCACGATGAATCCCCGCTACGGCCAGTGGGATCCCACCACGGGTATCGACTTGGAAGGCGGCTCCATCTCGGTGCCAGAGCGGAGCCAATCCTGAGCGACTCCGAGCTGCTGCGGTTGCGCGGCATCATGGCCCAGTTGCGCGCTGAATGCCCCTGGGACATCCAGCAGACGCACCAGTCGTTGCTCAGCCACCTCGTCGAGGAAACCGGTGAGGTCATCGACGCCGTCGAGGTCGGCACTGACGAGGACCTATGTGAGGAACTAGGGGATCTGCTGCTGCAGATCTATTTCCACGCCCAGATCGCTGAGGAGGAGGGGCGATTCACCGTCGAAGATGTGGCACGAGGAATCGGTGACAAATTGGTCCGACGCCACCCTCACGTCTTCGCAGCCGCCGCCGCTCCCACGGACCTGCATGCCAGCTGGGAGCAGCAGAAACGTCAAGAGAAACAACGCAACTCCGCCCTCGATGGGATAGCGCAGGCCCTCAACCCCGTGGCCCGGACCCACAAGGTCATCTCACGGGCCCGCTCCCACCAAGTGGCCGTCGAATTGCCTCAGGATCCGATCACCGCTGACGAACTGGGGGAGCAGATGCTGGCCTTGGTGGCCCGAGCCCAGGCCAGCGGAATCGACACCGATGCCGCGATTCGACAGCGTCTGCGCGACCTCGAAGCTGCCATTCGCGTCGCAGAACAGGACGACTAGTTCACCCTCCCAACCTCAACTGGTCGCTGCCTAGATCACGACCGGCGGGGCCCGTTCCTGGTGCTACTAGCGGCTTCGATCACTGCGCGATGCTGGGTGAACCACGAGGGGCTAGGCGAGGACATCACGGGGTCGCCAAAGCAAAGCCTCCCTTATAGGGTCGCAGTCGGCCTTCAGCATTCGATGCGGATGCCAGGTCAATCCGGTAGCCATGACGATGACGCAACACATTTCGTCGTTCCAGCACCTTCCGATGCTCCGCTGTAGTGCCGTTGCCGGGGCCACGGCCTCACCTGCTGGGGCCTTGAACGAGGTGCGGATTCTCAGATCAGCACACCCAACCAGATGTTCTGGAATCCAGCGATTGGATAGGCTGGGCTTCAGACACCCCGTCTTTTGCTTCTAAGGAAGGGCAGCCCATGACTGCTATTGATTTCATCGACGCCTGCGAAGTCCTCGATTCCCGCGGTAACCCCACCGTGGAGGTTGAGGTCGCTCTAGAGTCCGGCGCTGTCGGGCGAGCCATTGTTCCCTCCGGCGCCTCCACCGGTGCGTTCGAGGCCGTTGAGTTGCGCGACGGCGGCGACCGCTTCGGCGGCAAGGGTGTCCTGACCGCGGTCAAGAACGTGATCGACGTGCTCGGCGAGGAACTCCTTGGCCTCGACGCCACCCAGCAGCGTGCCCTGGACCGGGCCATGCTGGAACTCGATGGCACCCCCAACAAAGCCAACCTCGGAGCTAATGCGATTCTCGGCGTGTCCCTGGCCGCCGCTCATGCCGCCGCAGAAGCCTCCGACCTGCCGCTGTACCAGTACGTCGGTGGCCCCAACGCCCACATCCTGCCTGTTCCCATGATGAACATCCTCAACGGTGGCTCCCATGCGGATTCCAACGTTGACATCCAGGAATTTATGATCGCCCCCATCGGCGCCGAGAGCTTTGCCCAGGCCGTCGAGATGGGAGCTGGCGTCTACCACGCCCTGAAGAAGGTCCTCAAGGATCGTGGGCTGAGCACCGGGCTGGGCGACGAGGGTGGCTTTGCCCCCAACCTTGAGTCCAACCGCGCAGCCCTCGACCTGATCGTAGAGGCTATCCAGAAGGCTGGTTACCAGCCTGGCGCTCAGGTTGCCCTAGCCCTTGATGTGGCCGCCTCTGAGTTCTACAAGGACGGCGCCTACCTGTTTGAGGGCGAGACCAAGACCGCCCAGCAGATGATCGACTACTACGCCGAACTCGTCGACGCCTACCCGCTGGTTTCCATTGAAGACCCGCTGAACGAGGAAGACTGGGATGGTTGGAAGGCCATGACCGATCGCCTCGGCGATCGGGTCCAATTGGTGGGCGACGACCTCTTCGTCACCAACGTCGAGCGGCTGTCCCGCGGCATTGAGACCGGCACCGCCAATGCGCTACTGGTGAAGGTCAACCAGATCGGCTCGCTGTCTGAGACCATCGACGCTGTTGAGATGGCCCACCGCGCCGGCTACCGCACCATGATGTCTCACCGCTCCGGTGAAACCGAGGACACCACCATCGCTGACCTGGCAGTCGCACTTGGCTGTGGCCAGATCAAGACCGGTGCACCAGCTCGCTCCGAGCGCGTTGCAAAGTACAACCAGCTCATTCGCAT
>JBHAEB010000235.1:0-7351 GCA_041855345.1 Arachnia sp. | reverse complement strand
CGTGTTCTCCTCCGTCAACTGGTGTGGCATAGCAGCCACCAGGGCAGGGGATCCGTCATCGGTCTGCCACCCAATGGTGGTGGATACCTCCTGGTCGCCCGCCCGCCATTCCAGGCTAGACGAGGTGATGGGGTGCGTTTGGGCCACCAGATCTTCGGCAGACGCGCCATCCGGGATGGCCACCCAAGTGGCGTGTTGCCCGGCCTCCAACTGAACTTGGGAAGCCTGGTCCGATCCTGAGGTGGTTACAGCGAAGTTCTCGGCCAACTCGCCGTAGTCGACGCTCACCGATTGAGAAGCGGTAAAAGTGATTTGCGGTGATCCCTGGGCTAGGACCACCCGTCCGATAGCCCCGGAGCCATCGTAGGCCTCCACAGTTACGGTGGCCGTGTCATAAGCCACCACACGCCAGCCCTGGAGATTGGGGATGGTCACCGTAACGTCGGCTTTGTGCCCACCCGTCAAAGTGTTGGCCGTGGCCTGTACATCGGGAAGACCAAAAGTGAAACCAGTGGAAGTCAGCTGAAAGCTCAGCGGTAGGGGATAAACCGGCAGGGGTTCATCTCCGAAAACGAGCCCAGAGAACCACCGATTGGTGGGGGGAACCAACCCTTCTGCAAGACGCGCCGGGTTTAGGTCCTTCCCCACCATGTGGCTGACTCCGTCCAGGGCTGCTTGTTCACCCGGTAAATCGCTGGTGGGTACCGGTCCAGGCTCTTGAGATGTGCGGGGACGGATGCTCAGGAAGCAGATCAGTAGCACCGCCAGCACGATGATGGTTAAAGGACGGGTTAAATAATTCCTCACCGCAGCCCGATCTGTACCAAGAACTGTCTAAGAGCCTCGGTGGGCCCAGCCAATAGACCATCATCCCGGAGACTCATGATGGCCGTTACGGGTGTGCCGCGTCGAGTGAGCAGTTCCAGATTCTCGGCTTGAAGCTCCTCACTGACAACGGTTACCTCTGTGACGGTCGCGCCCCCAGCCTCGTCATCATCAATCTTCACGCTCAGTACATTACCGTTGACAACCTGCCCATCCGGGAGGTGAATACTGACCGGGCCGTTGGTTTCGATGCGGCCGTAATCTGACGGGTTAAGGGTGAAGCGTGCGAGCACGGTCTTGTTCTTCTGCGAGACGATGGTGGCGACTTGCTCCCCACTGCCAACGAAGGTGCCTTGGTAGGCGGTGTACTCCTCCAGATAGCCGTCGATGGTGGCTACGAATGTGACGGTGCCCGCGTTGAGATTCACCTCATAGCCCTCGGTGCTGCTGACCTCCGTGCCGGTGGCCAGCAAGTCTTTGAGACTAGCGCTGCTGATGGTGAACAAGGCGTCGCCGGCATTCACGTATTCGCCGGGGGAGTGTTTCTGGTCAGTTACTACCCCGGCATAAGGGGAAGCGATGACGGTGCGGGGGGCCTCAACGTGTGCGTTAAGGCTGACGACTTGGTTTTGACGTTGATTGAACAGCAAAGTGAGTAGCCCCACGATGAGCAGAACGACGATGATGCCGGTCAGGAGCTTAAGACGGTTGAGCCAAGACATGGGTCAGCCCTTTCGCGGAATGGTGTCGGGATCTTCGGCCAGGACGGTCTTGGCTTGCTGGGCGTGAAGAATAGCTTCGGCGTCCAAGACGGAGCTGCTGGCGGAGACGAGGACTCGTTCCTCGTCGGCAGGGGAGAGGCTGTGTTGGGGCTTTGCTCCGCTGTGAGCGGGACGCTTCTTGTTGCGGTCCTCAAGGAATGCGGTGACGAGGAATGCTCCTAAGAAGATTGAATTAAGCACGCACCAGAATGTGGCTACATTCATGTGACCCATGAGGATGTCGCGGTAAATAGAAACTATCGAGGTGCCGAGCATTAAAACGAAAGCCCAGACTTGGACCATGATGAAGTTGAATGCTGAGGTGGCCGCTCCTGTAGCTCCCGTGACAGACCACTTTGTATCTACCTTTAGTAGGGCATTGAAGAATGCTTTGATATAGATGGGGAAGGAATTGGCGGCCAGCAAAAGAACTTCCCATCTGAATGTTCCTGCAATGACTGCGGCTAGCACGATCTGCATCACGTAAAAGCCGGGATAGAACAATGCCCATTCGTACCATTTCACAGCCAATGTGACTGGCCGTAAGTCAAAAAATACCTCCATGACTGGAACTAGCATCAGCAGGCCGGGAGCGATTCCAGTGAAATAGAATGTGCAGGTCACGAAATACATGAGCCGTTGGTCCATGTGAAGGCGGCGTCGTGGGCTCAGGGGATTATGAGTGAACAGAATCTCGAACCCACCTGTTGCCCAGCGGAGTTGCTGTTTGCTGTAGGCTTCGATCGTGTCTGGGGTTTCCCCAACAGCTAGTTCCTTCGGCTGGAATACTGAGCGCCAGCCGCGCTCATGAAGCAGGATCGAGGTCCAGATGTCCTCGGATTTGGACTGCGTGTAGATGCCCCCGATGTCTTTGATGGCCGCACGCCGGAACAGTACGTTGGTGCCGACGCAGAAGGCTGCATTGAACTCGTTGCGGCCGGGCTGAATGAACCGGTAGAACACCATCTGGATGAAGCCGGCCCCTCGTGACACGATGTTGTTGAGATTCCCGTAGACCTGTGGCGCTTGCACGAAAGCCACATTGGAATCCTCCATGAAGGGGATGGTCTCGTACAGGAAGTTGGTCTTGGCTACGAAGTCTGCGTCGAGAACCACGAAGAACTCCGCCTTGGCCACGGAAAGGGCGTTGTTGATATTGCCAGCCTTGGCTCCTGAGCTGCCCATGCGTCGCACGTAGTTGCAGCCCATTCTCGCGGCCAGGTCGCGTACTTCGTCGGAGTCGCCATCATCCAGAATCCATGTTGTGTGCCGACCATGGATTGCCATGGCCGCGCGGACTGTGGTGGAGATGACGTCCAACGATTCCCCGTAGACGGTGATGAGAACGTCCACGTCGATCTGTCGTCCGTTGAGGAATAGCGGCCACTGGCTCGGGTCGTCGGTGACACCTAGATTCTCGTTGACTTCAGGTTTGAATAGCCGAGCCTGGGCATCCTGGAATCGATAGTTGGGTTGGCGTCCGTAGCCTGACAGCATGGTCCACAGGGCCATGGATGCCTGAAAGATGAGAATGAGTTCGCAGGAGATAACGATGAGCCAAGGTATCAGGTCGCCGCGGAAACTAGGATTGAGTAGGAACCCGGCATAGGCTAAAACGCCTAGCGAGGCGAAAACCGCCACTAAAAGCAGGGTTGGTGAATAACGACCCTGGATGGCTTCTCGACGTTCCTCGGGGTCGAGATCGTCGACTACTGCTAGGTCGTTTTGTGCGTTCACCGACGAGAGATCGGTTCGTCGGCGTTGTCGGGTGTGTCGGCGTGAAGAAGACACGAAACCCCCTATCGTAGAATTTCCAGCCGAAGTGTGGATGAATGCAGAATGGAGCTGCACCACCACCTTCAAACGATAACAACGAAATCTGACACGACTCGTTGAAAATGCGAATTCGAGGGGCGATTGGCCAAACGGATGACAGGCCGCCGCGGGGTGTGAAGTCTGAGGCTCTGCGATGCTCTTGTGTCCGAAAGTCCCGTCATTGACCTTCTGGCAGGGGAGTTTCGGATCAGTTCGCTGACCAGGAGAAGTGCCAAACTCGGGTCAGCGGTGCCGTGTATCAACACGGGCCTAGGCTTGCCACAGCAGAGAGATTCCCCACACCAGCAGGATCACCGGGATGGCGATGATCGCGGCGACGGTACCCAATACCAGGACCAAGGCACTCACCCAATAGGCGATACTGGCCTTTCGGGCGCGGTCACGATTGTTGATGGTGCGTCGCAGTAGGGCCAGATTCTTGACATTGGAACGCCACACCGCATCGAAGAATGGGCCGATCACAGGTAGCGCACCGAGCCCCCAGTTGATGGCGTAGTTGGTGCACATCCTGATCAACACTGGTAGCGGCACCCGCAATCGGAGTGCATCTATGAGCACGACGCAGCCCAGGGTCGTTGCGACGGTGGCGCCAGCCCAGGGAATCACCGCCAGCAGCGGGTCTAATCCGAAGCGAATCTGGGTTCCAGGGATCCGAAAGACCTCATCGAGCCAGTGGGTGAAATGTCGGCTGATGGGGGAGGGGCCCTGGGCAGGCTGGGGAAGATTGGCGCTGGCTTTCAGCGCCCGGGCTTCGTCGTTGCGGCTCACCCTCACAGCATGCCAGGCGCTGGCGGGAGCCCGGTATGGCAGGGCGACTGCGCGACCCCTCGACCAATCAGCATAGGTGGGGCCCAGTACAGCAGGGCGACGTGACGCAGCCTGGCCGCATAGAATCAACCCACTATGACTGAGCTGACTCCTGCCCGTACTCGTGTCGCCCCCTCTCCGACGGGGGATCCGCATGTCGGGACCGCGTTCATGGCGCTATTCGACAAGGCCTGGGCCGCCAAGACGGGTGGTGCCTTTGTGCTGCGGATCGAAGACACCGATCAGAACCGTCTGGTGGCCGGCAGCGAGCAGCAGATCTACGACTCCTTGGACTGGTTGGGGTTGGCTCCTGACGAGGGCCCCCATGTCGGGGGGGACTACGCCCCTTATCGGCAGTCCGAGCGGTTGGAAACCTACCGACCCTTCGTCGAGCAGTTGATCGCAGCGGGGCACGCCTACTACTGCTGGTGCTCTTCGGCACGGCTGACGGAGCTGCGCAAGGAACAGGAGGCCAGCAAGGCCGCCAAGACTGGCTATGACCGGCTATGCCTGGGCAAGACCCGCGAGGAGCGCTCCCAGTTGCCTGGTTTCTCCGAAACCCCGGTGGTGCGCATGCTTATCCCTGAGGATGCGCCGCTGACCTTCACCGACATCATCCGCGGCACTGTGAAAGCCCCATTCCCTGATGACCAGGTGATTCTCAAAGCCGACGGATTCCCGACCTATCACTTGGCGGTGGTCGTGGATGATCACCTGATGGGCATCACCACCGTGGTTCGAGGCGAGGAATGGATCAGTTCCACCCCGAAACACCTGTTGTTGTATCGCTGGTTGGGTTTCCCAGAACCGCAGTACGCGCATATGCCGCTGCTCCGAAACCCCGATAAATCGAAGATCTCCAAACGCCGCAACCCAGCCGCCCGGCTGATGTGGTTCCGGGAGCAAGGCTATCTACCCGAGGCAGTACGGAATTTCTTGCAGTTATTGGGTTACCCGCCAGCTGACGACGACTCCGAGGTCGCCAGCTTTGAGGATTTTGTCGAGCATTTCTCGTGGAGCAAGGTCAACACCACCGGCCCGATCTTCGATGTGAAGAAACTGGATTGGCTCAACGGTCATTACATCCGCACACTCAGCGTCGACGAGTTGACCGAGCGGATCGTCGCCTTCCATCGCGAGCGCGGTGATTTCGACGACAGCATCGATCTGACCGTGCTACGCCAGGCCGTGCCGCTAGTCAGTGAACGTATGGTGCTGCTGGGTGATGCACTACCGAAGCTTGGTTTCCTGTTTACCGAAGACGTCGAGGTGACTGACGAGGCCCGTGCATCCTTGCCTGACAACGCCGCTGAGGTCTTGGATGCGTCCTTGGAGATTTTGACCAAGGTGCCCTTCGAGGCTGGGGCCATTCAGGCTGGGTTACGTGCCAAATTGGTCGAAGGGTTGGGCATTAAACCTAAGTTTGCTTTCGGACCGCTACGGGTGGGCCTCACCGGGGCGAAGGTCTCCCCGCCGCTGTTTGAGTCCATGGAGATTCTGGGACGCGAGGTGAGCCTAGCCCGGCTGCAGGCGCTTCGAGAGACGTTGTGATCAACTCGCGGGCTGCTTAATCCCATCTGGCTGGATTTGACGTGGGATGCTCGGCCACCTAAGGTCCGAGCCATGGAGCACCCCCGCATGATGCAGCTTGGCGCGCACTTTACCGCCTCTGCCTGCCGGTGTGACCGCCTGAGCTGAGTCGTAGTCGGCATAGACCCATCCCGTCGAAACCTCAGCCAGGTCCTCGCTGCCCTATGGTGCGCAGCGACTCCACTGAATCGTCGCCTGCGCGTAGGGCACCCGTATCCCCCTACGAGGAGCAATCATGTCCCTGAACCGTCGTCAACTCTTAGTCGGCACCGCAGCCTCCCTAGTACTGGGCGCTACCGCCTGCTCCGGTCCTTCGCCCAGCCCATCGGCATCCCAAGGCGCCACCGGTTCCAGTGCCTTCAGGACTTTGGCCGAGATTCAGTCCTCCGCCACCGTGCGTATCGGCGTTTTCAGTGACAAAGCGCCATTCGGTTATGTGGACGCCGATGGCAATTACGCCGGCTATGACATCGTCTACGGTGATCGCATCGGTGCTGACCTTGGTGCCACCGTCGAATACATTCCAGTCGAGGCTGCTTCCCGCGTCGAGTTCCTCGAAACCGCGAAGGTCGACATTATTCTGGCGAATTTCACTGTCACCCCGGAACGATCCGAGAAGGTTGACTTCAGCAACCCCTATATGAAGGTGGCCTTGGGGGTGGTTTCCCCCGATGACGCACTGATCACCGACGAGGCCCAATTGGCAGACAAAGAGCTGATCGTCGTTAAAGGCACCACGGCCGAGACCTGGGTGGACCAGACCTATCCCGATAAGCAGGCGCAGAAATACGATCAGTACACCGAAGCCAGCAGCGCCCTTTCCGATGGCCGAGGGGACGCCTGGATCACCGATAACACTGAGGCCCTCGCCTGGGCGGCGACAAATGACGGGTTCACGGCGGCCATCACGGACCTTGGACAGGTTGATGTTATCGCTGGGGCAGTGACCAAGGGCAATACCACGGTGTTGACCTGGTTGAATGAACACCTCGTGACCTTGGGCAAGGAACAGTTCTTCCATGCCAACTTCGAACAAACCCTGCGCCCGGTCTACGGTGAGGCTGTTGCTGCCGATGACCTTGTTGTTGAAGGCGGCCAGCTCTGAACTGGGAGATCGTCTTCGCCTCGGCGCCCGTCTATGCCCAAGCCGCCGTCTTGACCATTCGCGTGGCGCTGTGGGGCATCGTCGGGGCATTGTTGGTGGGTATTGGCTGCGCGACGCTCATCCAGTTGAAGGTGCCGCTGCTGCGGCACCTGGCTGCAGCCTATGTGGAATTGTCGCGCAATACTCCGCTGCTGGTGCAGCTGTTCTTCCTCTATTACGGGCTGCCCAAACTTGGGGTGATGTTGGAACGTGAACTATGCGCTGTCGTGGGGCTGACCTTCCTCGGTGGTGGGTTCATGACAGAGACGATCCGCAGCGGCTTGGGCGCTGTCGAACCGATTCAACAGCAGTCGGCACTCAGTCTGGGGATGACTCGCTGGCAGGCGATGCGGACTGTCGTGTTACCCCAAGCCGCCGCGATCTGCAT
>JBHAEB010000234.1:0-13790 GCA_041855345.1 Arachnia sp. | reverse complement strand
TTGGTCTCGACGAAGTCGTACGGGTGGGCCTCGACGACGCACTCAATGCCGTAGCGCTCGAAGTCTGGGATCAGCTCCTCGATCGACTTGTAGAACTGGTGTTCACTGGCCAGGGCTCGGTTCGGATCGCCCGAGTACTCGGTGGCGATCATCGGCACCTCAAGGGCGTCGGCGATCTGCAACAGGCGCCGGAAATTGCGCACCTGTGCCTGTCGCTCCTGCTCGTCGGGAGAGGACCAGTTGAACACCGGGTTGAAGGTTTCGATCTTGACCCCGGTAGCGGCCATGGCCTTCTTGACGCGGGAGATCTCCAGGTCGTCGACCTTGGGATAGTGGTGCCATTCGTGCCAGTCGGCGCGCGGCGACAGCTCGATGTACTGGTACCCGAGGTCGGCGGCCTTCTGGCATTCCTCCGACACACTCAGCTGGGGGTGGTACATGCTCGGATCGAGCAGAATCTTGACCATGGTGCGTCTCCTTAGGCGTACAGGGCGGGCTTGGCCATCATCTCGATGGCCACCTCGCCGTCCTCGGTCAGGGCCTTGACCCCGGCGTCGCAGACGACCGCAGCGGCGTAGCCGTCCCAGCTGGAGGAGCCAGTGTGGCGGTCCTCGGTCACGGCGGTGATCCACTGCTGCACTTCGGTGACAAAGGCGGCACCGAAGCGCTGGTTGTGGTCCATCGTCAGCCGGTTCCGACGGCCCAGCGCGTCGGCGCGGACGACCAGCTCCTGGTCGCCGAGCTTGACCGCGCCCTTCTCGCCGACCAGCTCGCACTGGATGTCGTAGCCGTACTGGCAGTTGACGAAAATCTCGTCATCGACGCGCACGCCGGACTGACTGGTCAGGATGAGGATCAGCGGGTCCTGCAGGTGCTCGAAGCGCAGCGAGGTCTTCTTCGGCTTGTCGACGCGGGCGGAGACGAACTCCTCGCCCAGCAGCCACCGCATGGTGTCAATCTCGTGGATGGCGGTGTCGTTGATGGCCATGTCCCAGGTGTAGAACTCGGGCACCGTCGGGTTGCGGTGGGCGCAGTGCACCATGAGAGCCTCGCCGACCTCGCCGTCGTCCAGTAGGCGCTTCATCTCCTGGTAGGAGGCGTCGAAGCGGCGCATGAAGCCGACCGTGACCAGCTTCTTGCCTACCTTCTGCTCGGCCTCCATGATGTGCACGCAGGCGTCCGCTGTCGGGGCCAGGGGCTTCTCGCAGAACACGTACTTGCCCGCCTCGATCGCGGCGATGACGTCGGGCTCGTGGACGGGGCCGTAGCTGCAGATCATCACGGCGTCGATGTCGGGGGAGGCGATCAGCTCGGCGCCCGTGGCGTACACCGTCGCGCCGATGCGCTCGGCTACAGCCTTAGCGTTGTCCAGGTTCACGTCGGCCACGCCCGTGACCCGACCGCCCGCGATGACGGTGTGGATGCGCTCGATGTGTGCCTGGCCCATGCCGCCAGGGCCGATCATTCCGATACGAAGGGTCATCTCAGGCCTCACTTCACGCCGAGGCCGATGGAGGCCAGGTACTCGCGGACCTTGATGGCGTTCGGCAGCGGATAGGCCGGGTCGCAGCCGTACATGTCCTGCTCGCAGATGACGTACAGCTCCTTGTCCAGGTCGGCTAGCGCCTCGACGATCTCCACCATGTCCGGCTCGCCCTCCGGCGGCGGCACCGAGCAGCCAGCCTTGACTGCCTTCACGAAGGGCCAGTCCTCGTCATGGGCCTGCTTGACCAGCTTCGGGTCCATGGCCTTGATGTGGACGTAGGAGATGCGCTCCGGGTAGTCGCGGATCAGCGCGGCGTTGTCGGCCATGCCGTAGACGATGTGACCGGTATCCAGGCAGAAGCCCACGTACTCGGGGTCGGTGGCCTGGAAGATCCGGTCGATGTCCTCGCGGGTCTCGATGTGGGAGTCGCCGTGGGGGTGGAGGACGAGCTTGAGGCCGTAGTCCTCCTTCATGATCTTGCCCAGTCGGTTGGCGTTGTTGACGTACAGCTCCCAGGCTGGGCCGTCGAGGTGGCGGACATCGGTGAACTCGCCGGTGTGCTCGTCGCGGAACATGGGTGGCAGATGGACGACGTACTCGGCGCCGACCGCGGCGTGGGTCTCACCGACCGCGCGGAACAGTTTCTCGGTGGCGTCCCAAGCTTCCGGCTGGTGCAGGATGCCCCAGGCGGTGCCGGCGACGACGCGGAACCCGCGCTTACCCATCTCCTCGGATAGGCGTTTCGGGTCGGTGGGGAAGTAACCGAAGGGTCCGGTCTCCATCACGGAGAAACCGGCCTCGGCCATCTCATCCAGGGCCTTCTCCCAGGGGATTTGCAGCGGATCTTCAGGGAACCAAACTCCCCACTGGTCTGGGCACACGCCGATGGTGAGTTTGCTGTATCGGGGGTCGGGGTTGCGGGATTTGTCGGCCATGGCCGTCCTTTCAAGCGCATCTTTGGGCACCACCAAGATTAGATAGGGCCATTTGTCCTGTCAATCACTCGATGGCGCCTATCTAAAGTCGCAGTGAAGGTGGGGGTTCTATCCCTGAGAGTGGCGTCCTTGGGTATGTCGTGGGTTTGGGGGCAGCTGAGTTCGCGGGTGGGAGAGTCGGCGAGTAGGGAGGGACGTCTTCCATAGGGTCATGCCCCCAGCAACCCATGGGAAAGCCGTAGCGAAGGTGGGGGTTCTATCCCTGAGAGTGGCGTCCTTGGGCATGTCGTGGGTTTGGGGGCAGCTGAGTTCGCGGGTGGGAGAGTCGGCGAGTAGGTAAAGACATCTTCCATGGGATCTTGCCCCCAGCAACCCATGAGAAAGTCGCAGTAACGGTGGGGGTCGCTTCCTGAGAGCCAGAATTGGTAGCGCGAATCACATGACCGTCCTCATGTGGGTCGGGGCAGAACGTGGCCCATTCGACGGCAGTGATGTCACCCAAGGGTCGTTCTCATGAGGGAAAGGGCGGAACTCGCAGGGATCATCTGCGCTCTTGTGGGGGAGCCGCGATGCCGCCCTTTTTCAGGGGGAGCGCCTCAAAGCTATCTCACGACACCCTGACGTTTGACGGACCACAGATGGACCATGGCGCCCAGCGCCACCGCAATGCACCCTCCGATGAGAAAGGGGATGGGATCGAGGTTTACTTCGCAGTGGATGCCGTTTCCGATCGGTTCTGGTATGCAGATTTCCCCGGGGCCCGGGTATTGAAGATATGCGCCATACAGCGAAACTAAGCCGGCTCCCACCAGGGCGCCACCGATGCCCCTACCCTGGGTTTTGAACGCCGCGAATACCGCCAGGGCAACTCCGAAGATGACGAGATACACCCCGATAGACAGCAGGGAAATCAGGCCAAGTGCGACGGCAATACCTGGGACCAGCCAGATCAAGAAAGCCCTTCCAGACCTCATAGGTTTCCTCCTGCGCAACTGAGTGATTTACATTAACTCGCGTGCCAGTCGGACGGGTGGTTTCAGCCATATTTCGTCGACAGGTGAAGTGCTGCTTTTTCGAATGTCCTTGTCCACGCCCGATGACGGTGAGTTCCCCGTCGTTGGGTGCCGGTGCGACCGGTGTTGGCTGTGGTGAGGGAACCTCAGTGGGCACTCTTGGTATGTTCAGACATGTGGGTTGCCATAGAGGGCGGTCCTTGGATACGGGAGAACAACATGAGCAAGCGGATCGGTGTGGGGGTCATCAGTCTCGGGTGGATGGGCAGGCTGCACTCACGCAGCTACCGAGCCCTGGCAGAGCGCTACCAGGAACTGGGGGCCACGGTGCGGCTGGTAGCCGCCTGCGACCCCGTCGAGGCGGCCCGTGAGGAGGCCGTCGCGGCCTTGGGCTTCGAACGCGCCTATGCCGATTACCGTGAGTTGCTGGCCGACCCAGAGATCGACGCCGTGAGCATCTGCTCGCCGAACTTCCTGCACCACGAGATCGCGCTGGCCGCGATCGCGGCGGGCAAACCGTTCTGGATCGAGAAACCGATGGGAGTCTCGGCCCAGCAGTCTCGGGAGATCGCGGAGGCAGCCGAGGCGGCCGGGCTGGTGACCGCCGTCGGGTTCAACTACCGGCACACCCCCGCTATCGAACGGGCTCGACAGCTCATTCGCGACGGCCGGATCGGGCGGGTCACCAACGTTCGGTGTTGGCTGATTGCAGACTATGGCTCCTCGCCGTCGGGTCCACTGACCTGGCGACACAGCCGCGACAAGGGCGGATCCGGGGTGATCGGGGATCTGTTGAGCCACGGCGCTGACTTGGTGCAGTACCTGGTGGGACGAATTGAGGCAGTAACGGCGACGTCGGCGCAGTTCATCCCCGAGCGTCCGATTCCCACCAAGGTTGGGATCGGACACTCTGGTTGGGAGGTCTCCGATGAGCTGGGTGCTGTCGAGAATGAGGACTGGGTGGCGGTGCTTGCCCGGCTGGAGGGAGGTGCCGTCGCGACGATGGAGGCCAGCCGGGTGGCCGTTGGTCCCAGGGCCGAGTACATCATCGAGGTCTATGGCACCGAGGGGTCACTGCGCTGGAACTTCGAGCATCTCAATGACCTGCTGGTGTGCGCGGGGCGCGACCAGGAATTCCAGGGCTATACCCGAGTCATGGCTGGGCCGGAGTTCCCGCAGTTCAGCCGATTCCAGCCGGGAGCAGGTACCTCGATGGGCTTCGACGATATGAAGACGGTCGAGGCCGCCCAGTTCATCGAGTCGGTGCTCACCGGTCAGCAACTCGCTCCTTCAGCGGCTGACGGCTGGGCCGCCGCCGAGATCGATGAGGCTGCCGTAGCCTCCGCAGCCGACGGCACCTGGCATGAGGTCCCCGTCGTGACCGGCCGAACCACATTCTGATCACACCCCTGACCCTCGCCGGGACTCGCGATCCGCCCTGGATCCGGTCCCGGCGAAGTCATGCCGTCGGCTGAATGATTATCCAAGAAATGTCTGGACAAAATCAGACACTCTGCCTACCCTTAGATGAGGAAGCCATGGGGGATCGGCAAAGGAGCTGAACAGTATGTCCCTACAAATTCCCGAGACCATGAAGGCTGCAGTGCTGCGTGGGGTTGACACTGGGCTACAAGTCGAAACCGTCCGCACCCCGCATCCCAAAGAAGGGGAGGTGCTGGTCAAGGTCTCAGCCTGCGGCATGTGCCACTCCGACCTGCACGTGATCGGCGGTGCGATCGCCTTCCCCACGCCCTGTGTGCTGGGGCACGAGGTGGCAGGCGTGGTCGTGGAGATGGGCCCCCACAATGAATACGCCAATGTGACCGTCGGAGATCGGGTGGCTGGGGGTTTCCTCATGCCCTGCGGTCGCTGTGAGTCCTGTGCGGCAGGTCGCGACGATCTGTGCGGCCCGTTCTTCAACCTCAACCGGCTCAAGGGCAGGCTCTACGACGACACCACCCGGCTCTTCGACCTCAATGGAGACCCGATCTGGATGTACTCCATGGGTGGGCTGGCGGAGTACTGCGTCATCCCTTCCACATCCGTAGCCAAGCTGCCCGACGAGGTGGACCCCGTCGCCGGTGCGATTCTCGGCTGTGCGGCGATGACGGCCTATGGCGCGGTGCGACGCGGCGCCGACCTGCGCTATGGGGAAACCGTTGCCGTCGTGGCTACCGGTGGGGTTGGGTCCAATGTCATCCAGATCGCCAAGGCCTTCGGGGCCAGGCAGATCATCGCCGTCGATATTGCCGATGACAAGCTTGAGGCGGCTAAAGGTCTGGGAGCCACCCACGCCGTGAACTCCGCGACCACCAATGCCCGCGAGGCCGTGATGGAGATCACTGGCGGTCGGGGCGTGGATGTCGCCTTCGAGGTCCTGGGCCGCCCCCAAACCTGGCTGACTGCCCTTGATGTGGTCCGTGATGGTGGTCGCATGGTTCCTATTGGATTGGGGGCCGGGGTGCAGAAGGCCGAGGTGGAGATCAACCGCACGGTTCGTCGCTCCCAGTCGATCGTCGGCTCCTATGGTGCGTTGACCCGTCGCGATCTGCCTGAGGTGGTGCGGATGGCAGCCGCCGGAGTCATCGACTACCGACACATCGTCACCCGCAGCTATGCGTTGGCCGATGTTCAGCAGGGTTACCACGATCTTCATGAGGGGCTGATCACCGGGCGGGCCGTGGTAGACATGGCGCTATAGGCCGTTGCCACGAAGGAGTGAACATGAGCACGATCACCATCCTGGGCGCCGGGGCCATGGGCTCCGCCATCGCCACCCCCTTACTCGACGCCGGATTCGACGTGCGACTGTGGGGCACCCACCTCGACGACCACCTCATCGACGCCATCGAAGCCGGTCGCCCACACCCACGCACCAACGTCGCGGTGCCCAACCAAGTAACCGCCTACCGCTACCCACAGCTTGCCGAAGCCCTCGACGGGGCCCGAGTGGTCGTGTTGGCGGTGTCCTCCGTGGGTGTGATTGATATCACCCGGCTCGCGGCCCCGCATCTGGCTGGTGTCGAGGCCATCTGGATCACCTCCAAGGGATTCGCCCCAGACAATCAGGGCCGGATTGAGCTGCTGCCGCAGGTGATGAACCAGGTCCTGGCCGAGGCCGGGCGTCGCCTGTCCATCGTCGCCATTGGCGGCCCCTGCAAGGCCAACGAGGTGGCCGCGCGCCGCCCCACCGCCCCGATTTTCGGTGCCCTCGAGGCCCCAGAGTCCTGGGCCGCCATGGCCACCACCCCCGCCTACCGGGTCGCCGCCACCACCGACCGCGACGGGGTGGAGCTGTGCGCGGCGTTGAAGAATGTCTATGCCATCGCCCTCGGCGCCGCCGACGGCCTGGCCGAGAATGGCGGTCAGCCCTATCACGACCTTAAGTCGGCCATCTTCGCCCAAGCCCTCGCGGAACTACGTGTCTTGCTGGAGGCTGATGGCGCCGATCCCTGGACTGTGCTGGGGCTGGCCGGGGCCGGCGACCTGGAAGTGACCGGGCTGTCCGGCCGCAACAAGGTCTACGGCTCGCGTCTCGGGGCGGGGCAGGCCGCTGACGAGGCATTGGCCGAGATGGTGGCCGCCGAGCAGACGGTGGAGGGGGTGGCGGCGGTGAAGCTCGCCATTCAGTTCATTGCCGAGCGTCATTCGGATGCGAATTCAGCTTTTCCGCTCCTCAACGCCATCTATGCTGTCGTGCATCAGGGAGCCCCCCTTGAGGTCGTCATTCAGGCAGCGTTGCCGACAGCCCGTTAGGAGTCCGCCATGACCGCATCCCCCGTGATCCTCGCCCTCGATTCTTCCACCACCGCTACCAAAGCCATTGCCTTCGATCTGGCTGGGCGTACCGTCGTGGAAGCTCGACGAGAGTATCCCCGCTTGACACCGAAGCCTGGGTGGCAGGAGCAAGACGCCGAAGACTGGTGGCGTGCTACCGCTGAGTCCATCCGTGAGGTCACCGCCAAGCTTGGCTCCGAGCATCCCATTTTGGCGATGTGCATGACCCATCAACGTGAATCCTTCGTGTTGCTGGACGAGCATGACAAGCCCCTACGACCTGCTGTGTTGTGGCTCGACACCCGGGCCGGCGAGCAGATCGCCCGCGTGGGAAACGATCAGGTGCATGCATTGTCCGGCAAACCCCCGTCGACCACCCCCAGTTTCTACAAGATGATCTGGCTTGCCGAGCGTGAGCCTGAGGTCATGCGGGCCGCCGCCAAGGTGGTGGAGGTTCATGCCTATCTCACTCACAAGCTCACCGGTCAGTGGGTTACCAGCTGGGCGACGGCCGACCCGATGGCCGTGCTGGACATGGGTTCCTTCAGTTACTCGACCCGGCTGCTGGAGTTGGCGGGTCTTCGGGTGGACCAGATGGCCGAGTTGCGCCCGCCAGGCAGCATCATGGCGGCGGTGACCGATGAGGTGGCCGAGGACCTGGGGCTGCCGCGGGACCTCCCCGTCGTGGCTGGGGCGGGCGACGGGCAATCCGCGGGGCTGGGCGCGAACGTCACGACGGCGTCGCGGGCATATCTGAGCCTGGGCACCTCCATGACCATGGGTATCCACTCGGAGAAGTATCTGTATTCCCGGGCGTTTCGTACCCTGTCTAGCCCGATTGCGGGCAGCTACACCTTGGAGGCGCTGCTCAGCTCGGGCGGGTTGTGCATCGCGTGGTTCCGGGACCGGATCTCCGGGATGGACCCCGCCGACGGCCCCATCGAGCCGCGACTCAACGACCTGGCCGCCGAGGTGCCACCCGGAGCCAGGGGAGTGCAGTTCCTGCCCTATCTCACCAGCGCGGAAACCCCATACTGGGACGCCGAGGCCCGAGGCGCTTTCGTCGGGTTCTCCGACACCCACGGTGTACCCGAGCTGTATCGGGCCCTGCTGGAGGGTCTCGCCCTGGAGGAGAGACTCTCGCTCAAGCGTGTAGAGAAGGCCACCGGCACCCCCGTCGAGCGGCTGGTCGTGATGGGCGGTGGCGCGAAGTCGCCCTTGTTCACCCAGATCCTGGCCGACGCGCTGCAACGCCCCATCGACGTGTGCGCCGAGCCGGAGACCACCTGCCTGGGAGCAGCCATCCTGGGCGCGGCCGCGGTTGGGGCCGACGGCACCTCAGATGTGAAGCAGACCGCTGCCCGTATGAGTCGGGTTTCCCACACCGTCGAGCCACAGCCGCACCTGAAGAAGATCTACAAGAAGGCAGCCAAAGCCCATGGGGCGCTCTACCCGGCGCTGCGAAAGGTGTTCCCGACGATCGCGCAGTTGCGTAACAACGCGAGCTGATTGCAGCTGGACTGGGTGCGGGTCTCAGAACCTCGCGCCCAGCTACCACCGCTGGATGCTAAGGATCCGCCCACATCAGGGGGCCTGCCGTCGGATCCGACAATCACCCGAGCCGCCACCCCTACTGGTGGCCACCGAGATCGCGTGCATTGATCATGATCACAGTTCGACCTAGGCGGGTTGAGGGGCGCCGTTCCCGGACGCGCGAGATCATCTGTGCCGAGGACGCGCCCTCGTCCCAGCCCGTCACGGTGCCCGTAAGAGTCGCATGGTCGACGTCTAGGCCATCAAATGCTCAGGTCGGGTTAACCCGACTAAAGGTCAGGTCGTGTTAACCCGACTAAAGACGGTATGGTTTGTCCGGCGTAGCTCACCGGTGATTGGGCAAGTCAGACGCGCCCCACAGCAGCCCGCTGCTGTCGCTTCATTTATTACTGAAAGTGTTGCTTTGGCGCTTTACCCCCTGGGTGGCGATCGGCTCTGCGGCGTTGGCGCTGGTGGCCGTGACAGTGTTCCTGCGGTATCTGAGCGCGCGGGTCTCGGTTCTTCCTAATGACGAGACGATCGTCTGGTCGGATGTGGGGCTGGCGCGTCGGACGATAGCCCATCGAAAGGTTGCTGTAACGCTGGTGGTGGAGCGCAGTTTACCTGGATTTCCTTGGGCGAATTTGACTCTGATCGGGTGGGCGCATTCAAAATTCAGTCGTCGCTGCCTTGTGCGTACAGGAGATCCCAACACTGAGTTGAGCAACCAGCTCGTAGGAAGCGCAAATCGTGACCAACCGACGGGAGCCGAGGGTAATGATTGAGTTTGAAGCTGTTTCGAAATCATTCGGGATCAGCCCGTGCTTGAAGCAGTGTCCTTTACAGCGCGGGACGGCCGAGTCACCGGTTTTGTTGGACCGAACGGAGCGGGCAAGAGCACAACTTTCAAGATTTTGCTCGGGCTTTTGCCTGCCGACTCCGGAGCGGCCCGAGTGGACGGTCAACCCTACCGGAATGCAATCAACCCGGGTAAGGCCCTAGGGGCCTATCTTGGGCCACAACACACTCCCGTAGCGATGACTGGTCGAAGCTATCTCGCATATACAGCAGATCTACTTGGGGTGCCCCGGGAGCATGGGGATCACTACCTGAACAGCGTTGGGCTGGCGGAAGCCTCCGATCGAAGAACCGTGGAGTACTCCCTCGGGATGAGGCAACGTTTGGGAGTGGCTGCTGCGTTTATGGGCGAACCCCAAAATCTTGTGCTGGATGAACCAGTCAACGGCCTCGACGTCGGGGGAGTGAGGTGGTTGCGGGATTATCTGCGGGGGGCAGCTAAGGATGGGCGGTGTGTCCTACTGTCGTCCCACCTGTTGAGTGAGTTAGAGATGGTCGCTGACGATGTCGTGATGATCCAACAAGGACAGGTGACCCGTAGCGGCAGCCTGGACGATCTCCAGTCAGAGACTGCTGAGGCTGTCATCGTTCACACTCCACATCCCCAGGACATGCTTTCTGAACTGCAATCCAGTGGTTTAACCGTCAGAATGATCGACGGCGCAGTCGAAATCCTTGGTGTGTCAACCAATCAGATTGCTGCGATTCTGGGGCGAAGTGCCCTTCCTTTTACGTCCTTGGCACGTCGAACCAAGAGTCTGGAGGATGTCTACTTTGAGCAGGTCGGCGTCGGTGGAAGCGGTCCAGAGATCAAGGGGTAGTACGGTGACTAAGTTAGTTGATGCAAGAAGGCTCGATATGGTCCGCCCGCAAACCTTCAGGACTGTTGTTTCTGCTGAGACGCTGAAACTATGGGCGCCAGGTGGAATTCGCGTTTGGATAGTTGTGGCAGGCGTGCTGGGGTGTGCCGCTGGGGTGATTACCGCATTGCTATCTCGGGACGAGAATCTGCAGGCTGCAACTCCGGTCACGTTCGTTGATGTCTTGACTAGCGGAGCCATGGTGGTTTCTCTCATCCTGAGCCTAGCGGCGTGTCATTATGTTCCGCGAGAGATTACGGGCGGGGTCATCATTACCTCCAAGTACCTGGTGCCGCGTAGCGGGCTGCTATTTGCGGCCCGAGTGTGTTCGTGGCTGCTGGTGTCTCTGCTGCTGGGTATCGCCACTGCCGTACTGGGGGTGGCGAGCGCCCTAACCTTAACCACATTGCGGTTCGACTTGGAGACTCTGCCTTCTACGTTGGTGGCTGTGGTGTTGAGTTGTTCGTTGGTGGCGCTGGCTCACGCAGGTGCCGCCTGGTTGCAACGTGGCGCTGTGATCGTGGCGGTGGGCATGACTTTGCTCTTCGTGTTGCCGGTTGGCCTCGGACTGGTTTCCGCGACGCTGCCTGGCGCAGCGGGGGAGATCATGATGACTTTGAGCCGGATGAGTCTGGGGGCAGTGCTCATGGCGGCGCTGCAAGTCCCGACCGCATTGGATGGTTCCCTTCTCAAATGGGGTCTGTCGGTGTTGGGCTTGATTGTTTGGCTGACTGTGACGCTGTTGTTGGCGCTCCGCGTGTTCTGCCGCCCCGGATATGGGGACAGCTGATCCCAAGACGCGGACTCCCCCCGCCAATGACTCCGCAGCCCCGGATATGGGGCTCTTCGTACTTGGGCGTGGGGTCAGATGTGGAGGTGGTCGCCGGTGAGGAGTATGCGGAGGCGGTGGTTGTGGGATTGTGGAAGCCTCTGGCGATGCGGCGAGCGGATTCGATGAGGCCGTTGATCGTCTGGGGGTCGCTGTTGTGGGTGTCGAGGTCTTGCTTATCGGCATGGTGCCGTTTCTTGTCATGGTCCTAAGTTGGGTCTTGTCTGAGCGGAACTTCCACGTATATGGCTACAGGTTTGTGTATTCATGGTTTGGTGGGAACTCGCTGGTAGCCTGGTCCCATGAAGGCGAGGATTGACTCCGGCGGGCGGCTTTTGCTGCCGAAGGCCTTGCGCGACTCGCTGGGCATCATGCCCGGCAGCACTGTTGATATCTCCCCTTACAACGGCGGGCTGCACATCACTCCTGGGGGGCGGACCGCTCGCGTGGTGGAGGCGCCCGACGGGGGGCTCGTCGCCGTGTCGGACCAACCGGTCACCGACGACGTGGTGTTTGCTCTGATCGATGCGGGCCGTCGGTGAGTCTCGTTCTCGTCGACACGAGTGTCGCCGTGCCGCTGTTGTGTGGGTCCCATCCGGGGCACGAGGCTGTTCGTGCCTGGGCGCGGGGGCGGGTGCTCGGTCTGAGTGGGCACGCTCTGGTTGAGACCTACGCGGTGTTGACCAGGCTTCCAGGGGATGCGCGGCTGCGCCCACAAGACGCCGTGCGGCTTATCGATTCGATGTTCGAGGGATCCTTTTCGCTGCGGCCCGCAGTTGCGGAGTGCGCGCATCGGGTGCTGGCCGATGCCGGTCTGGCTGGCGACGCGGTTTACGACGGCCTAGTGGCTTTGGCCGCTCGCGAGTGTGGCGCAACACTGGCGACGCGCGACGCCAGGGCCCGCGCGACGTATGAGGCCGTCGGGATCCCCATCGAGATCGTCGCTGGGTGAATCTGCCGGTTGGCTTCGGCTCGGACTGTTCTCCTGCGGCTCTCCCGGAGCTTGGCGGTCCGCGGTGCCAGGTTGTCGGCGAGCCACGACAACACCGCCAGTGCGGCAGCCCAGGACAGATCGTTCACGATGCGGGTGAGGTTGCCCTTGCCGTTGAATTCTGAGGACCGCACCCCCTCACCAACCCAACACGCGCTCAACCCACCCCTACCCCACGCTCAAGTACGAAGAGCCCATATGTGGAAGGCTGGGCGTGATGTTGCACCGACTAATATATGGTTGAAGTTAGCTTTTGGCTTGACCAATCACGGGATTGGGTCTAGCGAATGCATCGGATATCAACCTGCTCGAGCAATCCCCATTGGGGATTTGGTGTAAATGGAGGCTGCCATATTTGACGAATTGTGGTTTCAAGATTTCGAGATATCCGAGATGAAAGTGCCGGATATGACCACGCTTCGAGAGCTTATCACGAGGCGTTACTATGATGGCGCCAACCGCGTATACCTGTGGTTCGGCGACCGCAATGACCCTTCCTTAAGGGTCTTCATCCAGGGTGACCGATGTGCAATCTATTACATCGATGACAACGGCGATATGTCCGCCTCAATTGGCGATCCTGCCAACACCGAGATGGTGGTCTTTAAGGACTACATCCCAGGAAGCGTAAAAGACCTAACAGAGCTTCCAGGGGCTTCAATCGTGCCTTGGGATCAGGGTCTCAAGAGCCTTATTTACTTTGCACAGACAGGTGGAAGATACCCAGATGTTCAATGGGAGGAGCTTTGAACAGTCGTCGCGCACAGTGTCATTCAGCGCCGTCGAGCGATTTGAGCTGATGAACGAAGGCTAACTCCGACATATCCGGCTCTTCTGACTTGAGCGTGGGGCGGGTGTGGGTAGTTGGCGTGTTGGGTTGGTGAGGGGGTGCGGTCCTCAGAATTCATCAAGTTCTGCGGCATGAGCTTCAAGCTGCCCAACCGGTACGACAAACGACGCAACGAAACCGCGATCCCCCAGCGCATGGCCCAGATGAACACCCAAGTCGCCGAGCTGCTGGATCAAGGCTGGGAGGTGTACACCGGAGACGAGGTGAGGGTAGAGCACGAGGCCGAGACCAGGAGGATGTGGCTCCCGCGAGGCCAGCGCACGAAACTCTACGTCGACCGGAAGAGGGCAGCCCAGTCGTTCTTCGGTGCGTTGTCTTTGAATAGCAAGAAGGTGAAGCTGTACCCACTCGAAGGGAACCAGAATGCTGAAGAAATCATTCACGCTCTCCACCGGCTGCAACAAGACACCACAAGCGATCGGATCGCGGTCGTGCTAGACAACGCCGGTTTCCACCACTCCAAGAAAGTCACCGATCTATATGAGACCGGTCAGGCCCTGGAACGCATCACTCCAATCTATCTGCCACCCTACGCGCCAGACCACAACCCGATCGAACATGTCTGGAACGCCGCTAAAGGCCACATCGCTAACCTGCAACGCGATACCCCGGAAGAAACTTTTGCCGCGTTCTCCAGCTACATCACCAACCACACCTT
>JBHAEB010000233.1:0-13493 GCA_041855345.1 Arachnia sp. | reverse complement strand
CCACCCATGTTCCGCGACGAGCACACCGGCGAGTTCACCGATGTCCGTCACCTCGACGGCGCTGCCTGGGACCTGTACGTGAACAACGCCAACCGGCTGGGCAAGATCATGAAGGAGGACTACGGCTTGAAGCTGGTCCTGCATCCTCACGGCGACTCCCACATCGAGACCCGCGAGGATATCGACCGCATCTTCCAGGCCACCGACCCCGAGTACGTGGGCTTCTGCCTCGACACCGGCCACATCGTCTACGGCATGGCAGACAACGCCGCGCTGATCCGCGACTACCCCGAACGGATCTCCTATGTCCATATCAAGGCCATGGATCCGAAGATCGTTAAACAGGCCCATGACGAGGACTGGCCCTTCGTGAAGGCTGTCAAGGCAGGCTGCTCTGTGCCACCTCCTGAAGGGGAGCCCGATATGGTCGAGATCGTCGAGGCACTGGCCGACCTTGACAAGGAGCTCTACGTCATCTGCGAGCAGGACATGTATGGCTGTGATCCGGCCTATCCGCTGCCCAATGCCATCAAGGTCCGCGAATACCTGGCCTCCATCGGCCTGGGTGTGAAGTGAGGCCTGAGATGACCCTTCGTATTGGAATGATCGGCCCCGGTGGCATGGGGCAGGCACATATCGAACGCATCCACTCGGTGATCTCCGGTGGCCGAGTCACCGGCGTCGCGGATGTCAACGCCGACAACGCCAAAGCAGTCGCGGAGCGCATCGGCGCGACGGTCTACGCATCTGGCGCCGACCTGATCGCCTCCGACGAGATCGACGCTGTGATGATCTGCAGCTATGGCCCCGTCCACGAGCCCGATGTGATCGCGGCGATCGAGGCCGGCAAGTACGTCTTCTGTGAAAAGCCCCTGGCGCCGACGGCGGAGGCCTGCCAGCGCATCATCGAGGCGGAGCTCAAGGCCGGCAAGAAGCTGGTCACCGTCGGCTTCATGCGCCGCTTCGACGCCTCCTACCAGGAGATGAAGCGGCTCCTCGACGACGGCGAACTGGGCGAGGCCCTCATGGTGCACTGCGCCCACCGCAACCCCACGGTGCCGGAAATGTACACCTGGGATATGGCCATCAACGACACCGCCATCCACGAGATCGACACTATGCGTTGGCTGCTGGGCGAGGAGTTCGTCTCAGCCCGCGTCGACAAGCCGAAGAAGACCTCGCTGCGGTTCCCGCACCTGCAGGACCCACTGGTGCTGATCCTGAATACCGAGTCCGGGGTGCGCGTCGACGACGAGATCTTCGTCAACTGCCAGTACGGCTACGACATTCAATGCGAACTGGTAGGCGAGAAGGGCGTCGCACGGCTCGGCGACCAGGAGCTGGTGATCCGCGCCGACGTGCAAGGGCGCCGCAACCGGCTGACCATGGACCACAACCAGCGCTTCGGGGCCGCATTCGTCACCGAGGTGCAGCAGTGGATCACCGCCGTGACCGAGGACCGCCACACCGGCTCGACGAGCTGGGACGGCTACGCGGCGGCGAAGGTCTGCGATGCCGGGGTCAAGGCCCTGACCGAGGACGGCGAGGTCGCCATCGAACTGATGCCCAAACCCGAGCTCTACGCCTAAGGAGTATCGATATGGTCAAGATTCTGCTCGACCCGAGCATGTACCACCCACAGCTGAGCGTCTCCGAGGAGTGTTTCAAGGCTGCCGACCTGGGATACCAGTACATCGAGCTGTCGCCGCGCGCCGATTGGCATGAGTGGCACCACTACCCCAAGGTCGACGACCTGGAGATCTCCCGGGTGAAGAAGGCCATGGCCACCTCCGGAGTGAAGATCGAAACCTTCAACCCAGTGTTCAACTGGTCCTCGCCCGACGAGCAGGAGCGGCAGGCCCAGGTGCGTAACTTCAAGCGGCTGCTGGAGATCGCCGACGCACTGGAGGTGCCGATGATCGCCACGGAGTACTCCGGCGATCCGAACCGGGCCCTAGCCAGCGAGCACCAGTTCTACAAGTCGATCGAGGAGCTGATTCCGCACTTCGAGCGCTACGGCATCGAATGCGTCGTCGAGGCCCACCCGTACGACTTCGTTGAGACCAACGACCGTGCAGTGCAGATCGTGCGCGGGGTCAACAAGAGCTGGTTCAACTATCAGTTCTGCCTGCCGCATCTGTACCACCTGAGCTCCGGCGCGGGGAATCCGCGGGCGCTGATGGAATACGCCGCCGAGCGGCTGCGCCATATCCACGTCGCCGACGTGTACAACCACCTGGCCAACGTCGGAAACCGCTACATCATCAACCCGCCAGGCGTGGATGCTCGGATTCACCAGCACAACGAGATCGGCAACGGCGAGGTGCCCTGGAACGAGGTCTTCGGCTATCTCCGCGAGATCGGCTACGACCAGCGGCTGTCGGTGTGCGTGTTCGGCTGGGAGGAGGACGCCGACGCGATCCACGTGCGGATGCGCGAACGTCTTGAAAAGGAATTCGCTGGCTAACCCCTTCGGACCGCAGTGAACCTTTCGGCCCGTCGCCTTGGTGATCCCACTAGGCGGCGGGCCGAACAGTTCCCTGGGCCGCAGGCCGCACTACGGTCTCCTCACAGGGTTGGCACGGTTTGGATCCGGTACCGCGTTGATCCTCCGATGCGCAATGTCAATGATTGAAGGCCGAGAGCCTGACGCGAGGAAACGCTTCAATTTGGTCATAGGCCTTAGCTCCCCATCGCCGAGAACAAGGCAAGCGACGATCCCCCCCCTGAGGATCAGCGACATCGCCGTCGGGTCGACTCCAGGAGGCAACGACACCACCTGGCGGTATCGCCTAGGCACGCTCCGGCCCACCGTGGTCGATCCTGATCGGCGGCTCGACGGCTGCCCTCGGCTACCCGATCATGGCTTGAATCAGCGACCCAGCGTCCTCGCTATGGCTCGCGTCCCGACCTCATGCCGGGCATCTGCTGGCTGAAGGTCGAGGGCTCCGGGGTTCTGCCGTGGTGGGGGTTGTTCCTAGCCCAGGTCCGGCGTGCCGAGATCGCTGCGGAAAGGATCCGTCGCCTGACCGGGCCGTCCTTCACATCAATGTCAGCGGGCCCTACCAAGGATGACCCGCCTGTGGCTAGATTATAACAATTCATGCCTTTGTATTGACATTACTTCGGGTCTGCGTAGGATGGTCGCGTCGCGAGGAGGCGACCGTCCTGAACCATTAGGGCAAGAACACGAGGAGTGAGAAGCAATGAAGCGAGTAACCAAGCTTGCTGCGCTGACGATCGGCGCGCTCATCGCGCTGAGCGGATGTGGCTCGACCGGCGACGCCGTCAACGATGCCAGCGGCGGCGCTGACGGCGCAGGGGTGGCCACAAACGGCCAAACCGTCGATTACACCGCCGGCGACGTGGTTAAGCCCAAGGACGGCAAGGCCCTGAAGATCGGGGTGTCCTTCCCGGTGCTGGACCAGTTCCTGCAAACCGTGGCGAACTCCATTGAGGAGCGCGCCAAGGAAGCTGGCGTTGAGGTCACCATCATGTCCGCTGAGGAAAAGGTTGAGGTGCAGCTCAACCATGTGGAGAACTTCATCGCTTCTGGCATGGATGCCCTGATCGTAATCCCCCAAGACACAGCCACCACTGACCCGATCACCGAAAAGGCAAAGGCAGCCGGCATCCCGCTGGTGTACGTGAACCGCCGCCCCGACAACCTGCCCGCCGGGGTACCTTATGCCGGCTCGGACTCCCTGATTGCCGGTCAGCTGGAGATGGAGGCCCTAGCTGAACTCGTCGGACACAAGGGCAATGTGTTTATCCTGCAAGGCGACGCCAGCCAGGAAGCTGCCCAGAAGCGCACCGAGGGATGCAAGGAGATCGTCGCGAAGTACCCGGATATGACCGTCGTCGACACCCAGACCGGTCTGTGGCAGCGCGATAAAGGATTGGCCGTCACCGAAAACTGGCTGCAGGCTGGAACCCAGGTTGATGTGATCTGCTCCAACAATGACGAGATGGCGCTAGGCGCGATCCAAGCCTTCGAGAACGCAGGCAAGCTCGACTCCGTCGCTATCGGTGGTGTAGATGCCACTCCCGACGCCTTGGCCGCGATGGCGGCTGGCAAGCTTGATGTCACCGTCTTCCAGGACGCTAAGGGCCAGGGACAGGCAGGACTCGATACCGCCATCCAGATGGTCAACGGTGACACAGTGCCTTCCGTGATCAATGTGCCCTACGTGCTGGTCACGCCGGACAACATGGCGGACTTCCAGTAATCGAGTGATCGGGGTGGTCGGGGTTTCCCGGCCGCCCCTCATCACAGGAGGACCAATGCAAGAGGTAATCCTGCGGATGAAAAACATCCGCAAGACTTTTCCCGGCGTCGTAGCGCTGGATGACGTAAGCCTGGATGTTCGCAGCGGCACCGTGCACTCTCTGATGGGAGAGAACGGGGCCGGCAAATCCACGTTGATGAAATGCCTTATCGGCATGTACACCCCCGACTCCGGCAGCATCCAGCTGGCCGGGGAAGTAATGAAGTTCAAGGACACCAAGGATGGCCTAGAACACGGGATCTCGATGATCCATCAAGAGCTGTCCCCCGTGCCCGAGATGATGGTGGCCGAGAACATCTGGCTGGGCCGGGAACCCCGGAACCAGCTGGGGTTGCTGAGCCCCAAGCTGATGATCGACAAGACCCGTGAGCTCTTCAAGGAGTGGGACATCGATATCAACCCCCGCGCCCGGATGAAGCACCTAACGGTGGCTCGCCAGCAGATGGTAGAGATCGCCAAGGCGATCAGTTACGACGCCAAGATCATCATCATGGACGAGCCCACCTCGGCCATTCCGGAGCGGGAGGTAGCGCACCTACACCGCATGATCAAGCGACTGACTGACTTTGGCGTCGCCATCATCTACATCACCCACAAGATGGACGAGGTCTTCAAGATCTCCGACGACATCACGGTGTTCCGCGACGGCAAACACGTGGGCTCCTACTCAGCTAAGGAACTCAACCGAGACAAGCTGATCCAACTGATGGTTGGCCGGGAACTAACCGACCTATTCCCGAAGCTGGAAGCCGAGATCGGCGAAGTCGTATTGTCAGTGCGTAACCTCAACCGGGGCAAATTCGTCCGCAACGTTTCCTTTGACCTACGCAAGGGCGAGATCCTTGGACTGGCCGGGCTGATGGGTGCTGGCCGCACCGAGGTCTTGGAAACCATCTTCGGCATGGAAAAGGCCGACTCGGGTAAGGTGCTGCTTCGCGGCAAAGAGGTCACCATCAAGCAGCCTTCCGACGCGATCAGAGCCGGCATGGCTTTGCTGACCGAGGATCGCAAGCTCAACGGCATCATGGGCGTGTTGTCAGTGCGAGACAACATCACCGTCGCGGCGCTGCCCCGCTACAGCCCTGGCGGGGTACTGAAGATCGGAGACATGCGCCGTGACGCCGAGGAACAACGAAATAAACTGCGGATCAAGACCCCAAGCCTGAGTCAGCTGATCAAGAATCTGTCTGGCGGCAATCAGCAAAAGGCCTTGGTGTCGCGGTGGTTGCTGACCCTGCCTGACATCCTGATGATCGACGAGCCAACTCGGGGTATCGACGTCGGAGCGAAATCGGAGATTCATCGCTTGATGTCGATGCTGGCCCAGGAGGGCAAAGCCATCATCATGGTCTCCTCCGAGCTCCCCGAGGTGCTCGGCATGAGTGACCGCATCATCGTGATGCATGAGGGGCGCATTTCTGGAGAACTCTCGCGCGACGAGGCTAACCAGGAATCCGTCATGTACCTGGCCACTGGTGGCGACGACGCTATCGCACCCGAAAGAAACCCCCAATGACTGAAACTGCATCCCCCAACCGCTCCTCCAATACTGGGGAATTCTTCAAGAAGTACTCAATCGTATTTATCCTGATCGCCTTTGTGGTCCTGCTTGGCATCATCACCAACGGCCGGTTCCTGCAGTTGCAGAACCTGCTGAACGTAGTGGTGCAGGTGGCCCCGATCGGCATCATCGGCCTGGGCATGATGTGTGCGATCATCACCAAGGGCATCGATCTGTCGGTGGGCTCGACCGCCGCCCTGGCGGCTGTGCTGGCAGCCTCGCTGGCTCAGGTCCCAGGCGGGAACACATTGATCCCGAATCTGCCCTCCCTGCCGGTGTTCGTCTCGGTAGCAGTGGGTCTGGGGGTCGGCGCGCTGGTTGGTGGCGTCATCGGCAGCTTGGTGGCCATCTTTAAGATCCCGCCCTTCGTGGCCACCCTCGGCATGATGACTGCGGCCCGAGGTCTGGCAAACATTTACACCAACGGCCGACCGGTCACCCAGCTAGCTCCCGGCTTCAACGCTTTGGGGCAAGGCATCATGCCGATCCTGATCCTGGTAGTCGTCTCGGTCATCATGTGGTTCCTGTTGAACCGCACCCGATTCGGCCGTCACGTCTATGCGATCGGCGGCAACGAAATGGCCGCGAAGGTCTCGGGTATTTCGGTGCCCAAGGTCCAGTTCCGGATCTACGCCCTGATCGGTCTGCTGGCAGGCCTAGCGGGTCTCATCCTGACCGCCCGCACCGGCTCCGGCGCCCCAACCCTGGGCAACATGATGGAGCTCGATGTCATCACCGCCACCGTTATCGGCGGCACCTCCTTCAATGGCGGCATCGGTACCGTCTGGGGCGTGCTGGTGGGCACCTTGATCATCGGCGTCATCAACAACGGCCTGGGTCTGTTGTCGGTTTCACCCTTCTGGCAGATGGTGGTCAAGGGCGCGATCATCGTGATCGCCATCATCATCGACGAGCGCAAGAATAGATAGCGCTCATAATCCAAGGAAGGCCCCGGCAGGATCCTGCTGGGGCCTTCTTGTGGGCTCAGGAGTAGTCTGCTGGTATGGCCATAACCCCCACTCTCCGGCGGTCGCTGATAGCGCTACTGCTGCTCATCTGCGTGGCGGTCGTCATCTACATGGCGTCGAAGTTCTCTGCTGGCGAGGGAAAGGACGAGCCCGCGACCTGCGCTCGTTCCGTGGACAAAGACTGTACGGATCTGGCTCCTGAGGTGATTGCTGAGTACTTCGGATTTACGCTGCCGGAAGGCACTGTGATCGAAGAGTCCCAGTTGGTCGGCTTCCAAGATGATTATGTGGAGGCCACCTTCGTGGTGCCCGCAGCTCAGGTTAGTCAATGGGAGGCTTCCCTAGAGGAATACGAGCCCGAAACAGATGTGGACTGTCAGGGGCTGGAAGGCCAAGGCCCCCGAACCTGCGCGAAGGTGTCCGCTGCCACAGAACACCAGAGCTACACCCGCGTCACCTTGCCCGATGGGTCGGTACGGGTTCACGCGATCTACTTTGAAACCTGACCGGCACCCACAACCCACTAGAACACAATTAGGCCCCGGCGAACTCAGTTCTCGCCGGGGCCTGAAGCTAGAGTTTGCTTACTCCTCGCGCTGGAAGCTCATCGTCGCGGCATATACGCCGGACTCCGAGGGCCACCGGGTGGTGATGGCCTTGGCGCGGGTGTAGAAATGCACACCCTCAGGGCCGTGGATGTGGGTATCGCCGAGCAGCGATTCCTTCCAACCACCGAAGGAGTAGTAGGCCACCGGGGTCGGGATCGGCACGTTGACGCCGACCATGCCAGCCTCCACATCCATCTGGAAGCGACGGGCGATACCGCCGTCGTTGGTGAAGATAGCGGCACCGTTACCGAACTCGCTGCTATTGACCAGCTCGATCGCCTCAGCGTAGTTCTTTGCCTCAACGATGCACAGCACCGGACCGAAAACCTCATCTTTGTAGACGGGAGCATCCAGCGGCACCTTGGTCAGCACTGTGGGGCCAACGAAGAAACCATCCTCGTAGCCTTCGACCTTGATGCCACGACCATCCAGCACCACCTTGGCGCCACGAGCTTCGCCATCGTCGATGAGGCCGACGATGCGATCGCGATCCTTGGCGGTGATGACGGGGCCCATCTGCACGCCCTCGTCCATGCCATAGCCCACCTTGATCTTGGCTCCATTGGCGGCCACCAATTCAGCCAGTTTGTCGCCGATGCCACCGACGGCAACCACGACGGGCAGGGCCATGCAGCGCTCACCAGCTGCGCCAAAGGCGGCAGCGGAAATGTGCTGGGCAGCGAATTCCAGGTCGGCGTCGGGCATCACGATGGCGTGGTTGTTCGCGCCGCCCAGCGCGTGGACGCGCTTGCCATGGGCCACACCGACGTCCTGGATGACGTGGGCCACTGGGGTGGATCCGACGAAGGAGATGGCGTTGATGCCGGGGTGGGTCAGGATATTGGAGACCAGGTTGCGGTCACCGGCCAGTACGTTGAACACGCCGTCAGGCAGGCCGGCCTCCTTGTAGAGGCGGGCGATAATCATCGACGCGGTGGGCGTCGGCGATGCGGGCTTCAGTAGGAAGGAGTTGCCGGTGGCGATTGCGATGGGGTGCATCCACATCGGCACCATCACGGGGAAGTTGAAGGGGCAGATACCTGCCACCACACCTACTGGCTGGCGGATGGTGTGGATATCAACACCGGAGGAGATGTCATAGGAGTATTCCCCCTTGAGGGCAGCGTTGATACCGCAGGCGAAGTCGAGGGTCTCCCGACCGCGCTGGATCTCACCCAGGGCATCGGAGTAGTCCTTGCCGTGCTCATCGACGATGGCGCGGGCCAGCTCGTCCTGGTGGGCGAGCACCAGTTCGCGCATCTTGAACATGATGGCGGTGCGCTTGGCCAGGGAGTACTTGGCCCACTTCTTCTGAGCAGCAATGGAACTGGCGACGGCGTGATCCAAGTCAGCTTCACTGGCTGATAGCAATTGAGCCGTGACCTGGCCGGTTGCCGGGTTCTCGACTGGGATGGTGTGGTGCGGCTGCCCCTCATAGGGTGCGCCGTCAATCCAATGGGTGATAGTGGTCATGTATCTCTCCCTGGTGATGGGCTCTTTCTCCCGTATGGCGTTCGTCCGACCGGCAGCAACGCCGGCCGCACCAGATGCCCTGGACTAGGCCATTGCGGGCCCGACGACTCAGCCGCCGGAAGATTTGTTCATACAATACCACCGGATCTGTCGAGACACCACCAACTCCAGCTGACTTGGGCAGCCAGCACTGCAACCCCACGCACCGGCCGCTCCCACCGACTGCGCACTTCGTCCCCAGAGCCGTCGCCCATCGCGGATCGGATTTTTAATGTTCGTACGTTTTGCATTAGCGGGCTCGCTCAGGCAACATGGAGCCCTCCAAACAGCGCGATCCGCGCTCATCGTCGAGCCCAGGAGGACCAGTGTCCAAGCCTCTATCTGTTGCCGTGATCGGCGCGGGCATGGCCGGCCGCACTCATGCCAACGCATGGCGGCAGGTCAACACCATCTACAACTCCGACCTTCCCCAAGTGCGACTAGCCACCATCGCCGACGCTCACCTACCCTTCGCGACCTCCGCAGCCAAGGCCTATGGCTACGAGCGAGCAACTGCCGACTGGCGTGATCTGGTCGCCGACGACAGCATCGACATCGTCTCGATCGTGGTGGCCAACTCGCTGCACCGCGAGATGGCCGAAGCCTTGGTGAAGGCCGGCAAACATGTGCTGTGTGAAAAACCCCTAACCGACACCCTTGAGGATGCCGCCGCTATGGCGGAACTCGAAGCCAACTCCGACGTGGTCACCGGCCTGGGCTATTGCTATCGGCGAAACCCGGGGATCGCGAAGATCGCGGAGTTGGTACGTGATGGTGCGCTTGGAACCACGTACCACTTCAACGGCTCCTACTGGTGCGATTACGGAGCCGATCCCCGCACCCCAATCGCGTGGCGCTACACCGGGCCGATGGGATCCGGAGCCCTTGGCGATGTCGGATCCCATCTCATCGACGCCGCCGAACTGATCTGTGGACCCATCGCTTCGGTTTCTGGGGCTGTCCTGGCCACCGTCGTTACTGAGCGTCCCAAGCCCAGTGGGGTGGTCATGGGCGGTCGAGGCGTCACCGCCGAGGACGGCGATGTGGAATCGGTTCCAGTGACCAACGACGACGTCGCGACCTTCACCGCCCGGTTCGCCAACGGCATCGTGGGAACGTTCTCGGTCTCTCGGGTGGCCTGCGGCACTCCGAACTCGCTGCGCTTTGAGGTGGTGGGCACCCAGGGCCGTGCGGACTTCGATATGGCTCGTGCCGGGGAGATCACCCTCACCGATCTCTCCTCCCCCGCCGGGCTTGTCGGCCCTCGCCAAGTACTGGTCAACCCCACCTTCCCCTATTTCGCCGACGGCTCGTCGATGGCCTTCGGCGGCGTCGGTTTCACCCAGATCGAGCAGTTCACCTATCAGGCCCACGCCTTCCTGCAACAGGTAGTGGGCATTACCGACGGCGCCCTACCGCCATGCGCCACCTTCGCTGAGGGTTACCGCGAACTGCGGATCGCCGACGCCATCGCCCGCAGCGCCGCCGCTGGGGGCACGACCATCGAGATCAGTTAGGAACGACATCATGGCTTTCACCTATGGCGCATACACCGCCTGTCTCCAAGACCGCAGTCTTGAGGAGGTGCTGGATATTTTGGCCGCCAATGGCCTGACCGGCGCCGAGGTCAATGTTGGTGGCTTCATCCCCAACCCACATGCCCACGTCGATCTCTTGCTGGGCAACGCACCTGCCCGCGCCGCTTACCTGGATCTATTCGCGCGACGGGGTATGAAGCTCTCGGGCCTCAATGCCTCTGGCAACCCACTGTCGCCGCTGCCGGGGGTGGGGCCCAAACACTCTGAGGACGTCTACAAGACCATCGATGTGGCCGCGAAGTTGGGCGTCGAAGAGATCGTCACCATGTCGGGCTGCCCAGGATCCGACCCAGCTGCTAAATATCCGTCTTGGGTGGTCAACCCGTGGAACGGCGTGGACATGGACATCCTGGACTACCAGTGGTCGGTGCTGGTGCCGTTTTGGCAGCAGGTGGATCGGTTCGCCGCCGACCGCGGGGTCAAGGTGTGCTGGGAACTCCACCCGCACAATGTCATCTTCAACATCCCCACCTTCGAGCGTTTCGTCGCCGAAGCTGGCACTACCAATATCTATGTCAACCTTGACCCCTCGCACCTGTTTTGGCAGCAGATGGATCCCCTGGCTGTGATTCCCAGGCTGGGCGCGCACATCGGCCATGTCCATGCCAAGGACACCAAGATCTTCCCCGGTGCGGCTTACCGTGGGGTGCTGGACACCTCATTCACCCGGGTTCCAGCCGACGCCGATGGGAAGGTTCCCACGGGTATCGGGTTCTGGTGCAATGCCTGGCCCGAAGACCCGGCGTGGCGTTTCGTCGCGGTCGGTGAGGGCCACGACGTCAGCTATTGGGCTGAGTTCCTACGCGCCTTGCAGCAGGTCAACCCGGACCTCAACATCAATATCGAGCACGAGGACGCCGCCTACGGCCAGGAGGAGGGATTAGCTGTCAGCGCCAAGACTCTGCTGGCGGCCGCCGCTCAGGTGTAAGGGCTGAGCCGACGAAGGCTCAGTGGCACGAGTGGCCGGGCTGCCAGCCATCTCGCGCCACTGAGTCGTCACCGAGTAGGCACGAACGATGGCGCCTACTCAAGAGGGTCTGCTATTGGATGCTGCTGGTTACCGAGCGGGCACGGAAAAGGACCACATAACGCCGAAGGCGTCGAAGACTTGACCGTAGTAATCGCCCCACGGTGCCAGCTCAAAGGGCATGCCCTGGCTGCCCCCACCGTCGATAAAGGCCGCGATCAGGGCGCGGGCCTCCTCGACGTCGTCGAGGGTCAGGAGGAGGGAGTAGGCGCTATCGCGGATGTTGTACTCGCGATCATCCATCGCGTCGGCGCCCGCGACTTCACCCCAGGGCAGCTTGAGAGATGCGTGCGCCACGGCGTCGGGGTCAGGGGTGAACGGCATCTCCATATCCATGGATCCGTAGGTCACTAGCAGGAGGTCACCACCAAGCAGCGCGTGGTAGTGCTCGAATGCGGCTTTCGCGTTGCCGGGGAAAGCGATGTAGGTGGCGAGACTGGACATGGGGCTCCTTCAGTAGGGGTCGATCTATCCTGCCAGGCCCAGACAAATCGCGACGACAGTCAGAGGGCCACCAGTATTACTAGGGGTAGCCTGAATACCATGCGTCCGTTGGTGATTCTCGTCCATGGCTCCTTATCCTGTGCCGAGGAGTGGGCGGACTATCACGGTTTACTGCCTGATATCGACCTGATGACCCTCGATTTGCCTGGCCATGGCAGTCGCGTCGCGGAGCCATTCACCACCGACGGTGCGGTCGCGTTGATCAGCGAGGCGGTGGCACAACGCTCCCCCAACCAACCGGTGGTGCTGGTGGGCCACAGTCTTGGCGGCTATATGGCGTCGGTCTATGCGGCTCGGTATCGCGATACCCTCACCGGGATGGTGTTGATCGGCGCCTCCGGCGACCCTCGTTCACCGATGGCATCGATCTATCGCGGCTATGCCTGGCTGGTGGATCGGGTGAATCACCACAAACTTGCCGCGATCCGCAACGCCGTCGCCCGGATTCTCGGGCTGACAAGCCAACAGCTACCAGGTGCGGATGCCTATGCCTGCCTTCCTGCCGCGTGGCAAGCCGTCATCGATGACTGCCCACCCGAGCTCATGGCCTCGGCCACCTGCCCCGTGCTATTCGTCAACGGTCAGTTTGATCAGATGCGACTCAACGAGCGTCGCTACCTCACGCTCACCAAGGACGGTGAACTCACTATCATCCCGCGCGCCACCCACTTGGCTCCGCTCACCCACCCTCGTCAGGTGGCAGCGGTAATCCAGCAGTTCACTGACCGGATCGCCACCGGCTAGTGCCGCTCCGCAGCTACCTTTCAGTTCGCCAATAGATGGGGTGTTGGAGGCTAGGCGCCAGAATCAGGGAAGCTCACGCGCCATGGCATCGACGGCATACTTCGCGGTACGTAAATCGGCGCCGGTCAGCTCTCGGTAGTACTTGATCGCATGAATCTTTTTCCCCTGGCGAATCAGTTGCAGCACCCGGTCTCGTTCAGTAAATGCCAATTGCCTCGGTGGCACCCCAGGTGGCAAAGATGAGCGAGAGCGTGATGTGAATACCGAATACAAGCCGAGCACCGCGAAGGAAGCCACTAAAAGCATCCAGGGATGACCCACCACCATCCCGACGATGAATGCGGCGGGAACGATAGCGAAAAAGGCTGCGTTGAAGCTCTGGCTTTCGTGCCGCTGAGGCTGGCCGTCGGCGTAGTAGACCGGAACATCGGGAGAGTCCGGGGAACCTGGCGAGTCGGAGAAACGTTGAACCGGGAAGGTGGGCGTCGGAGTGCGCGGCGATCCTCCGGGAAGGTCCCGAAACAGCGCATCGAGATCCGCACCGGTCTTGGCCTGTAATGCCGCGTCGACGCGCTCAGCCAGCTCCTCGGCGGTGAGCCGCCCTTCAACGTGGAAGTCTTGCAGCCGCGCGACGGCAACATCTCGCTCCCGATCTCCAATGCGGATATGCCCGTCACCCATG
>JBHAEB010000232.1:0-25181 GCA_041855345.1 Arachnia sp. | reverse complement strand
GTTGTCGACGATCTCGTAGACCAGGTGATGCAGGCCGCGTTCACCCGTCGAGCCGATATACATGCCGGGGCGTTTGCGGACCGCCTCCAAGCCCTCCAAGACCGAGATTTGATCGGCGTCATAGGCGGCATCGGTGTGGGTGCTGCCAGCTAGACCATTCTCATCGAGGGGTTCCGGCTCACTGACCTGGGGTTCGCTCACGCAAGGCTCCCGTTCCATGAAAGAGCCGTCGGTGAACCGACGGCATTGACATCGGGGCCCATCTTACCTGGAACAGGGGGACAGCACGACCCCACAACGCGCTCCAGGGCGTCAAAATCCGTCATTAGACGAACGGACAGGGGTGGGGATGACGGGGTATCCACGCCCGGGGGCTTGAGAGGCCCGTGAGACGTTCTCGCCAACCTGGATTCCCGCTACCGCCAGCACAAGGCTTCAACTCATCGATCCGCTGGGCTCTGCTGCTCGTTGACCATCGCTCGATTCCCCCTCGACGATCTTGCTCACCTATCGCGCCCACTCACCGGTCCAGCATGGTGACCCGCGATGACCGATGTCGCCAACCACCAGCCGCCTTAGGAAGGCGACATATTCCAGCCGAGGGTTTGGGCTGGTCAACTAAACCTCGACAACGCGACAGCGCTGGCTCGGGTGCTGGCAGGCTGCCGGTCGTCATCCTCGCATCGGCCGTTTCTGTTGAGGAGATCCCAGGGTTCGTCATATAGCTCCGGAAGCCCCGAGAGGGCGTATGCGACGAAAAATGGCACATCCGATGTAGGAATTTTCCTACATCGGATGTAGGATTTTTCCTATGAATGGGCAAAATTACCGATTCCGGGCTATCGAACAGACGTTCGCAACCCGAGCGGCCCACAAGGTCGCGATCTTGGAGGGCCGTCGTGCGGTAGGTAAAACAAGCCTTGTTCGCCACCTAGTGGATGAGGGACTATACGCCTCGTATCAAAGCTTGGCTGACCCAGCCACCTTGGCTCGAGCGTCGGCGAGCCCGGATCGCTGGTTGGCCTCTCTTGAGTTTCCCGCTGTCGTCGACGAAGCACAGCTACTACCGGGGATCTCTTTGGCCGCCAAGGAACTCATTGACGCCATGGGGCCTGGACATCACCTGTTGCTAACTGGATCAGCTTCCGTTGGTCGGGGAACAATGGCTGGCTCAGATCCGCTAGTGGGGCGTGCCACTCGTGTGCAATTGCAGCCCTTCTCAGCCTTCGAGCTGTCATCGCAAACCAGGCACGTTCCGAGTTTGGTAGACCTCCTGTTCGAAGCGGACCTGCAACCAGTGGAGTTGTCATCAGTGAACCAGGATCAGCTCATCCGCATGGTGCGCCTTGGTGGCATTCCTGCCAACGTCCTGAGCGCAGTCGCGCCCAGCCGAAACGTGCTTGAAGCCCGTATCCAGTCAGATACTCTAGCCATTCTTGGCGACCAGGTGCTCCCTAACGAACGACTCGATATTGGCCTGGCCGACATCATCTTGTCCTCGATCCTGAGGATTCCCGGAGGGCAACTGAATCAAACCAGGATCGCCCAGGAATTAAGCCTCGACCAGAGAACCATCGCTCGATATCTCGGCATCCTGCAACGACGATTCCTAGTAACGACGCTACCTAATCTGCGTGCGGGTGCCGCACGCGCCGGCCGCTCAATGCCAAAAGCGCATGCTGTTGACTCGGCTTCCTCATGTGCGGCCTTGTCTAACTGTGGCCGAGATGTGGCATCCTCACCCGAGTCCCTAGGGCAAGTGTTGGAAACCTGGGTGGTACAGCAGATTGAGGCTGCTTCTGGTTGGGCGGATCGGAGCGCTCAACTCTTTTACTGGCGAGATAACAAATCAGGCCAGGAGGTAGATCTTGTCATCGTCGATGACCTTGGTCGTCGAGTCGGTGTTGAGGTGAAGCTGGCCTCCTCCATTAGTCCCGCAGACCTACGGGGACTACGCGCCATGCGAGCCCACAACGACATGTATCGCGGATACATCGTCTACCCCGGATCGCGAATCGAGTTATTGGATGAGGATATCTGGGCGCTCCCCGTATCGGCTCTGCACGATCCCAGGCTCTGGCCGACATCCACAACAACCCAAGAAAAACGTGAGGTCATCATGCTTGAGGATCCAATGCATCCCCTGAACCCAACGCCATCAGTCTTCCTCAGCTACGTCCACGAGGACGACAACTACTTCAATGGCATGTTGGTGGAGTTCGCCCGTCAGGTGGTCGAGGCCTGCAAGATGGAGCTGGGAGTTTCCGTCGAGTTGATTGTGGATCGCGACGCCCTCGGCTGGGGGGAGCAGTGGCAGAAGCGACTGCAACAAGAGGTTGGACGAGCCACCTTTTTGCTTGCCATGGTCACCCCCCGGTATGTGCGTTCGGAAGCTTGTCAAGACGAATTCATGCAATTCAGGACCCGGTCTGCAGCCGAAAGCTACCAGGGAATCCTGACCTTGCTGGTCAAAAATCCACGATGGGATAAATCGGATATAGCAGCCAATGACACCTGCCGAATCATCAAAGAGACCGTTGACGCGCACCATTGGTTAAAACCGGAGGTTGAATTCGAGGAGCTCGAACCAGGAAACCGTGAGTTCCGCATGGCTGCCAAAACTCTAGGTAAGGCGCTGGCGGAACGAATCGAGAAGTTCGAGTCGAGCCATCCAGACACTAGGTCACAACATGAAACTGCCGACCAACAGCAGGACGGCCTAGTCGAACTCATGGAACGGCTAAACGACACTGAGTTCCCCAGACTTCAGCATGAAATAGAGCGATTTCACGCAACTTTCACATCGTTCAGTGAGGTTTTCACAGACCACATAAATAGGATTCCTGGACAACCTCAGACCGCGACGATGGCCCGTATCGCACATGCTGTCGACCCCGCACGCAAGGAATTAGACGGTGCCGCAGTAGGACTGAAGGATGCTTGGTCCACTGTGGATACCACGTTGAATCAACTCATCCAACTAGCTGACCACGCCGGATTGCCAGTACAGGACCTACTCGAAAACCTCGCTAGCGTCGCCGATGGCCTAGATGATGGACAGATGCAACAGATGACGACGGGGATTCGGCAACTGGCAGCACTCTCACGAATGATGCGCCCTACCGCTCAGACCCTGGAACGTGCCCTCAGTGTCATATCTTCGGTGAAGCGTTCGGGAGAAACCTGGCACAGCACTATTCGAAGCCGGTAGCCGTCGTCGATGGTGCTCGAACCCGGCGGGATCCTGGTGTTATCGCGCGATCTGGTTGGCCTCGTCGGGGTGGGCTGTCAGCCACTGGCCGAGATGTTCAGCCACCACGTCGGCGACGAATGGCACCACCTCCGGGTTACTGAGCGAGCCCTTGATAGAGCCGTGGTAGGTGGGTTCGGGGAGCAATACAGCTACTGCCGCCACGAGGCCAGCGCGAATGTGTTTGCCTTTCAGCCAGTCTCGTGGGGGGTGTTGACTCAGCCCCCAGCTTTGTACGGCGCGCGTTAGTCCTCGACGCAACCCCACCTCGGGGGTGCTGCGACGACGGCTATAGGGGTCGTAGTTGGCCACGGTATTCGCGTAGGACATGATGCGGGTCCCCGCGGCTGCAGTCCATCGAAGCGCCACCTCAACCCGCAATTGACCATCGGCACCTCGGCAACTGAAAATCGCACGATCGGTGTCGATGGGGGTACACTGGGCCACCAGATCTTTCAAGCCACCCGCATAGTGGTATTCGACGCTGCGGCTGCGATCCTTGGCTCGCAGTCTGAGCCCGGGCACGAGATAGGCGAGCTGGCGCAGTCGTTGAGCGACGTAGTCGAAATCGGGTACGGGCGGGTTCATGATCTCCGGGTCTAAGCAGCAACTGATGGTGGTGCCGTGATCATCGCTCCATCCGTGTTGAGTCAGATCCGTGATCGGGATGCCGTGCTGGAAGATCTGCTGCCACCGCTTACCGTCGCGGCAGACCACGACCGCCAGCTCGCGGGAGATCGCGTTGACTGGACCCAGCCCGATACTGTGCGATCCTCCTTGTGGATGCCAGATCCAGTCGGTTCTTGGTGGGCAAGTCAACCCGGTCAAGACATCGGTAACAGTGGGGATTCTGATTCCCTGACCATTGTCACCCACCTGCATCGAATCCTCGCCGAGTTCAACCTCGATGAGGTCGCATTGCCCGGCCAAGGCTTCGGCCACCGCCCGATCCACCAGCACATCGAGTACCGCTCGCGCCCCGGTCGCAGCGGATCCGAAATACATTCCTGGCCGTTGCCGAACCGCCTGGAATTCTGGCGGGGCACTAGTCATCATGGCCCAATGCTAGGGGCGACCGACAATCGGCCCGACGGTGATTCAGGTCGATAGCTGGAGGAGCCGCAGGTTGACGTCGCTGCGACCTACTGTCAGTCGCTGGCCCCATTCCAGATGTAGGCAGTCTCGTTCGATGCCGTCACCGAAGACCACCAGCGAGGAGCGGGCCGTGAGGTGAAGCCTCGCCTCACCAGTAAGCAGCCCTGAGGTGAGTTCGGTGCCGGTGGCTGCCGAGGGCCATGGTTCCCGCACGAAATAGGCCAGATCCGCCGAGGCTGCCTCCGGCAGCGCAAAGTCTGGGCGCGATTGCCGCCACAGCGACGCCATCCAGCCCGTTGACCCGGTGCCGGTACCCACGATCAGCCCGGAGGAGGACTGGAATTCCTCCCGATCCTCGACGGCCAGGTCGTAGCGGGCGGATTGATGACCCCGATCACCGATGTACACCTCATTGAGGGCCCGCAGCTGTTGGCCGTCGTCGGTAACAGCTGCGACGGAGATCCGTTCCTGAACGCTCACCCGGGCGGTCCCACTGATGAGGGCCCGCAACTGGGTGGGGTGATGGCGGGTCATTAGTCCCGGAGTCTCAGGGGTGATTCCCACGACATGCTGTCCGCTGAGGTATTTGGCGACGTTTGGCACTAGGCCGTCTTGACCAACGACGGCGATCAGATCGTCGGGCTCGAAGAGGAAACGGGAAAGCTGGGAACGTTCCACCGTCGCGATCCGCCAATCGCTGGGGGCTGCTGCGATGGTTTCGTCAAGGGCCTGGCGTTGCAGTTCATCGGCTTGGATCAGCCCGGTGATGGATTGGCCGCGTGAGGATAGGCAGAATTCGACGGCACCCAGGGTGGCGTGCTCAGCCAATAGGCAAGCCAGTTGGGTCTCCCGATAGACCACCACCAGACGCGGGGCGCTCATGACTGCACCTGGGTGAGCAGCCGGCTCACGGCGGTGCTCAGTAGATCGGGGGTCAGCGTCAGCGAATCGACCTTGGGCAAGGCAGCCAGCACCGATGGCGCGACCGCTGCGACGACGGCGGCCAGTTCCGCCTCAGAGAATGCGGCCAGCCGGGCCTTGAGGGCGCTGTTCTCAGCCTCGGCGATACGGGTCAATTCGTCGACCCGAGCATCGACGGTCAGCCGATTTGCCTCGCGAGTGGCCTCGTCCTGCAATCTTTCGCGTTCTAGTTCGTGTTCGGTACGTCGTCGCTCATTGGCTCCTTCAAGTTCGACGAGTTCGGCTTCTCGACGGGCCAGCTCAGTGCGATTATTCAGTTCATTCTCTTTAATGGCCCGTTCCCGATCGACCGCCTGGGCGCGCCGGTCGTAGGTGGCGCGATCTGCCTCAGCCTGGGCCTGTTCCCGAATGCGGGTTTGCAGGGCCCGTTCGAGTTCCTCATCGGCTCGCACCGCGATGACTCGAACTCCCACGACCTCGATGCCCGCCTCAGCCAGGTGCCCATCCGCAGCTAGGCCGGCGACGATGGCCTCGCGGACCAGCCGCAATCCGTCGTCGAGTAGCTGCTGCAAGGCGGTGACGGCGGCTACTTGGGCGGCAAATTGCTGGGCAGATTCGCCGAGCCGATTACGCAGCACCTGCAGTGGCTGGGCAGTCCATTCGCCAGTGACCAGATCGACGTCGAAGTCGAGGCGACGGGCGGCGCGGGCTGGGTCGATCACCCGAGCGGTGAGTGCGGTTTGGACGCTGACTTCCTGACGGTCCGCGGTGGTGACCCGGAAAATATTGCCGAATTCAAGGTCTTCCAGGGGGACCTCGGAGAGGGTGGTGTTCAGCGGCCTGAACCATAACGAGGCACCAGCTGGTGCTGCCTGACCATCTCGGCCAGTCACCAGAACCCGGGTCGCCGAGCTGGTGGCGTGGCTGAAGAAGGGGTAGCGACGGATGGTTGGCATGGCGAACTCCTTAATTAGTGTGAGGCTGACACTAATCCTCATCCATTGTTTATGTCATATCGACGCTTATTGGGCGGGAGGGTTGCGCTGCCGGGTAAGCCGGCACCGGTTGAGACATCGAAGCCCATCAGCCGCGGCTACCATGTGGGCGTGGACCTTCCGATGATGGCGGTGGCCGCCGACCTTGTTGTGCTGACAATCACTGGATCGCGCCTGCGTGTTGCCCTCATCGAACGTGGTATCGACCCTTTTCGGGGGCAGTGGGCCCTGCCTGGCGGGTTCGTCCTACCGGGGGAATCCGTCGATGATGCGGCCCGCCGCGAACTCGTCGAAGAAACGGGCCTCGATTTGGAAGCCCGACACATGGAGCAATTAGCTACCTTCGGTGAGCCCAATCGGGATCCGCGAGGTCGGGTGGTTTCGGTGGCCTACCTGGCCTTCGTGCCCTCAGTCGGCGGGGTATCTCCCGGATCGGATGCCTCCAAGGCTCAGTGGTGCGCCGTCGATGAGTTGCCACCCTTGGCTTTTGACCATTCCGACATCCTGCGATTGGGAATTGAACGGGCCCGGGCGAAATTGGAGTATTCGACACTGGCTACTCGATTTTGTCCACCCGAGTTCACCATGAGCCAACTGCGCCAGGTCTACGAGGCAGCCTGGAATCTCACCCTGGATCCGCGTAATTTCTCCCGCAAGGTGCTGTCCTCAACGGGCTTCGTCGTTGAATGTGGCACCCGGCTTGGAGATCGCGGCCGCCCGGCGACGCTGTACCGCGCCGGTGAGGTGGCTCAGTTGCACCCTCCGATTCTTCGCCCAACTGCCCGATAGCTCGCTTAGCCCTGTGTGGGCAACCAGAAGGAGACTCCATGCGCAACGTCGTCGCCGCGATCTTGCTATTCATCTCGCTCATCGCCGGGGTAGTGGGCACAACCCTGCAATGGCTCCACCACGCCGCCCATTCCCCGGAAACAACCACCGAATTGGTGCGGGGAATCGCCACAGATCGATTGTTCATTGAGTCGGTGAGCAGCAGGTTGGTCCAGACCCTCACAGAGCATGTGCCCGACGCCGTTGCCTCGATTCCTGGCGCCCAAGAGAGCTTGGCCGACGCCATCCAGGCCGGGATTACCGCGACCATCGATCAACCTGAGGTGGCTGCGGTCTGGCAGCGCATACTGAACGACACGCGGGTCCAGCTGGTTTCCGATCTCGGCAGCTATGGGCTGCGTGGTGGCACCCCACCCGCAGTGACCATCGATCTTGCGCCCATAGCGTCGGTGGTCTGGCAGCACGTCCTGAGCAATCATCCGCTGATCGCGGCAGGTTTGAAGGACGTGGAACTGCCTGCCGAGATCCCCGTTCAGGTGACGACCCTGTCCCCGCAGGTCGCCGATGCTGCGTCGGGGGCGCTGCAGCTGGCCGGGTTGTGGTGGCTGCTGATGATCGTCGCCGTGGTATTGCTGCTGGGTGGGCTGATCCTCGCGACGGGACTGCCACGCTGGGTCCTGCTTGCCGTCATCGGAGCCCTGGGGATCGTGATGGTGTGGGTGATCCAATTCCTACTAACGATGGTGAATATTCCGGTCTCGGAGAACACCATCGTGCAAGCTCTGGGGAGTTCGACGGTACGGCTGCTAGGGCAGTCACTGTCAGCCTGGTACACCTGGTTGTGGTACGGCTTCCTGGCCGCGGTGGCGATCGGCATCATCGGCGCCATCACCACCAAGGTGAAGGGGCGTCGAGTCACCTCCGGCTGAATCGCATATAGCGGAAGGCCAAGAAGCAGAACAACACCGACCATAGGGTGAGTGCGACCAGCGGCTGCCAAGCAGGGGACCAGGATTCCATGAAGGAGATGGGCTGATAGCTCACCGGATCTACCCCAGTGCTCAAGGCCAGCAGCCGGTTGACGGCAACCAGTGGACTCCACGCTGACAGGGTGGGCACCGGTTCCGGGAATAGGTGCAGCGGAATGACTATCCCGGAGAAGAGGTAGAAGAAGAGGAATCCAGGCAGGGCCCCATATTGGGCAGATTCAACCGTGCGGCAGTAAGCAGAGGTGAAGGCGGCACAGCCGGCAAATAGCACCAGTGCCAGCAGCAGCCCCAAGAGCAGTAGCAGCGGGTTGGTCACCGGCCAGGTGCGATCGATCACCGCCGCCAAAATCAGCCCACACACCACTTGCAGGAGCAATACCGCTGCGCTGGGGATGGTGGCAGCGATCACGGTTTCCCATCGAGTGGCCTCACCGGTATCCATCCGCTGAAATACCCCATCCTCCCGACGCGCCACATAGATCACCGTGAGGTTGAAATAGATCACCAGCATGAGGCTCATGTTGACCACGAGCTGAACCACCATTGTCGGCACCGAGACCGTGGCGAGATCTTTCACGATGAAGGGACTATTGGCCAGCACCAACATTGGGGTGAGTAGCAGAGCAGTCAAGACGATGGATCGGTTTCGCAGGTAGAGGCTGACTTCAGCCTTGGCGATCGCCCGGATTCGTCGTATCGGCATGGCATACATCAGCGGCTCCTGTGGGATGAGGTGAGCTGGAGGAAGGCGGTCTCCAGGGAGGCGGCCCGGGCGTTGAGACCATCGAGATGGATGTTGTAGCTGTCCGCCAGGCGAAGTAGCTCCCGCAAGGTGAGATGAAGGTCGGTACTCAACATCCGAGTCACTCCCTTGTCATGGCTGATGTGGTCCACCACCCGAGGCAGTCGCTGGAGCTCCTCGTCAGTCATGGTGGTGTCGATGAAGGAGATCTCACACGGATGCCCACCGACGATCTCAGCCACCGATCCTTGGGCCACGATCCGTCCATGATCCATGATCAGGATGCGGTCGGCGAGTTCCTCAGCTTCTTCCAAATAGTGGGTGGTGAGCAGCACCGTGGCGCCCTCAGCCAGCATGCTCTTGACCAAATCCCAGGTGGTCTGCCGAAGCGCAGGATCAAGACCGGTGGTGGGTTCGTCCATGAACAGTAATTCCGGACGGCCTAGGATGGCCATGGCCAGATCGAGTCGACGCCGTTCGCCACCCGAGAGGCTGCCCACTCGGATATCGGCGCGCTGATCGAGACCGCAGCTCGTCAGCGACTCTGCCACCGGCCGGGGCGCGCTCAAGGTGCCAGCCCACATCGTCAAGGTTTCACGCACCGTGAGATCCTTGGCGAATCCGGCCTCTTGCAACATGATCCCGGTGCGTTTGCGGATCGCGGCCCGATCCTTGATCGGGTCCAGCCCAAATACCTCAACGCGACCAGCCAGAGCCGGAGTGCTGCCCTGTAGCACCTCCAAGAGGGAGGTCTTACCGGCACCATTGGAACCCAGCAGCGCAACGAGCTCACCCTGGCCAACATGGAATGACACCTCATCGACCGCTGTGAACTCGCCGTAGCGACGTGTCACCGAATCGACTGTGATGATCCTGGTCATCTCTTCCTCCGTATCTGACCCAAGACACTGTTGCACATGGGCTCATCAGTGTGGGGTTTTATCACCGGAAGTTGATTGACCGGCACGTCAGCCATCAACTTGCGGAGATGACTGCTGGCGCGATGGTTGGTGGCGGCATACGGTGATCGCACCGTGATTGGTCAACTCGAAAGGGGTTTCACATGTTGCGTTGGTTAGCTCTCTTCCTCATAGCCAGTGGGATTGGCAATTTCCTTCAAAACGTGATGATCGCCAGTGGTGTGGATATCTGGGTGTCCCGAGGTATAGGAATTCTCGCGGTAGGTATCGTCGCTAGCGTCGGTTATCCGCTGTACCTGAAACTCGTGGGCTTAGTTCAGGCTAAGCAACATCACACCTAATCATCGGTTTCCATCAATCCGATATAGGGATCCTGATGTCGACATGCCATTGGTTTCCTTGGGACTCAATAGCGCAGGAGCCAGAAAGCCGTAACACACGCTCCTTAATCCCCTTCAGGCCATGGCCTCCATCGGCTTTACGGAACTCGGGATCAGGATTGATAGTATTCGCTGTGACAAGACGACATTCCCCGCGATCAATAACGACATCGACAAGGCAATGGCTTGGCTGGCCATGCCAGACCATATTGGCCACCAATTCACTAAGAATCCGGCAGATCTCATATTCCAGCTGGTGTGCTATTGGCTGTGAAATATCTAATTGGCCCTGGGGGTCGAATCCTGCTTCCTGTAGCACATCGACGAGCTGGGAATACTGCTCAGCCAGGGAATCTTCACGAGAGAGCTCTCCCACCGCCCCAAATTCCCGGTCGACATCACGCAGGGCAGCCATCGCCGAACGCAGCTCCCTGGATGCGGTTGCGGCTAAGTCACTAAGATCCTCAACCTCGTCGGCCAGCTCTGTAGGTAGACGCGGGTCCTGGCGCAGGTCTTGGAGTCTCATCACCACCAGGCTCTGGTATTGGGCCACACTGTCGTGCAGTTCGCTGGCGGCCAACAGCCGGGTCCGTCGTAAGGCCTCTTCACCTGCATCATAGAGTTCTTGCTCATAGCTCATTCGATGACGAACGACATTTCCCATGATGACCGCTAGGGCAGCTAGTCCTGATGACACCGCAACCTGGGTCACGATATAAGGCAGGGTCACATTCAGCAGCGTCGGTATACTTGAAACGAGCGGAAATCCGATAGCGATGATGGATTTTCCGCGACGATCTCGACAGAACCAATGGTAGACGATGAGGGCACCGCCGATAGGCATCAGCGTCACACTGTCATAGAAAAATATGGCGGCCACATAAAAGATGATCGCCAGACCGAGAGCGAGCTGATGTGACACCGGCAACAATACGCACGAACCAAGCATGAATAGGTTCACTATCCACGGCATTGGGGTAGATGCGTGAGACGCCACTGTGACGCTGAATAGATATAAGATGATTCCCACCACAGGCTCGATACTGGCACCAGCGGTGGGACCACCAACTGCCAAGATGCGATGCGAATGCACATCGCCATAATAGCGGTGCGAATAGGTCATCGCATTGTGTCTGGGGATTCAGATCAACTTCTGATGATTCGTAGAAGAATGGCCTAGTGGCCGTGGTTAGACTGGCCGCATGAGTAACAGCATCCGCGTTCTGATCGTCGAGGACCACGAGAAGGTGCGGAATCAGATCATGAGGATCGTGGCAGCCATGCCAGGCGTCGAGATCGTCGGCTCAGCAACCAACGGTCTCAATGGTGTGGCATTGGCCCGCCGACAGGATCCGGATGTCATCTTGATGGACATCAATATGCCGGTCATGGACGGGATCACAGCCACCCAGCAGCTCACCGATATCGGGTCCAGGGCCCGGGTTATCGCCCTGACCTCTCTCGAGGATGACTCCACCTTCCATCGTGCCCTCAGGGCTGGGGTCAGCGGCTTCTTGCTCAAGACCAGTAGCCGTGGTGAGATCCTTCACGCCATTCAGCAGGTTCACCTAGGTGAGGCGATCCTCTCCCCAAAGCTCATCACACGGGTGCTGTCCCGCTACGAACCAGCTAGTCGGCCCTCGAAGCAGATCCGGGAACTGCCAGCAGGCCAGACCACTCTGCTTCGGCTAATCGCCCAAGGACTCAGCAATGATGAGATCGCCCACCAGTTGGGCTTCACCTCGTCCACAGTGAAAAGCTACATCTCGCGACTTCTGCATCGCCTCGGGGCCAGGGATCGGGCGCAACTGGTGATCCTCGCCTATAAGAACGGCATCGTCGAGGACTGAGGCGACCTTCCACCCCGCCCTATCGCCCCGACCAGCCTGCTTTTCACCGCCCAACCTGCTTTTCTGCGATTCATCCCGGTTTTCTGCGCCCTAAAGGGCGATAAGTCGCGAAAAAGCAGGCAATTCGTGGGTACCACGGCTATCCGTAGGTGTCCCGTGGCCCGCGACCATCGCGCACCGAACGGGGTCCTTTCTTCCAACTCGGCGCCTTCGGTCCCAGAATCTCCACCCGGCTAACGGTGTCATGTCCCAACCGTTGGTTGAGTTTCGCCACCAGTGGGCCAGCGCTGTATTTCATCGCCTGGGCCCATGAGGTGGAATCACATTGCACCGTCAACACACCATCGCGGAATTCCACCGGTTGGGAATGCTCCGCATTCGCGTGACCGACCAGCCCCACCCAATCCCGCAGCACCGTCGCCACTGACAGCTGTTTCTTCCAACCCCGACGCTGCGCCACCTGATTCAGCACCGACCCGATGAGCTGCGGATCGCGATCATCGGGGTGGGCTCCAGAACGCGACTCGCCTGCCGGGCGACGACGTTTCGGCTTCGGCGGGGAGACCTCGGGTTCGCTCCACAGCGGAGCAGACCTGGCGATCTGATGGGCGATCTCGGCAGCCAGCTCCAGCCCGGTGGGATCATGAGGTACCTCGGGTTCACTCATCGTCATCCTCCACGGTGCCAGCTAGGACGCGGAATCGTTTGGCTGAGGGAAATTCTGGTACATCCGCCCCGACAGCAGCCGTGATCAGCACCTGCTCGGCATCGGCGACGGCACCAGCCAGCCGCTCCCGTCGCACAGTGTCCAGTTCGGCAAACACATCATCAAGCACCAAAACCGGCTCGATGCCGTCGGCGCGTACCAGTTGAAAACCACCTAATTTCAACGCCAAGGCCAGCGACCAGGATTCACCATGGGAGGCATAGCCCTTCGCTGGAAGGCTACCTATCGATAAGTCGACATCGTCGCGTTGTGGACCGACTAAGGTCACCCCCCGCGCGATCTCCTCCCGACGACGCTGCTCCATCGCTTCTAACATGCGTAATTCAAGAGTGAAACGCACATTATCCACAGGTATTTCAACCAGATTTAAGGCCGTCTTGTAGTGCGCCGCGATCTGGTTGTTCACTGGGGCGATGGTCTCATAGGCCGATGCCGCATAGGGCAGGACATCGGCCAAGGTGTCGAGCCGGGCATGGAGCAATTCAGCACCAGTACGAGCCAGCGCCTCATTCCAGGCCTGCAAGGTGGATTCTTCCTCCGGTGCCGCCTGCCGCAGCGATCGACCAGACATCGCTTTCAACAACGAGTTGCGTTGTTTGAGGATCTTGTCCAGATCGGTGCGTACCCCGGCCATCCGAGGCCAGCGCGTGGTCACCAGGGTGTCCAACCAGGCCCGGCGATCTGATGGGTCGCCGCGCACAATACTGAGATCCATGGGTGAGAACACCACGGTCCGCAACGCACCGACGATGTCCCGGGCACGGGTGACCGGAGCACGATTGAGTCGCGCGACATTACTGCGACCATTGATCACCTCCAATTCGACGGTGATCAGCCGGTCATCCTCGCGGCTAGCCTGCACCTTGGCGCGCAGGATGGCGCTGTCAGCTCCTGCTCGGATCAACGGCACCGTGCCCGATACGCGATGCGAGGTCATCGTCGAGAGGTACTCCACCGCCTCAACGAGGTTGGTTTTTCCCTGCCCATTAGCACCAACGAAAACGTTGACACCTGCGACGAGATCGAGTTCGGCGCTGGTGTAGTTACGAAAGTCGGTGACTGACAGGTGGGTGACAAACATCACCCCAGATCCTACGACGATACGCAGGATCCTACCGACGACTACCCAGCGTTACCGCCGTGCCGGGGGTCATCACCCTTACCGCTGAAGTAACTGCCCAGCAGAATCAGCAAACCGATCACACCAAACCCGATACCGATCCAGGGTTGATAGTCGGTGGCCCACGCTAGCAGCCGGAACTGCATGTTGAACTGTTCCAGAATCAGTGACCCGAAACCAAGGATCAGCAGCAAGACAGCGAATGCACGCATTGTGTTTCCTTCCGTTGGGTATGCCTCACCCTAACCCGATGGTGGGTTCACCCCGGAGAAACAGCTGCCACAAGCACTGATCCAGCGGCTGGTCGCGAGCTTCAGCTTGGCAGCCTCATCAGCATGATCACGTGGCGGTAGTCCAGCAACTGATCACCATCGATGGTGGCCAGCCCGGTAATCAGGCAGGGCTTCCCAGCAGCAGTGAAGGAGAAATGCGCATAGGGGGCATCGAGGGCGCTGAGTGCATCGAGGAGATACTGCGGGTTGAAACCAGCAGCGGTGATGGACTTCTCCTCACCAACCACCTCAATCTGTGCCTCGATCGCCTCGGTGGCTGCGGCCTGATCCCCAGTGGCAGCCTCCAAGGCGATGTGATCATCCTCGATGATCATCCGCAGCGGGGTATTGCGCTCAGCCACCAGCGACACTCGTTTCACGGCGGCTAGCAGCTCAGCGGTGGGGACTCGGACATTGACCGTGCCGACCACATCCATGAGATGACGGACCTTCGGGAATGCTTGGTTCAGCAGCCGGGTAGTGGCTTCACGACGGCCCTTGGCTCCCTCACCGATGAAACCAACCAGACCCTCGCCCTCTGATTCGGTAGTCGACAGCGAGATCGTGACGGTATCGCCGGAGGTCAGCGATTTCGCGGTATCGGCCAGGACCCTGCCCGGCACCAGAACCGCACCCTCAATCTCCGGGGAGCTGGGGTTCCAGTGCAGTTCCTTCAATGCCATGCGGTAGCGGTCAGTGGCCAGCAGGGACAGGTTGTTACCGTCGATTTCGACGCGCACACCAGTGAAAACGTTGAGCACCTCGTCGCGACCTGCGGCGATCACGACCTGGCTGACGGCCTTTTCAAAGACGTTGGCATTGACCTCACCGGTCTGGGTGGGCATCTCCGGCAAAGTGGGGTATTCATCCACTGGCAGGGTTTGCAGGCTGAACCGGGCCGACCCGCAGGTCAACTCCACCTGGGTGTGGTCGCCGACCATGTCGACCGGCTTATTCGGCAGGGATCGAGCAATCTCATTGAGCAGGCGTCCCGAGACCAGCACGACGCCTTCGTCGCTGACCTGAGCGGGCATGGTGACCTGCGCGGAGGTGGTGGAATCGAAGCTGGACAGGGTCACCTCATCGCCTTGGGCCTGCAACAACAGACCGGCCAGGATGGGCGCTGTGGGACGGTTGGGAAGACTTCGGGCCACCCACGCAACGGCGTCGGCCAGGGCGTCGCGTTCCACTCGAATTCTCACATCGTCCCCTTTGGTTGTGCTGTGTCCTCGTCAGCATACCGGGTAGTGGCCTCAGCAGGGAGTCTTCAGCCAAGGCTCATTCGGTAGCGATGGCGTCGAGGATATTCAGGCGCGCGGCTCGACGAGCCGGACCGATCGCTGAGAGCACACCGACCACGGCCGCAGCCACCACGAAGACCACCAGTTGCCACCAGGGCACCGCGATCACTTCAAGATCAGGTAGTACCGATACCAGGCTGGTGCCCAGCACCACCCCCAGGATGACACCCAGCAGGGACCCGAGGATCGCGATGACGATCGACTCCAGCCGCACCATTGCCCGCAGTTGCCGACGGGTCAATCCGACCGCCCGCAGCAAACCGATTTCTCGGGTTCGTTCCATCACCGATAGCCCCAGGGTGTTGACGATGCCTAAGACCGAGATCACCAGAGCCAAGGCCAGCAACGCGTAGATGATGCCGAAGATGGTGTTGAACTGGGCGACGCGGGCATCGGCATATTCCTCGTTGTCGGTGACCACCACGGTGGGGGATTGGCTGGTGGCATCCACCAGGCTTTGGCGAATCGCGGCGAGATCGGCGTCTTCGGCAGCGTCGACGGTGATCATGGACAGCTGATCGAGATTGCCGATCTTGGCGAAGGTTTCCCGATTGGTGACTGCCAACCCGATCGGTCGTGGCGCCTCCTGCCCGTCGATGATGCCGGTGACTTCCACCTCGATAGGGGTGCCGTCGATCCCGGGAAGCTCAAGAACCGATCCAATGGATAGGCCTTGATCGAGGGCCAGTTCAGCATCGACCATGATCGAGTTGCCAGTAGCTGGCAGTTCACCGCTATTGATCTCCAAGGCGCTGCCGGTGGTGAAGGCTTCGACCTCGGCTCCGGTGATCAACACATTCCAGTCACCGATCTTGACATTGGTGTTCGCGAAGGCCCACACCGCATCGACTCCGGCAACGGCGTTGATGGCATCGAGATCGGCTGAGAAGGGCCGGAAATTGATGGGGGCGATGACAAAATCACCGCGTTCATTCTTGGTGAGGCTGTGCCGTACCGATGCCGTGGTGGAACTGGCCAGGATGGCGACGCTGCTGATGAGGGTCAGCCCGATCATCAGCGTCGCGGCAGTGGCCGCGGTCCTGCTGGGTTGCCGGGAGGCGTTTCGACCAGCCATGACCCCGACTGTGCCGAAGCACACCCGGTAAAGCCAGTGAGCGAAGGCCAGGATGGGTCGACCCAACAGAGCTGCCGATAGCACCGCCCCGATGAGGACAACGACGGCACCGATACCTACCCACCACAGCCGTTGGGGAACCCCCATGAACACCCCACAGCCGATGCTCGCCGCCCCCACTGGCACCATAGATAACCCCCACCAGGCAGCGGAGCTGGGAGTCTGCGTCGCCGCAGCTGTGCTCAGGGTCATCGCCTCGACGGGTCGGGTGCGTGAGGCCTTGCGGGCAGGGATGACAGCCGCCACGACAGTGACCAGTATCGCCACCGCCAAACAGATGGCAACAATGGGCAGGGTCAAGGCCGGTGAGCTGGAACCTAAACCCACTCCAAAATGGTTCAACGCGACAGCGATCAACCAAGCCAAACCGTAACCGGCAGCCACCCCAACAAGCCCACCAAGAACCGCGATGACGACGGCCTCCGCCAATACCGAGGACATGACTTGACCTCGGGTAGCGCCCATCGCCCGCAGCAGCGCCAGTTCCCGGCTTCGCTGGGTGACCAGGATGGAGAAGGTGTTGAGGATCAACAGGCTCGCCACCAGCAAGGCGATCCCAGCAAACACCAACAGGAAGGTATTGATCAGCCCCAACCCCACCGCGAGGGATTTTTCTAAGGTTTCGGCGCTCTCGTCTCCGGTGGCGGCGTCGAAACCAGTGGGCAGGATCTCGTCGATGGCTGAGGCGACGGCAGCACGATCGGCATCTGGGGCGGTTTCCACCCACATTCCGGTGTAGACATCCTGCCCATCGGTTAACAGCCGCTGCATCTCGTTAAGGGTGAAGAACTGGTAGGAGGCTCCTGCTGTTGCCCCCTCACCGAAGGTGGCGGTACCGACCACCTCATAACTGACGATGCCTATGCGGGGGGTGGCAATGGAGATCGTGTCGCCGATGGCATAGCCGCCACGACTCAACGTCGTTGGATCAATGGCCACCTCGGAGTCGCTCTGGGGGGCTCGGCCGTCGATGATGCGGATACTGGTGAGCCCCTGCATCGCCGGAGTATCGAAGTAGTTCATGGCGACCCCAGGTGCACCACCCAGTACCAATATCCGGCCATCCTTATCCAAGGGATAGATTTCGCCGCTGGTGACCGTAGCGGTGGCGGTGCGCACCCCGTCGACGCCCTGAACGGCGGCAAGGTCGTCTGGGGAGAGGAAGAGGCTGGGGTTGAACACCACATTGTTGGTCAATGCCCCTTCGATTGAGACATTGACATCAGCCAAGGTGGATTTCAGTACTTGCTGAAATACTGAGTTCAGTAGATTCGTAAACATCAGGGAGCCAGCGACGAAGGCGACTCCCAGCACGATCGATAGGGCACTCATGAGCAGCCGCAGTTTGCGGCCGAACAGGGATTTCCAGGTGGCGCGCAGCATCGTCACTCCGTGATCGCGTGACGCGGCGCGGTGACTTCGAGCTCCGATTCAGGCTCGGCGGTGACTGGGGGCTGGGGTTGGTTGCTGCCATCACGAAATATGGTGGGCGGGGTTCCCGATGCTGGGGTGGCGGCCTGCTGGGGCCGGGGCTGGCGGGGATAGATCCGGGCCATCGCCTGTAACAGGTCGTCTTGGCTGGCGTCGCGCATCTCGGCGACGATCCGGCCATCGAGCAGAAAGACCGCACGATCGGCATAGCTGGCGGCTAAGGCGTCGTGGGTGACCATGACGACGGTTTGTCCCAGCTCGTCGACGCTGCGTCGCAGAAATTCCAATACCTCGGCGGCAGAGGTGGAATCGAGGTTGCCGGTGGGCTCGTCGGCGAAGATGATCTCTGGCCGGTTCATCAGCGCCCGGGCGCAGGCGACGCGCTGCTGCTGCCCGCCCGAAAGCTCAGCGGGTTTATGGGCAAGCCGATCCTCAAGGTTTAACACCGCCACCACGGCGTCAAACCACTGCGGATCGATCTTCTTACCTGCGATGGTGACGGGTAATTCGATGTTTTCGCGGGCAGTGAGGGTCGGGACCAGGTTGAATGCTTGGAATACGAAGCCGATCCGTTCCCGACGCAGCATCGTCAGTGGGGTGTCCTTGAGGGTGGCGACATCAACCTCACCGATCATGACAGTGCCAGAGGTGGGGGTATCGAGGGCAGCCAGCAGGTGCATCAGCGTCGACTTACCGGATCCTGAGGGGCCCATGATGGCAGTGAACTCGCCGCGCCTGACTTCAAAGTCGACGTTGTCCAGAGCAACCACCTGTGCGGTCCCGGTGCCGTAGGTCTTGCGAAGCTGGGTTGCCTTGGCTGCGATGGTCATTTCATCACCGTACCGGGGGTGAGCCGACTATCCACGTTTACGCACCGCTGTACTTTGAAGGAAATGATGTAATTACATCTTAGAAGTACTCATCACAGCTGTGGATCCTGTGGGAATCTCGTAAAAATCGTAGTCAGACGGGATTTCGGGGTGTGGATGAGCTGTGGGAGAGTCGAAAATTACACGGGGAGGATTTGTGGGAGAAAGTGACCCATTGGCTCATCCACCACACTATCCACCGATGTCCCACCACCCCTGTGGAAAGATTTCCACACCCGGTCTGAACGATGGTCATGCTCGATGACGATGAAGCTCGGTTAGCTGACGGGACAATTCGCGAGCCATCCCATGGGTCGCTGGGTAGGTCACTGACCAGTGGGGTAGTGAGAATGAACCGCAGGCAGGGCCTCGGTGCCCTGACACCGCACTGGGTTCAGCTTTGTTTGATGCGGTTGGTGAGTTCGGTGACCTCGTCGTAGAGTCGTCGATCCTCACCCATCTTCGCGGTGATCTTGCGGATGGAGTGCATGACGGTGGTGTGATCGCGACCGCCGAAGCGATGTCCGATCTTCGGCAGCGACAGCTCTGTGAGTTCACGACACAGATACATGGCGATCTGACGTGCCCGAACCAGGGCAGCGACCCGGCTTGCGCCGATCAGATCGTCGTTGGAGATCGTGAAATAGGTACAGGTGGCGGTGATGATGGACTCCACATCCACCTCGACGCCGTTCCCGCTAGGTATGAGATCAGAGAGCACCCGCTCGGTGAGTTCCATGGTGATCTCTTGCTGGTTGAGGCTGGCTAGGGCAGCGACGCGGGTGAGGGCACCTTCCAGTTCCCGAATATTGGTTGGCACCTTGGATGCGATGAGTTCAAGGACCTCGGTGCCTGCGGTCAGCCGTTGTGAAGCAGCCTTCTTGCGGAGGATCGCGATGCGGGTTTCGAGGTCTGGGGGCTGAATATCGGTCATCAGCCCCCACTCGAAGCGGGAACGAAGTCGAGGTTCCAGGGCCTCCAACAGCCTCGGCGGGCGATCGGAGGTCATGACGATCTGCTTCTGCGCGTTGTGAAGCGTGTTAAAGGTGTGGAAAAACTCTTCCTGGGTTTGGATCTTGGACTCCAGGAACTGGATGTCATCGACGAGCAACACGTCAACATCGCGGTAGGCGCGCCGGAACTCAGCTGTCTTGTTCTCCGAGATGGAGTTGATGAAGTCGTTGGTCAGTTCCTCGGTGGAGACATAGCGCACCCGCAGGCCTTCGTAGTAGCTGCGGACATAGTGGCCGATGGCATGCAGCAGGTGGGTTTTCCCTAGCCCGGAGGGGCCGTAAATCATCAGGGGGTTATAGGCCTTGCCTGGCTGTTCGGCCACTGCCGCCGCAGCTGCATGGGCGAACCGATTGGAACTACCGGCGACGAAGGACTCGAAGGTGTAGCGGGGATTCAGCTTGAGATCAGCATTGACTCCAATGCCCCGGCGGGGGGCAGGATCCTCGGTCTCCACCGGTGAAGGGGAGGCTGGTGTCGTTGGGGTGGTCAGTTCGGCCAGCAGCGAGTCGTCGATCATGAAGGCCAGATAGGTGTTGTGGCCGACGGCCTGACTGAGCTTGGCTTCGATATCGGTACGTAGCCGCGACTCGATCCGTTCCCGAGTGGTTTCATCCGAGACAGCCAACATGAGCGTATTGCCATGCATCGCGATGGGCTTTGTGCGACGTAACCAGGCTCGCGAGGCGATCGGGGCGTCGGCGATGACCTGTGTCCACAGTGCCATCACATCAGAAACGGGCGGTAGCGACATGCCACTTTCCTTTCTGACTAGGTACAACACGCCTGGTTTAGAGTACTCCACAGGGTTATCCACAACAGGGTATAACTCCCCCAGCCCTGGACCGCCAAGCATGGTCTTGTGGATATCCGTGGTTCGTGGAGACGAAACTAGTACCTCTCAGGGTCATCCGCAACGTGAATCAGGCCCCAATTTTGGACTACATCAGTGTAATTTTGCGGCTGTGCAGTCGCGGCTGCTCCGTTTGTGGAAATCGTGGGTAAGCGCGTATCGTTGGACAGCCGCTGCCCTCACCGGTGCGGTGTCTTCCCCGTGAATTCGCATAGTTAACGGAGCCGAATCCCATGAGCAAGCGCACATACCAGCCGAGCAACCGTCGCCGTAGCCGCACCCACGGCTTCCGCGCCCGTATGCGTACCCGTGCCGGCCGCGCCATCCTGAGCGCTCGCCGTCGTAAGGGTCGCGTGGAACTGTCCGCCTGATCTGGCCGTGCTGCCACGCGCCCGCAGATTACGTCGCTCTGCCGATTTCGCGGCGACGTTGAGGCAGGGTGCACGGGCTGGCACACCGAGTGTCGTGGTCCACGTGGCCATCCATGACAACGATCCACCTGAGGAAGCTCGGGTGGGTTTTGTTGTGTCAAAGGCTGTTGGTAACGCGGTGGTTCGTAATCGAGTCAAACGAAGGCTGCGTCATCTGGTGGTCACCTTGCCCAGCCACGTCGGTTCTGCCGTCGTGGTTCGTGCGCTGCCACCAGCAGCTTCTGAGCCGCAGCGATTGGCTGCGGATTTGGCCTCAGCCTGGCGTCGAGCTCATGAGAGGGCGACGTGCTGAAGTATCCGATGCTCTGGTTCATCAAGGGATGGCGCAAATTTATCTCCCCGCTCTATGGGGATGTGTGTAAGTTCTACCCAAGCTGTTCCGCCTATGGCCTGCGAGCCGTCGAGTTCCATGGGGGCCTCAAAGGTGCGGTCCTGACCATCCATCGGATCTTCAGGTGTCATCCGTGGTCTATGGGCGGTGTTGATTTTGTCCCAGGTACTCCCGAAGCCACGACCTGGCTGAAGCAGTGCCGTGAAGAAGAGGCCCGGGATATTCCGGGCAGAAGGTGTCATAGATGATCGACCTGCTGGTATCCCTGTCCATCTGGGACGGGCTCTACGGCGTCCTGTCCGCCATGATGCAGCCGCTGTACTGGGTGATCTCCGGGCTTGTGGTGTTCTTCCACTGGGTGTTCACGCCGGTCTTCGGTGCAGATTCTGGCGTGACGTGGACACTTGCCATCGTGTCGTTGACGCTGATGGTTCGAACGCTGATGATCCCGCTGTTCGTCAAGCAGATTAATTCGACTCGGTCTATGCAGCTGCTGCAGCCGCAGATCCAGGCGTTGCGGGATAAATACCCTGGCGATCAGCAGCGACAGGGTATGGAGCTGCAGAAGCTTTATCGTGAGGAGGGGATTAACCCGGCGGCCTCCTGCTTCCCGATGCTGCTACAACTTCCGGTGTTTTGGGCGCTATTCCGCGTGCTGCAAGGGGTGGCGGACGGCCAGATTCGTGGCTATTTCTTCATCACGAACCCGCACCTGGTGACCTCGCTGCAGCAGGCGGAGTTCCTTGGAGCTGGGCTGGCCGCACGGGTGTTTCCGCTGACCCCGTTCGGGGCGACGCAGATCCTCGGCATCATCTTGGTGGTGCTGATGATCCTTACCTTGGTCTTGACCCAGTTGCAGAATATGGGCAAGAACATGCCTCCCGAGGCGCTGACCGGTCAGATGGCACAGATGCAGAAGATGATGCTGTGGATGTTCCCCATCATGTATGCCTTCTCCTCAGCAATTCTGCCTATCGGTGTGTTGATCTACTGGTTTACCTCTAATGTGTGGACGCTGGTGCAGCAGGGCTTACTTATCTATAACAACCCGGCACCCAACACCCCAGCCTTCCTCGATTGGGAGGACCGGATGATCGCGAAGGGTAAGGATCCCAAGGCCCTCTATGAGGAGCGGCTAGCAAAGCGACGCAAGACCCGTCGCGTTAACCCGACCCCGACGGTGGATGTGCCGGTGGATGAGAAGGGCCGTCGCAAGGTTGTGCGGCAGCAGGTCAACCGGTCGACTATTAAGACTGAGGAGACGAGTTCTTCTCAGCCCAGCACTCGAACCACGGGGGTGCGTCGCCAGCCGCGTCACACCAGCCGCGCGGTCCGTAAAAAGAAGTGAAGTCAAGGAATCTCATGAGTGATAAGACTGACAACGAAGCTCTGTTGGCCGAGGGTGACCTGGTAGCCGACTATTTAGAGGAGCTTCTCGATATCGCGGATCTTGACGGTGATATCGAGAATTCGGTGGCGAATTCTCGCGCCCACGTCGCAATTGATACCGATGATGATCGCCTCGTCGGTAAGGATGGTGAAGTCCTCGAGGCACTTCAGGAATTGAGCCGGCTCGTGGTGATGACTGAGACCGGAAGTCGGTCCAGGCTGACTCTGGATATCGCTGGTTTCCGGGAGAAGCGTCGGCTGGAATTGGTGGCCCTGGCTAAGGACGCTATTGCCGAGGTCAGTGAGTCCGGGGAGCCAGTGCGGATGGCGCCATTGAACGCCTACGAGCGCAAGATTATTCACGACGAGGTCGCGGCTGCCGGGCTTCACAGCGAGTCCGAGGGTGAACCGCCATTCCGGCGGGTCGTGGTTTCGAAAGCCTGAATTCCGCCACTGGCACCCTGACGGCGCTCCCGGCTATTGTGCGCCGATAGTGAAGCGCATCGGGCTTCTGGTGGGCAGGAATAACCCTAGGAGTACTCGACGTGGTTTCGCGATCGTTGGGTCTGGATAGTTGCCGATAGCACGACGCTGAGGATGCCCGAGGCGCTCTCACGCTCCTTACCCAGCTTCAGGGGCGCCCTTAAGGTTCTATCGTCGTGAACTCAACCCTGCCGCTTAATGACGGCGCTGCAAGCTGCACATCCCATCGTCGCCGGGGCTTTTTCCGGCGTTCGCCACTTGTCAGGTCTTCAGAGGCCGTCAAGTAAAACAATGGCTCCGTGTAGGGTTCCAGCATGCGGCAGATCCTTTGTCGTATGGAGGACTGTGGCAGCAAATCTGCCAAGTGTGCCCCTTCTTCCTGCGGACCATTCACAAATGGAACCGCTATGGTCCCATCGCCGGGAGTCTGCATTCTAAGGCATGTTTGAAGTTTTAACAGGGCAGGTGGTGCTTATTTGCGCATCCTAATCCCCAGATGTTAATTGGATTCTGTTTTCTTTAGGCATCATTGAATGTGTTGAAATTGTTTCGAACGGGCATATTTCCTTCCTGCTGGTGGCCGTCTCTTCCTCATATTAAATGGTTTTTCTTCAATATTTCTTACCATGATCTTGGAGGCAACTTCAACGCTGTCACGAGGTCCATGCTCCAAATCGATTCAGGAAGATACTCCACAATCACGTTGGACTTCCCTCACGTTCAGTTATCGGTTTGGTATTATTGGTCGATGGCAAGACGGCTCTGGCTCTACCTGGTTGGGCGTGCAATAGGTGGTTTGGGTGCTTCCATGATGCTGCTTGCTCTAGGAGTCTGGGCTAAGCAGATCACTGGATCCAACACTTTGGCAGGGCTTTGCACTGCTGCAGTTATAGCGCCTCGATTCCTTGGAATCTGTATTGGTGAAATTCTTGATAGAGTGCCCCGCAAACATGCCTTGTTGTTCGCGGACCTAGGAACGTCGGTGGCGTTGCTCCTTCTCTGGTTCATACAGAGCACGGATAGTTACTGGCCCTTGCTCGTTTTTGGCCTCGTTTACGGCAGCCTCGGGGTATTGACCTTCACGGCGTCCCCCGGTGCGTTAAAAGCTATCGCAACCGCTAAGGAGACTCCACATGCGGTGTCCGTTCTGCAAGCAATCAACGGTATCGTCGTGCTTGTTGGTCCAGTTGCTGGAGCTGTAGTATTGGCGGCATGGGGCCCACGTTTCTTGATCATAGTCACTGGGCTTCTATTTGCCTTTGCGGCTTTACTTCTTCTTCCAATTCGTATCCCTCAAGATGACAGTTCTGGAGTGCCTGGGCGATGGGCTGGCCTTAAGTTGCTGTGGTCAGATCGTCATCTGCGAATAGCGCTGACTGTCATGGTCTCGTCTTACGGGGTCATTGGTCTAGTGGACGGCTCACTATACGCTTTGGTTGATGTCTTGGGAATGGCTCCCCACTTTACTGGTGTTGTTTTAGCGAGCCAGGGGTTTGGGATGATTTTTGGCTCACTTCTAGCTCCCAGGATTATTGGCCAGTTTGGCGCCCTTCGCTCTCTTATCCTCGGGTTGATGTGCGTCGGCGCTGCGGTGTTCGCGATCGTTTTATCGCTAGTTTTTGTTTTGCTGGCTTTAGTATGTGTCGCGGCTGCCGGGATTTCTCTTGGGATCGTGTTTACCTCTTTCGGTGTTTTGGTTCAAGAACGTGTATCGCAGTCGGTCATGGGTAGGGCGCAGGCGGCGCTGCAAGCTGCACAGACGGCTCCTTCGCTCGGGTTGATGGTCCTTGGTGCTGTTCTCGTCGCCTATATGGATATTCGTGTGCTGTACCTGGTCGCTGCATCTGCTCTACTCGGTATTGGCTTGTGGGGGTGGTGTCGTTCCGCGAATCGCACT
>JBHAEB010000231.1:0-34016 GCA_041855345.1 Arachnia sp. | reverse complement strand
GGCTAGCAACCATCCTGCAAGATCCCCCATCACCTCGTCGCGATTGGTCTCATTGAGGATCTCGTGACGGGCTTCTGGATACAGCTGCAGCGTGGTGTTGAAAATGCCAGCTTTTTTAAACAGCTCATAGACCCGATCGATGCCAGTCGCCAGCGGATCGGCCTGTCCGGAAGCGATGAGCACCGGCAGATCGGGACGCATCTGCACGACCTGACGGGCATCGGCAGCTTGACTGATACCTCCCAATAGATCTGCCATGAGCGAGACCGTCGGATTGAACCCGCACAGCGGATCGCCGATATAGCGATCCACCTGATCGGGATCACGGCTGAGCCAATCAAAATCGGTGCGCGCTGGGGCGAAGTGTCGGTTGTAGGCATCAAAACTCAACGCCCTAAGGAATCGACTGCGATGGCGAGGCCCTCGGATCCGAGACAAGGCCACAGCCAACCACCGACCAGCCTGCCCAGCCAGACCCTGATCGGGGAAGGTGCCGCTCAGGATGAGGCCGGCGATGTCATTGGAATGGTTGAAAGCCCAACAGCGAGCCAGGATGGACCCCATCGAATGTCCCATGAGGAAAACCGGGACACCACGGTTCGCAGCCCGCACCTGGGACACCACTGCGTCGATATCACTGACCACCGTGTGCCAGCCGTCGCTCGACGCAAACAGCCCCAACTCCTCCGGGGAGGAAGCGGTCAAGCCATGGCCGCGCAGATCGGGCACATAGACAACAATCCCAGCATCGGCGAGTAGCTCGGCGAACTCGCGGTAGCGGGCACCGTGTTCGGCGTTGCCATGGATGATGACCAGTACCGCTACGGCAGCCTCTTCAGGCGCCCAGACACGCGTATACAGCGGTAACGAATCGGCTGCCGGTAGCTGAACGACAGTGTGCTGGCTCATAGGTAGCAGGGTACTTCAGGTCAATCGCCCAGCGGCCCGAAGGGGACACCACAGGCAGCCAGTTCGGCCTGTCCACCGTCGGGTTCGGTAAGCACCCACAGCCCCTGATCGGTAATCGCGATGGTGTTCTCCCAGTGGGCTCCCCTGGATCCATCCCGGCTCAAGACGGTCCACCCATCTTCGGCAAGAACGGTGTGATGTTTACCTAGGGTGAGCATCGGTTCGATAGCGATAGCCATCCCTTGGCTGAGTTTGGCAGAGCCGCGGCGCTGCACCTGATTAGGAACATCTGGCTCCATGTGCATCTGCGAGCCAATACCGTGGCCGGTGTACTCGCGAAGCGACCCGTAGCGACGCGGCTGGGCACGAACACTGGCATCGATGGCGCGAGAGACATCGTTGACGCGACCGCCGTCGCGCATCGCAGCTATCCCGGCCCACATCGCTTCTCGGGTGGCGGCAATCAGTTCCTCATCCTCTGAAGAGGCCTGGCCGACGACGAAGCTGCGCGCGGCATCACCGTGCCACCCATCAACCACGGCGCCGAAATCGATCGAGACTAGGTCACCATCACGAATGATTCGCTCACCAGGTACCCCATGAACCAATTCGTCGTTGACCGAGATGCAGGCAACCCCGGTGAAGGGATTTCCCTCCTCGGCCCCATAGCCAAGGAAATTCGACTGCGCACCGGCCTCGGCAAGGACCTGCCTGCCAATCTGGTCCACATCAGCGGTGGATACGCCAGGTACCGCAGCCTCCTGCATTCGTCGCAGCCCCTCGGCCACAACCAGTCCAGCTTGACGCATAAGAAGTAACTGCTGTGGGGTCTTGATTTCGATACGCATCTCAACCCTTGTGGGCGGCAACGGCCGCAAGCATCCGCTGGCGTACCTGATCGACCGTGCCCGAGCCGTCGACCTCAACGAGCAGGCCCTTGCTCTCGTAGTGGAACAGTAACGGTGCGGTTTGACCGGCGTAGACCTCCATCCGGCGCCGGATGGTGTCCTCGTTGTCGTCGGCCCGTCCTTCCTTGGCCGCGCGATCGAGAAGCCTTGTTACGAGAACATTCGGTTCAACCAACAACGAGACCACCGCATCCAGATTCCCCCCTTGGGATGCCAGATGCCTGTCGAGGAAGTGGACTTGATGCATGGTTCGGGGGAACCCGTCGAGGAGGAAACCTGATTCGCAGTCCGGTTCACTCAATCGATCAGCCACGATGGCTTCGGTGATGTCGTCGGGAACATATTCGCCGGCATCGATGAGTTCCTTGACCTGCACCCCCAATGGGGTGGCTGCCTTGATATTGGCGCGAAAGATGTCCCCAGTAGAGATCGCGGGCACACCGTAGGCGGCTGCCAGCGCGGAGGCCTGAGTCCCCTTGCCGGCACCCGGGGCGCCCATGATCAACAGTTTCATCGCAGGAATCCCTCATAGTTGCGCTGCTGCAACTGGCTCTCGATGCGTTTAACGGTATCAAGAGCCACACCGACGATGATGAGAATCGACGTGCCACCGAAGGGGAAGTTCTCATTGGCCCCCACCGCGATGAAGGCCAGGGTCGGGATGAGGGAAATAATGGCCAAATACAGCGAACCGGGCGCTGTCAGTCGGTTCAGCACATAGTTGAGGTACCGAGCAGTTGGTTTACCGGCACGGATACCAGGGATGAATCCCCCATATTTCTTCATATTGTCTGCCACTTCTTCAGAGTTGAAGGTAATGGCGACGTAGAAGTAGGCGAAGCCAATGATCATGAGGAACTGTGCGATTCCATAGATCCAACCATTGGACTGGAAGTGCTGATTCACCCAGATTCCGAAGGCGGATTCGGGTCGGAACATCGCCCACAGGACCGGCAGGTACAGAATTGAACTGGCGAAGATCACGGGGATCACACCCGATTGGTTCACCTTGAGTGGGATATAGGTGGTTGAGCCACCAACCAGACGACGACCAACCATGCGCTTGGCGTATTGGACGGGGACTCGACGCTGTCCCTGCTCCACGAAGAGGATACCCAGCATCACTAGCAACCCAATGCCAGTGACCGCCAGGAACAAGAACCATCCGGTAGCTCCGGGGTGGGCCACCTTGATCGACCACAAACCAGCCGGGAAGGCGGCAGCGATTTGGGTGAAAATCAACACCGACATGCCATTGCCGACGCCACGTTCGGTGATGAGCTCACCCAGCCACATGATGACAACCGTGCCTGCCGTCATGGTCAGAACCATGGTGACTAGGGGGAAGAGTTCGTGGGTGTAGAGGATGCCGGCGCAGTTCATCAGCTGACCGGTACGGGCCATGGTGACGAAAGCCGTGGCTTGGAGGAGGGCGAGCACCAAGGTGAGGTAGCGCGTGTACTGGGTGATCTGAGCCTGCCCAGCCGCCCCCTCTTTCTTGAGGGCTTCCAGCTTCGGGATCACCACGACAAGCAGCTGCAGGATGATCGATGCCGTGATGTAGGGCATGACACCGAGGGCGAAAATAGTCAGCCGCAGCAGTGCACCGCCAGAGAACAGGTTAATCATGGAGTACAGGCCCGCTTGGGCGCCGGAACTCGCGACGGCAACACACGCATTAAGCGCTTCCATGTTGACGTTGGGGGCGGGAATGGTGGATCCAAGACGGAACACCAGGAGAATCCCCAGCGTGAAGAAGATCTTCTTGCGCAGCTCAGGTGTCTTGAACGCGCTAGCGAAGGCGGAGAGCATCCGTCCCCTCTTTCAGTTTCTCTACATGACGACTCGTCGCCCAACTCAGGCAACCTAGGCAGCCTATCAAGGCGACAGCCCAATACCCAAGGCCGAGCATCAAGATGTCAACAACTTGAAGTGCTCATAGCTGGCCGATAGGAGGACACAGCTCATTGACCTCGTTAGGCTATGGCAGGCCATGGGGGTTTGCCGAGTGGGGGTAGGCATGAGGGTTCTGGTGATCAGCCAGCATTTCGCGCCAGACGATAATGCCCCAGCCTATCGCTGGGGATGGTTAGTGTCGCACCTTGCCGAATTAGGTTGGGATGTTGATGTTGTTTCTGCCACCTGGCGCAAAGATCTGCCAGATGTCGTTGTTCCAAGCAGGGTGAAGGTTTACCGGGTCAAGAACATCCTCGCGGGTATGGGGTTGGGCCGCCGCTTCCTCAATGAACTTGTCATCGCTTGGAGATCAATCTGGGTGGCCTTAGGTACGCCACGCCCGGATGTTGTGGTGGTAACCGCTCCCCCGATCGGGGCGATGCTCGTGGCTGATGTGATCGCTCGGTGTCGCCGTCGTCCCCTCGTCTTGGATCTGCGTGATGCCTGGCCTGAGCTCTTGGATCACTGGCCCAGCTGGTCCGAGGACGGCGCCAGCAACCGAAAACAGCCACTACGAGAGGCCGTGCTGTCGATGGTGGTACCGGTCCTTCGACGAATCCTGTATCGGGTTCGCAGCCGAGCCGCACTGGTGGTGACCACTAGTCAACGCCTTGCCGAAGCCATTCCGGAGGCCCTGATGGTGCGAAATATCCCCCGTGATACCACCCGACTCATCCCAAAACCATGGGATGGCTGTCTACATGTGCTCTACGCCGGCACGGTTGGTCGGGCTCAACTGCTCGCCACTGCTGTGCGGGCAGCGGCTGAAGTCCAGCGGCGCGGTGGACACATGAGGCTGCGGATCGTGGGACATGGCGCCCATCTAGAAGCGATACGGTCACTGGCGAAAGAACTCAAAGCCCCGGTCGAAATACTGCCTCGCGTCAGTCCGGAGCAGATGCAGCACCATTACCAGTGGGCTGATTCGCTGTTGGTGATGTTGCGGCATTGGCAACCGCTAGAAGCCACAGTCCCATCAAAACTCTACGACTGCCTGGCCCTGGGTCGCCATATCTCATCCTCGGTGGCTGGCGAATCTGCTGCCATCATCGAGGAAACCCAAGCCGGCAGCGTGACCCCACCCGAGGATGTTGAAGCCCTGGCAACCAGTTGGCTCAATCTCATCGACGATCCTGCCAGGCTCCATGTGGGCGAGGCTGGGATGCGCTGGATAACTGAACACTGCGACGCTGACCATCTCAGCCGTCGCTATCACCAAGCTCTGACCCAGGTGGCCCAGCGATGAACCGAATCTGGTTGTGGCTGGTCGATATCGTGCTGACTATCCGCACGATTGCCCGCGGCATGGCTGAGGATCCGCTGCACTTCGTGCTGTTGAGTCTCAGGAGGCTCCGTCTGGTTGCAGCGCCCCGTCGCACCCAACGTCCCAGCCTCTGGCTGGCCTATCGCTGGTATCTGGCGGATCGCCCTGAGCAGGCCGCGGAGGTGTTGCGACAGTTACCCACGGCCGGTGTTCTGGCCGCCAGGCTGGCAGTGGCCTTGGGTATGCGTCGGGCCACCCATAACGATCCACCCCGGGTGCGCGCCCTTGATCTGGGAGCGGTTGGTGCGCTCAGTGACGCTATCCAGGCTGCCCCACCAGGCTCAGCCCTGCGCACTCGCCTCATCTCGGAACGCGACATCCTGGCCCCGGGTAACCTTCCAGCTGCCCCTGGGCTGCCCCATCACCCTCCGCAGCGAGTGTTATTCGTATTAACCAACTCACTGCCCTACACCAGATCGGGCTATACCCAACGCTCTCACCACATGCTCACCGCGTTAGCCCAGACAGGCCTAGGGGTGGCCGCGGTCACGAGATTGGGTTATCCGACCACAATCGGGATTCCTGGGGCGCCATCCACCGCCGTCGTCGACGGCATTGAGTACCACCGGTTAGCCACGGCACGGCTACCACTGTCGATACGTGACAAAGTGGCTGCCCAGGCTGATCGCGTGACCTTACTAGCTGACCGATTTGGGACCCAGCTACTGCACTGCACCACCGATTACACCAACGCCTTGGTTACGGCAGCAGCTGCCCGGAACCTCAACCTGCCCTGGGTCTACGAGATGCGAGGGCAACTGGAACTGACCTGGATCACCTCACGCCCTCAAGCGCTTCAAGGCCCGGCGGCAGCTAGTGAACGAGTCCGGCTGTTACGCGCCAAAGAAGCTGAACTGGCAGCCACAGCATCAGCTGTCATCGTGCTCTCGGAGGTACAGCGGGCAGATCTTGTCGAACGCGGCGTCCCTGCTGAACACATCACTGTGGTTCCCAATGGCGTCGACCAGAGTTTGCTGAGCCAAGATCTGGCTCCTAGCCAAGCCAGGCGCTTACTCGGTTTGGCTCAACAGGGTTTCTGGGTGGGATCGGTGTCATCGCTGGTGCCCTATGAAGGGTTCGATACCTTATTGCGGGCCGTCGCGCGTTGCCGTGGACACGGATTAGATGTGCGCTGTGCACTGGTCGGGGATGGGGTCTCTCGTCCGGGATTGATGGCCCTAGCCAGCCAGCTGGGTCTGGACGAGGCGACAGCCTTTCCTGGACGGGTCGCCGTAGCCCAGGCCCAGCTGTGGCATCAGGCCCTCGATCTATTTGCGGTCCCCAGACAGGATCAACAGGTCACCCGGGTGGTTACTCCGTTGAAGCCTATTGAGGCGATGGCTCTTGGCCGACCTGTCCTCGCCAGCGACCTGCCAGCCCTGGCTGAACTCGTGCAGGCACCGGGAACAGGGCGTTGCGTGCCACCCGAGGATGATGCCGTTTTGGCTGAGGCGATCACACAGCTCGCCACCGATACCCAGCAGTGGCACCGATACGCCCAGGCTGGCCGACGGTTCGCAGCTGGTCGCACCTGGCAGCAGGCCGCAGCCACCGTTTTAGCCTGCTACACCGGGGGAAAACAATGACAGTGCACCCCTCACCGGCCTCGACCGGACCCGACCGCGACGACATCTCTCAGCTGCGCCCGGCAAGTCGGCGTATCCCGTTACCGGATTACATCGGCCAATTGTGGCGGCGACGCCATTTCATCCATGCCCAGGCCTGGGGGCAGGCCACAGCCGGGCATCACGGAACCTTGCTTGGCCATGCCTGGCTGGTGGCCGCTCCGCTACTCGACGGCCTGATGTATTTCTTCGTCTTTGGCGTGATCCTGGACATCAGCAAGGGGATGAGTAACTTCTTTGGCTACCTCATCATCGGCGTCTTCCTGTTCTCCTTCTCAGCCCGAACCCTCACCCACTCGGCCCGCTGTATCGATGCCAATCGTGGCCTGCTGCGAGCATTCATGTTCCCCCGGGCTGCGTTACCCGTCGCCGTCACCTGGCGCGAATTACTTGGTCTAGGCCCGGTGCTGGGGACACTGCTGGTGCTGCTCATCGTAGTTCCCCCGCACGCACCACCCAAGTGGACCTGGCTCTTGCTGCCTGCACTGGTGGCGATGCAATGGAGTTTCAACCTCGGCTTGGCGTTGATCGCCGCCCGTCTCGGGGCCCAGTTCCCTGATCTGACCCATGTCCTGCCATATCTCAGCCGAGCCTGGATGTATGGATCGGCTGTGATGTTTAGTGTGGAGCAGTTCGTTAATACTCCACTGCTGGAGTGGCTAGTAGCCAATAATCCGCTCTATATCGCCTTGACGATCACTCGCGAGGTGTTACTGAATGGGAGCCTCGCCAGCGGTGAAATGTGGCTCAAGATGGCGCTATGGGCGATTATTCTTCCGCTGGTTGGGCTGGTCTTCTTTTGGCAATCGGAGGTGGCCTATGGGCGACGAGCACACGAGTAACAGCCCAGCTGCCGTGGTCCCACCCTTGTCGGTGGTCGTCGAAAATGTCGGCCTTAACTACCGGGTGCGCTCCAAGACCAAACGTCTCGGGCGCCGCCACCACCTGGTGCAGGCCCTACGCAATATCTCTTTCCGAGCACGCGAGGGTGAACATATCGGCCTGGTTGGCGCCAATGGCTCTGGGAAAAGCACCCTGCTGCGGGTGATCGCCGGTCTGGAAGCACCAACCTCCGGCGCAGTCCTCACGAGTGCGACGCCGAGTCTGCTAGGTGTCAGCGCTGCCCTCATGCCCCATCTCACCGGGGCACAGAATATCCGGTTGGGGCTTTTGGCCCTTGGCTACACCCCCACCGAAGCCTTTGACCTCACCCCAGGCATCGCCGAGCTAGCAGGCATCGGCGATGCCCTGCTACGCCCAATGGGCACCTACTCTGCGGGTATGGGGGCCAGGCTACGGTTTGCTATCTCCACAGCGACGAACCCGAGCATTCTGCTCATCGACGAAGCCCTCAATACCGGAGATGCGGCCTTCACTGCTAAGGCTGAGCAGCGGATCAACCAGCTGCGCGAGAAGGCTGGAACGATCTTCCTGGTCTCCCACGCCGCGCAGACTGTTGAACAGTTGTGTACTCGCGCTATCTGGCTCCACGAAGGCAGCATTCTTGCTGACGGACCGGCTAGCCAGGTGGCAGTCGAGTATCGTCGCTGGGCTTGGGCCATCGCCCAAGGGGACACGGCCAAGGCTGAGCAGTTGCTGGCCGAGCATGGCAGGCCCACCACATAAGCAGTGATGCTGCGGCAATGGGCCTGCGGTTGGCTGGACCTGGTGCTTAGCCTTGAGGACGGGGTGCTCAGCTGCGCCACCGAGGCAATGGGCCTGCGGTTGGCTGGACCTGGTGCTTAGGCGAGACCCAGAACCCTGAGATGACGCTGTCCAGCCTCCACGAGATAACGATCAAGATCGAAGGGTGGGTACGCGGCCCCGGCGACAATCTGGCGCATCCCGTCAACCAGCCCCGAGACCGACTCAGGAACCAGCAGGCCACCGCCATGCCTCAGGATAGAGCGTGGGCCAGGGATATCCACGGACACCACAGGCTTGCCCAGGCATATGGCCTCAAGGATCACGATGCCTTGGCCCTCATATGCCGAGGACATCACGAACACGTCGCTGGCTGCGACGAACGGATAGGGATTGGGCTGGAATCCAGCAAAGAACACCTGATCCGCTATACCGAGGCTGACGGCGCGAGACTCAAGTTCGGCAGACAAGGGGCCATCGCCAACCAGTATCAGGCCACTGCGTCGGTCACCGAGGCGCGCAAACGCCTCCAGCAACGCCGCGTGGTTCTTTTGTGGGGTCATTCTGCCAACATTGATATAGATACTGCCGCCACACCGCTCGATAAATTCAGTCGCTGCGCTGGGCAATGGCTCCTGGGATAGGGCCTCAATTTCGGCGGTGTCTACCAGATTCTCGGCGTAAACGAATCGGTCAGCGGGCGCCACATCTCCCAATTTAACCTGATTTGTCTGGCGCGCCGAATTTGTGACCGATACGAGCGAGTCAAACCAGTGATAGATCTGGAATACGCCATCGAGGTATGGGAATCGCAGCTGCCTTTCAACCAACATATCTGAGTGCTGGTAGATCACCTTGTTCACACCTTCAGGGGCTGCCCCCAAGACGCATGCCCAATAGCGTGAGTAGCCTTCGAAGCAGACAGCGGAGTCGAACTCGGCGTAGCCATAGAGACGCCGATACTCCCGCCGGTAGGCCTCTTGGAGACGCATCACTTGTTCGGGGGAACCCAATGCATCATGCCGGATGAAGTAGCGATTCAGCCAGATCTCCTCGGGTGTGAACAGCGGCACCCCCACATGCGGGAGGGCATACACGGAATCAGCTTGGGCCCTGAATAACCGTAGTCGCTCCTGGTCCTTGACAACGTCCTTCGGCTGCACGGATACAGTGACGCCGATACCCAACTCATCTAAATATCTATTGAGCTGACGGGCGCTTGCAGTCACCCCGTTCGGGATGAAATGGCCTTCGAAGAAGACCGCTTCATGGTCCCTGCGCGGGGATCTGCTTGCCTCGGGCAGTTCTGTTCCCTCAAAGAAGAAGTCGATGACCCGGTCGGTGGCGGATCCATCCTCAGCCGCCCACATCTCAGCAAACTTGCCCAACTCGGTAGGCACCCCGCGATCAAGGTCTTGCAAGGCCGCAGCCAATTCATCACGTGTGGCCACCACCTCGACAGGCAGCTCAGTGAGATCCATGTAGAGGCCACGCTCTTCCTGGTAGTGCTCCAGGTCATAGACATACAGCAGGGTTCGTACCCCAGCCCCGACACTATCGATTGCGATCGATGAGTAGTCGGACACCAGCACATCAACGGCGGCAATCAGTTCATTGGTGTCGATATCGCTGGGGACTACAACAGCATCGGTTTGGAGGCCAGCCAGTCCCTGTTCCATCAGTGGATGCCCCCTGAAGGCGACAACAACTCCGTCACCAGCCATGGCCGCAAGATCTTCACGAAGCTGCTCGACATCGACCTTCTTGTCCGCAAGGCTGCCTCGCCAGGTAGGGGCTAACAGCACCACACGATCCGAGCCCGTGGCACCTAGGCGGCGGCGAATCTCGGCTTTCCGATCCGCCGAAAGACGCAAGCTGATATCCATTCGAGGAGAGCCCGTCACCGCACACTTTCCTGGAAATATCCGGGCTACATCGTATCGCTCTAGCAGCACCTGCCCGGTGAACTCGTTGGGCATGGCGAAATGAGTAACGTGGAGGAAATTCCTGGTGGCGTTGCGATGATCCATCTCCCCCGATTTGATGTCTTTCCCGAGGGTCTTCATAGGGGTTCCGTGCCACATATTGAGGTAGCGCTGCTGACTGCGGCGGGAAAAGTATGGCGGGAATGTGTTATTCGAGACCAACCATCCGGAGGTTGCTAGATACCGCTTGTAAGCATCGGATTCCTTGGGCACAAAGATGACATTTTCAAACCCGAGTAAGGAGGACGGGACCTTGTCGCGATCGTTGATCACAACGATATGGGTCATTGCTCGTCCCCGCTCGGTGGTCAACATCCGCTCAAGGACCGGACGGACCGAGCAGGTGATAGCGCCGCCATGGTTGCTCTCGTAGAGAACCAGGGAGTCGTCCACCTCCCTGGTCAACTGGTAGTCGAGGTAGACCGCGGCGTCTCGCTGCTGCTTTCCTTTGAGATAGTCCTCGGCATTGAGTCCATGCGGGTTCCCGAACATTCGGGAGCGAAGGTACACCTGGATCGCATCGACCGTCCTGCCCAGCTTTAGCAATGCCGAACTCCAGGCCAGATAAAGGGAGGGGTCATGGGTTGATTCGCGAGCCTCTGCGGCCCGCAGCGCCGACTCGGCGAGTTCATAGTTCCCAACGGCTAAGGCTGCATCGGCTGCCGCACGACACCCTACGGCGTCACTGCGACGCACGGCAGCAGCCAGGTCGGCTGCGATTCCTTCCACTGACCAGGCCAAACCGGTTGGGGATGCGGTCGCAGCGGCCCCAACATGAGGCAGTAACTGAGCCGCCCCTTCAAAATCTCCACTCTTATGCAGGGAGTAGACCGCTCGGTATCGACGAAATGCCAACGGATGCTTGGAGTCTATCGCCGAAATATAGGCCACCGCAGCATCCCCATGTCGACCCATGCCATCGAGAGCGATTCCACAGTAATACCAGTACTGCTTATTCTTGGGATCAAGCTGTGTTGCTCGACGCAAGAAACTGACGGCTTCTTCCCATTGGTACTGCCGCAACAGCACGATGCCAAGGGAGTACACCAAGGCGGCGTTGCGATCATTGCCCTGCGCTAGATGATGCCGGTATTCGGCTGCCGCCTCCCGCCATAGCCCCTTGGCTTGGAGTAGGGCTCCCACTCCCAGGGATGACACCTCAGGCTTGCCAGAACGCGCAACGGCGGTGGCCCACTGAGCCCGGGCTTGGGTCAGCTGCCCCATCCTGGAGTAGGACAGGCCGGCAAACAATGCGTCATCGACGGTGCCGGGCTGGGCCGAACACCACGAGTAGTGTTCTGCGGCTTCGTGCCATCTCTTCATGGCGAAGGCCGACTCGGCGAGTTGACGTCGCCAAGCAACCGATTCCTGGTGTCCGTGAAGCCCGGTAGCTAAGATCTCATGTTTCTTCCAGCCTGGCGCTTCACCGCTGAGGGCATAGATGAGTTCTTGGATGCGTTGGTCGCTAGGCGCCAGCTCTGCGGCCCGCCTGGCCTGCTTGAGCGCTTGAACGTCACAGCCAAGCTGACGTAAACACGATGCCAATCGGAAATAGGTCTGGGCCTGGTCTTCGCCTAAGGCTATGGCTCGCTCATAGGCCTGAGTTGCCTGAGGATAGTCCTTGGCACGTTCGGCATAGTGGGCGATCAGCAGTTGGCAAGCCGCATCCTCAGTTGCCCCCGGCAAACCCGTCAGGTAGTTCAATGCGTCGGAGGCTGCACCATTGGCTTCCAGGATCCGAGCGGTCCGGGTTCTGATCTCGTGGTCATTGGCGGCGGCCGAGGAGATTCGCAACGCCAACCCTGGAGACTTCTTCTCCAACCGACGCATCAAGCTCCGGGTAGCCCGAACCTTGAATGCCACTGCCTTATGCATGGGCCATGTCCTGTTTGATTTGGGTGGTAGAGATCTCTGGGGTGCGAGGTAGGTAAACCACCTCACAGAGGCCCTTCAGCTGTTCGTCGAATGCCCCTGCCCAGTCATCCCCCAAGACAAACACGTCGATCTGGAACTTGCGGATATCATCGACTTTCTGTTCCCAGGTGTACTCCGGGACCACCAGGTCGACGTAGCGGATCGCTTCCAGCATGGCTTTCCGGTCCTCATAGGGGAAGTAAGCCCGTTTACCCTTAAGGGCATTAAATTCATCGCTGGAAAGAACGACCACAAGATAGTCGCCGAGCGCTCGCGCCCGCTTCAACAGCTCGATGTGACCGTAGTGCAGCAGATCATATGTTCCATATGTAATGACGCGTCGCACGCTTCCCCCCGGAAGTGGTAGTTGGATGTTCGGCGCAATCTTGCCACACGTTTGCCGCGATGTCTGCGTCTAAGTTAACCCGCTATCACATCGCTATGAACCATTGCGATATCAGCCCTGGCCATGATCACGCGACTCAGCTCCCTAATCCAGCAGGATGTGGCCCGACCGGAGAGATTAACGCCCCTCCCCCAGTTCTTACACACACTCTTTTCACAGGATATTCGGGGCCTGCTATCACCATCGCAGCCCGATACGTTCCCAGCCTTGCGGAGACCCTTAACGATACCCACTAACCCCCTCAATCCACTTTGACTAGGTATTGAACATCTCTGTTTCGCAACCATGCTGGGCTCCCGCGGCACAGACAGCCAGGTATATGGCCGGGCAGCCTGCGACTCCTACCTGGTGACGATTGTTCGTTGCGACGAAATCTCTTGGGGCCCACAAAATGCGCAGTTATGTCGCGCGGTCGTCGGTTCCTGGATGGCTCACAAGGCGCTAACAAAAGTTTGCGAACTGGCCAAGAGTCATCACTTACGTTGCGCGAATCTCTCCACCTCAGCTTCTATCCGATGGCGATACCGGGATTCATGATGTGCCCAGTCGTTCTCGCACCCATCGGCTGATCGCAGCCAGCTGTTGCTCGGCTTTACTGGGGTCAATCCCGCGCAACGGTTTCGTCGGTTCACCTGAGGCAGTGATCCACTCCAGTAACTCGTGGGGGTCACGCGCCATAGGCCAGCGTGGGTCAGGCCAGTTGAGATAGAATCCGCGCTCTTTATCTCGGTAGGTCTCGTAATCAGGGGCGTAGACATAGGCGGGTCGGTCTAGCAACTCAAAGTCGAAGAACACACTCGAATAGTCCGAAACCAGCACGTCCGCGGCTAACAACAGTTTCTCGATAGTCACGTGGCCTGAAACATCAATCACACCTGAGATCCCGGTGGTCAACCGGTTCATATGATGGGCCCGCTGCATGACCGTGATGTCAGCTGCTTGGGCTAGTACCGAGATATCGAGTAGTTCCTCCTCAGTTCTGACCACCCGATCCCGAGCAGCCTGCCGCCAGGTAGGGGCATAAAGCACCGCCGTTGTGAACTTATCAAGACCCAGACCTCGGCGAATCTCGGCCACATCCTCAACAGTTCCAGCCAGCTGTATGTTGCGAGGCTGCTCACCAACGTACACCTCGCCTTCATAGCCCAATGCCCGAGATAGCACCTCGGCAGCCCATTCACTTTGGGCCAACATCAGATCCCACTGGGCTGCCTGCGACCTGAGGATGCGCCGGTAACTGGTGGGGACGTAGTCCTTGGGAGCGTCAAAACCCAAACGTTTGATGGGTGTGCCGTGCCAGGTCTGCAAGATGTACTGGCCGGCTCGCTTGTGGAACCAGTGCGAGAAGGTGTTATTGGTGATGATTATTCGGGCACTGCGCATCACCTCATACCATCTTCTGGAGCCGATGATGAGCCTCTCGCAGCCCTGCGGGATCGGCACCGTGCCGTCGATCACCGACCAATACTTCGGGACCTTCAGATCGACTTCCATGAGAGCCGCACAGATAGCCCCTGGATTATCCCCAGTGGTCTTTCCGGAGAAGGATTCGAAAACGATTGCGTCCCGGATGGGCTCAGCCACCGAGCGGGACCATCGCTGCTGCAGGTAGCGGATCTGCTCGGACTGCGGCACGGGTGTCGTGATGGTCAACGCAACCAGCTGACCTGGACGCCGGGCAAGTTTGACCGAACGACACTCGCCATCGAGCTGCCATGGCCCATCAGGCAGCGAGTCGGCGGCATGGCACCACCCTTCAGGTCCCGTCTGTGCTCCAGCGGACCATCTCATGAAGTATCCGCCATAGCTGGGCCGGTCCGCTGCCAGATCGAAGCTCGCTTGCCAGGTCCCGTCGGCCGCTATCACGGCCTGAGCCCGATGGTTCTCCCGCGACGAACACAGCCAGATATCACTGAGTTCGACACCTGAGCGTCGAGTACCGGTCAGCACTAAGGTTGACCCCTCGATCCGTGCCTCGGATATGGTGACGCGGAACGGCTGAGTCCGAATTTCACTGCCAGAGGTGATCGTCAGCCGTGCTCGGGAGTCTTCAGCCAGAACATAGCTGCGGCCTTGGATGACGGTGTGAACTGCACTGTGGGCGACCACGGGCATGGGAACCGGCACTGTGATGGGAATCCCAGCCACCTGAGCCTGGAGTTGAATCCACTGACCGTCCAGTTCCTTGATGGGCAGCTGTATTTCGATGCCGCTGTCGGCATAGCTAAGCCAGCGATCTTGGATCCGAGCATCTGCCCACGGCGCAGGGACCCTGACCAGCTCAAGTTCTTCGATCTCCTCGCTGCCCTGCATCAACACAGCATGCAGCTGTTTGACGGCACGGCTGGCCACACCAGGCACGACCACATCTCCCAGCAGCAGGGCTAGATCTGCTCTCAGCCATGACACCGATCGGATCTGACACTGCAGCGACAGATCCACGTCACTGACACGACATAGCTGAGCTGGCACACCGGATACCCGGGTCAACACATCCGCGACGTGCCGACCAGAATGGTCATCGATGGTCATCGGCCAGGTGCCTGGATCCTCAATGCGAGCACTCAAAATCTCTTCAATCACCTGATCATCGGCACAGGCCAGAGCCCACAGTTCTAACCGTTCCCGGAACCCAACCTGAAGCAATATCGCTGTATCTACCCGGGACCACAGCACTTCAGCCCACTGCCTGATCAGGTCTCGATATTCCTGGCAGGCATCGAGATAGTGTCCGGAATACATCGGCAAATCGCGGGAGATCCAGGTGGTGAGTAGCTGGTTCTGTACCCGTCGACTGGCAGTTGTCAGGGCTGCGGAGATGCGGCGAACTACTTCGAGGCGGTCCTTCAGATCGGCCACAGTGTGCTTGGTTTGGGAGCGTGACTGTCTGCCTTCAGACAGCCGCCAGGAATACACATCTGCCTGCAGTACATCGATGCGCTGTGCGGCGACCAGGGCCACTATCGCAGGGAGTTGATCCTCATAGTTCAGGTCCTCTGGAATCGAACCGACGGCCTTACGCCACCACGCGGTCCGGCACATCTTGTTCCACAACACCGGTTCTTCGAGGACCGCGGGATACTGCTCCGCGGTGATCCCGAAGTGGTCCTCATCGTGGATGCGAGATACCAAGGTGGGGCGGTGGGTTCCCTGGGAGCCGTGCCGTAGATATCCGCCCATGACGAGTTCGGCCCCGGCTCGCAGCCGGGCAATCATCACTTCGTAGGATCCAGGTAGCACCACATCGTCGGCATCGACGAAGGTCAAGTATCGGCCTTTGGCTCGCCTAACCCCGATATTGCGGGCCGCTCCTGGTCCACAACCCGGCGAACAGAGGGGTCGGATTCTGCGGTCCCTAGCGGCTAGGCGACGAACGATACTGGCTGACCCATCACTGCTGTGGTCATCGACCACGAGGATTTCAAGGTCCCTTAAGGATTGGTTGAGGACGCTGCGGATCGCCTTCTCGATAAATTCTTGGGCATCTCGGTAAGGCATCACCACGCTCAAGGTGGGCCGCCGCAGCCGTCGTCGCACTGCGGAAACGAGACTCGCGAGGCCTCGCCTCTTGCGACGCGTGAGGGTTTTAGATGAAGACATGTTGCCGCGGATCCCCCACGAACACGACCCGACCCGAAGCGAGCAGCTGCGCCTCATCGGGTTGCCAGGTATGGGACGTGCCCCGCACCTGAACGAAATTAAAACGGTCGGCAGCGTAAATATTGGCGCCAGCACCCGATACCCGACGCAGCCAGTCGGTGTCTTCACCGACGGTCAGATCCGCAAATGGCACCTCCATAAAGACCTGACGGTGACCGGTAATAGTTGGCCCCATGATGAAATCGGTCCACCGATGCTCCCGATTCTCAAAACGCACAATATTGATTCCCGATGACAGGAAGTGCATGTGGTGAGCCTGCTTACCGATAACGTCGGCTCCCGAATACATGAGGCCATCAAGCAAATCCGAGAGGTAGTGCGGGCCATAAAGATCATCGTCATCCATCTTGCTCAAGACCTCCCCGTCAGATCGCGCTACGGCGTCGCGGAGGCACTCACCCAAGGTGGCGGTCTTCGGCATCGCCACAGTTTCAAGGTGGCTCAGTCCTCGTTCCCGTAACTGAGCGATAAGACGTGGCTCAGCCTCGAAACCATGGGTGACCAACACGAGCTGCAGATCAACAGATTCCTGGTTGACGACAGAGTCGAATAGCTGATGCAGCTGTGCGGGTCGACAGGTCGCGGCTAGTACGGAAACCGAGGGTCTGCGGTGGGTTCGGTAAGGAATCTTGCTGGCGGTCAGGAGCTGTTCACCACGCAACCGATAGGTATGTTCCCGCCATATTCGTCGCTGTGCCCGATGCACCATCCGATCTCTCAACTCTGGGGAGTTGACTAGCGCCCGGACCATAAGCTCAGCCTCCTGCCGAGACTCGGTCGTGGGGAGCTCGTCAGGAGGAAAGAATCGCGGCAATGCTTGGCTCGGCGTCGATAGTACGGCGGTTCCGCTGGCCAGCAGCTCGAAGACCCGGCGGGCGCACATTGATGGACTATCAACCACCGAGTTGACATTCAAAAACAGCTTGTAGGCCTTATAGGCGACCAGCATGTCAGGGTAACTTAAAGCACCGACCACCCGGGAGGAGAACTCATCTGGGAACTGGTATTGCGGACCATCATCCAAGAATCTTGAATAGATATCCAAGCCATGCTCTAGACGAGGAGAGGCATCTAGCGCTCCGCCGATGAGCACATCAATTTGGGCTCTTCGCTCTGGGTACTTGTGGGTAAAGTAGGTGCCGGCAAAAGCCACATCCTTGACCTGGTAGCCGCTTCTGAGCCGTACCGGATTGTGTAGGGTTGCGGCGGCTGCGAAGGGCAACACGTAGACGCGATCATGACCTAGTTCAGCTCGATAGCTGTCCACCAACTCCTCTGCAGTAGTAAAAACCACATCGAAAAGTCGAGCCGTGGCCAGAAAGTCCTCAAAGTGGGGTGGGTCTTCCTTATTCCAAAACACCGTGGGGATGCCCTTGCCTCGGCAGGTTTGCACCAACTCTTGAAGCTGGGCGGATGGCGCTTCCGGACCCACCAACTGATACTGCCAGGCGCCATGGCTACCTCGCCACGCCGATTCAACCAAGAGCAGATCCAAGGAGTGCTCATCCAGGGTGGATCGCCATCCGGCAGGGGTGAGCGGAAGTAACTCAAAGGCGTCGGACCACGCTAGCTCGCTGAACTCATCAAGAATGCATCCTGCCTTCGCTAGCGGCGGCAATGTTCTGGTCTGCCCCTTGGGAGAGTCCGGGCGGAGTTGGGTGTCAGCGACACCCGTCACCGTGGGGGTGGCCAGGTCACGGCATTCTCGACGTCGCCACCACAGACCTAGCTGTTTTGGCCCTCCCTTCCTGAGGTGCCATAACCCAGTCCTGAGTGTCCTCACGAAAGTCATATCCGCATCCCGGTCATTACGCCTGCACGTTTCTCGCTGGCAGTTAGCTGACATAGGCGCAATCGCCCGACGCGAGGCAGCATGTCGCTCAACGAGTGTGGGGTATCGGTATTCACGGTGATACTGCTACGGATAGCGGCCCGGGCTGTAGCCCAGTTCCCTATCCCGCATCCTTGAAACCTCGGGGATATCAAGGCCTTCCCGCCGATTGCCACTGGCAACAGGTATCGACAAAGAGCACCCCCTATGGCCCCAGTTCGCATAGCGGTGACGGTACTCACGTTTTCCCCCATAACTCTCGTGCGCAACCCTGGGGGACGCTACCACAGATCACGACTTCGCTTCGGTAGTTCTAGACCAGGATTCACCTGGCAAAACCGGAGAGACCACCCGCGCTGTGACCTATTGGAGGCTGGCTGGATACCGGCAGGGTGGCTGATCCGGTCGCTATTGAGTCGGCAAGATCCACCGGCCTTTGGGGCCGAGCCCGATCTCATTGATGAACACCGCTTGATCGACAACTTCCCTAGTCAAAGTGGGGGTCCGCGGTCATGGTGGTTTCGGCATCATCGAGTTGTCAAAGCTTTTGCTAATCCTTTGCTAAATCCCGCGCTGTTTCGTAAAGTGTCGCCGACAGTTGCATTACAGATCTGGGGGGGCTAGGCACTGTGAAGAAGGTGCTCACCATTTATGGGACTCGCCCTGAGGCCATTAAGGTAGCTCCGGTCATCCGCGCTCTTGAAGCTGACAGCAGATTTCACGGCGTTGTCGCTGCAACTGGCCAGCACCGGGAGATGCTCGATCAGGTGAATGGGGTATTCAGGATCGTCCCCGATTACGATCTGGATATCTTTTCTCCCGGTCAAACTCTCAACGCCATCGTCGCCAAGGTTGTGAATCGACTGGACCCAATCCTGGAGCGTGAACAACCAGATGCCGTGATCGTCCAAGGTGATACCTCAACGGTGGCCGCTGCATCATTAGCCGCGTTTTATCGCCACATTCCGGTGGTACATCTGGAGGCAGGGCTACGTAGCGGTGATATCCACTCCCCTTTCCCGGAGGAGGCCAATCGGCGCATCACGACCCAGATAGCTTCCCTACATCTAACCCCCACTCAGACCAACCGCACCAACCTCATCCGGGAACACGTAGACCCCAAACAGATCACGGTAACTGGCAACACAGTGATTGATGCGCTCCTGTACACGGTCGGTATTCATGTGCCGGTGCGTCAGAAGGCAGTAAGCCGGCTGCTCAACTCCGAGGGACCCATACTCTTGGTGACCAGCCATCGTCGGGAGAACCTCGGCGATCCCATGTCCCGCGTGGGTCGTGCGGTAGCAGCCTTGGCACGGCGGTATCGGGATCTGAAGGTGCTGTTGCCGGCGCACCTTAACCCGTCGGTACGCCAGCATCTTCTTCCCCCGCTACTGGGGATTCCCAATGTCACGGTGTGCGAACCCCTACCCTATGGGGAGTTCACCCGCGTATTGCAGGCCGCCACTATCGTCTTAACCGACTCTGGTGGCCTACAGGAGGAGGCCCCAGCACTGGGCAAGCCCGTGCTCGTGCTGCGCGACAACACCGAGCGGCCCGAGGCCATTACTGCCGGCACCGCCCGATTGGTAGGGACCGATCCTGAAACTATCATTGATCAGGTCAGTGGCCTGCTCGAGGATCCAGCCCAGTATGCTGCGATGGCGAAAGCGACCAACCCCTATGGCGACGGCACAGCAGCTATCCGTTGCGTAGCAGCAATCGCGCACATGTTGGGGGTGGGTATTCGTCAACCAGATTTCATCTGGACGTCTGACTCACAGCAGCAACGCCAACCCGTGTTGGTGTGATCTCGTAACCACAGGCGATAGTGACCGGCAGCAGGAGGGTATGACATGACGGATTCAGCTGGACTTGAGGTATTAGCTGAGGACGCCCCACAGCAGCCACGAAAGAAAAAAGGCGTTGGGTTCTTCCTGTTGCTTGGGGTGATCGGTGTTCTGGTCGTGGCCTTGGCCCTGGCTGGTTTCTATCTATCCCGGTCGCTAGCTGCGTTGAATGACATTAGCCGCGATCCGGCCTTGAACCCGGTGGACTATTCCGGCCGGCCTCAGCCCCCCTCACCAGCCGCAGAAACCGACAAGGCCCCTATCAACTTCGTCCTGCTTGGCACAGACGAACGCTTTGCTGATGACGCTGGCCGGAGCGACTCCCTGATGGTCGCGCACTTGTCTGGGGATCGTAAGCACCTCTATCTGATTTCTTTCCCCCGCGATTTGTGGGTCTCTATCCCCGGCCATGATGAGGGCAAGATCAACTGGGCCTATTCCTTCGGCGGTGCTGCGCTGACGTTGCAAACCCTAGAGCAATTGACCAACACTCGGATGGAGCACACCGTCGCGATCGATTTCGCCGGATTCATCCAGCTGACCGAGACTCTTGGGGGGATCACCGTCAACAATCCTTGGGATTCGGGATCCGCTGGCTATACCTTCCCTAAAGGAGAGATCACCATCGCAGGTGAAGAGGCTCTCGCCTATGTGAGGGAGCGCAAGTCGCTGCCGAATGGGGATCTGGATCGCGCCTACCGGCAGCGAACCGTGGTCAAGGCCATCCTCAAGGAGATCCTCTCGGCAGAGACCCTGACGAATCCGGTTACGTTCAACGATGTGCTGGGAAAGCTCTCCGAGTCACTGAGCGTGGATGAATCCTTGAATAATTCGGCCATCACTGACTTGATGCTGTCGCTGAAATTTGAGGGCGCCAGCTCGATTCGACTCATGCAGGCCCCCATCGAAGGAACCGGTATGATCGGCGACCAGGCAGTCGCCATCCTGGATACCGAAAAGATGGCAGAACTGAGCCAGGCGATGAGTTCCGATAGCGTCGAGGACTATTACCAGAGCCATCGCACCAGTCACACCGAGGAATAGGGGGTGAGGTAGAGCTATGGTCTGCCTGTCCGGTTAGGATCTGCCCAATCGCACCAGCTACACGCTGGAATAGCGGGTGCGGTAGATCCCCCGGGTATCGATCACTACCTTTCCCTGTAGCTGCGCGGCGGTGACTTCCTTGAAGGCCGTGTGATCTACCAGCACGAGGACAACATCAGCTCGCTCTAAGGCCGCTGCCAGCGAAACCAAGCTGACCTCGGGTCGTGCTGACAAAGGTTCCGGCAGCTCGACGATGTGAGGCTCCACGACCAGCAACTCACCGGGCAATCTGTTCGCCAATTCGATGGCGATTTCAAGTGCCGGGGATCCCCGAAGATCATCGATATCAGCCTTGAATGCCAGCCCCAGCACCGCAATATCACGGGCTTTGGTAGCGGTCACTGCCTCAACGACCTGATCACAGACATACCGCGGTTTGCCATCGTTGACCGCTCTCGCCGCCTGAATGAGCGGGCTATGAGCCACATCAGTTGCCGCGATGAACCATGGATCTACCGCGATACAGTGTCCGCCGACCCCAGGTCCCGGCTGAAGAATATTGACTCGGGGATGCCGATTTGCCAGCGAAATGAGTTCCCAAACATCGACGCCAAGACCTGCGCTGAGTATCGACAATTCGTTGGCAAAGGCGATGTTCACGTCTCGATAGGCGTTCTCCGCCAGCTTCACGAACTCCGCTGTGGTTGCGTCGGTCAATGCGATCTCACCCTGGCAGAAAGTGCTGTAGATTTCCCGGGCTCGCTCAGCCGCCCGTGGCCTCAGCCCACCGATGATCCGGTCATTGCCCACCAGTTCGCTAATCGCATTACCCGGTAGCACTCGTTCCGGACAGTGGGCAAAATCCACCCGCTGATCATCGTGAACGTCATCACTAAATAGTTCCGGGCGGATCCTGGCGACCACATCGGCTAGCTGTTTCGTAGTTCCCGGAGGCGAGGTTGATTCAAGAATGATCAGCTCTGCCCCCGTAAGCTGGGCAGCAATGGCTTCAGCCGCAGCATTCACATAACTCAGATCAGGCTGAGTTCCCCCGCGGGTTAGCGGGGTCGGGACCGCCACGATATAGACCTCAGCGCTGGGCACCTGGCTTTGAACCACCAACTGGCCATTGGCGACGACCTCAGCAAGCCACTGATCAAGGCCCGGTTCTATGAAAGGCAATCGGCCAGCTTGAACCTGAGCAACTCGCTGAGCATCGATATCAACCCCAACGACGTCCCAGCCTGCTCTGGCCAATACCACAGCCGTTGGCAGGCCGATATAACCCAGCCCGATAACCGCGATTCTACCCACCGATCCCCCCTGTCATTCATGGTGTGCAAGGGCAGCGTAGTTGCTCTAGACGGCATGGCCAAAGGTGAGTCCAGAATTTCAGCCAGTGTGGGATGAGTCGGCCTATAAGCCGGATTCTGTTGTCGGTGATCATCCATCTCAGGCCCGTCGTTGCCGAGGGGCTCTTGCAACCTACCCGGGCACCTCGCGCGAGCAGCGCTCAATCGGTGTCCGCGACCAGCGAGCTGGTCTTCTTGGTTTTGCTCCAGGTGGGGTTTACCTAGCCACACCAGTCACCTGGTGTGCTGGTGGTCTCTTACACCACCGTTTCACCCTTACCCGGCCGAGGCCGGGCGGTTTGTTTTCTGTGGCACTATCCCGCGGGTCACCCCGGGTGGGCGTTACCCACCACCCTGCTGTGTGGAGTCCGGACTTTCCTCAGCCCAGTTGCCTGGGCCGCGATCACCCGGCCGACTCATCCACCGCCTAGTGTAGACCTCACCGACCACCGATCCGCGCTCAGACCTTTCCCTGTCAAGGGATGGTTGGTCGAAGACGGGTATCCCAACCCGCCCCGAATACCCGTCGCAGCCGTCAGTGCGCAACTACCGCGATGACTAGTTGAGGACGGAGAAACTCACCTGACCCTGATTCAGGTCAACCCCATCCAGCCGCACCCGGACCTGTTGGCCTGCCTTGTAGCCCGCCGCGGGCAGCCGGGCCTCAATCGCTGGTTCACCGATCTGGAAGGTACCTTGCTGGGTCTTGGGGTTGACGTCGATGAGGACGGCACCGAAGGTCTCCCCCACTCGTGGCTGCAACACCAAGGTTTCCGCTAGATCCACCGCGCCCCGCTCCCAGGACTTAGCGCGACGGTTACTCACAGCCATGGTCTCGGGCAGGGCATCAATCCCTTCGCGTAGCCACGGTGGGATCGGCTCGCCCTGCACCACCCGGATACACGCTTCGGTGGCGTACCGATCAACCAGGCGACGCAACGGCGCCGTTACATGCGCATAGGGTGACGCCAGTGCTGCGTGTTGCAGATCCGCAACTGTGACCTCGTCGGCGATGGCAGCATAGGCCCCGCCACGGAACAGGAATGCGCATCGAACCAGCACCGCCAACTCGCGGGGTTCACCGGGGTCAAGGCTGCGCACAAAGTCTGGATAGCTTTGGTTCTGGGGCCAGCGCACACCCAAGGTTTGTGCCGCCCACCGTAACTTCGCCAGGGACTGCTCAGATGCCGCGGCCAAGGTGCGGATCACCCCGAACCCGGCATCAATCATGATTCTCGCCGCCGCGATACCGGTGAGCAAGGAAATCTGGGCGTTGTAATCCTCAACAGCTAGCCAACCGCGAAATTCAGTGCGCCAGGTGCCATTGGCAGCCACGATCTCCTGATCTGGCAGGTTCAATGAAATCCCACCACGCTGCTGTTCGAGCTGTTGGAGCCGACTACCGACCTCGGGTAGCAGGGCGACGCTGGGGTGAGCCCGGCCCTGGTCAAGATCATCCTGGACGCCGCTATAGGACAATTTGGCACGGGAGCGCACCATGGCCCGTTCCACAGTCACCTCCCGGTGGCTACCGTCTGCGGCCAGTCGATGGGTCCACAGCGCAGCTGGTCTGTCCTTCCCATCAGCCAGCAGGGAACCGGCAGCTTCAGACAGTGCTGGCGGATGCAGTGGCACCTTCGCACCGGGGGCATACAGGGTTTCGCCGCGTCGCCAGGCTTCCTGATCCAAGGGTGAACCTGGCTCGATCCAGGCGCCAACGTCGGCAATGGCGTAATGGACCAGGTAGCCATCACCATCGCGGGAGATGCACACTGCCTGATCGAGGTCCCGGGAACTTTCTGGATCGACTGTCACAAACTCGATATCAGTGCGATCAACGTGGTCAACGAATTTAGGGGGCCGATGTAACAATTCCTCGGCCTGGCGTTCCACAGCCTCGGGGAAGGCGACGGGCACCTCCAACCGCTCCCGGAGTAAGGCCAAGCCCGGCTCTAAGACCGGTGGTACCTGCGGAGCAGCGAGACGGTGATGCACCATCACAAACCCGATTCAGCGGTACGTACCAGGATGCGATCGCACTCCACACACCGCAGCACTTCGTTCGCGGCTGCTTTGCGGTACAGATCCAGATCGGCCACGGTGAGCTGCAGCTGGCAGCCGCCACAGCGCCCTTGGTGGAGCCTCGCTGCCCCCATGCCGCTGTGGGCCCGAAGTTTGTCGTAGAGCTTCAGTAACCCTTCGGGAATACGTTGGGCTTCCTGCTTTCGAGCCTCAGAAATGCTCTTGGCCTCAGCGCTGAGCGAGCTGACCTCGGTATCACGGGAGGCAACATCGTCGCGGAGCCGCGTTTCGATCTCGGCCTTCCGGGCCGCCAAGGTGTCGCGTGCGGCCGATGCCTCCTCCAGCTGCCCCATGAGTTCTAATTCCGCGTCCTCTAACTCGACGATCCGGCGCTTGATCCGTTCTACCTCATCGGTCAGCCCTCGCAACACCTTGGGGTCGGTGACCGTGCCTCCCTCGACTCTCGCGGTTTCCCGCTCCAGCCGGGAACGTACCGGAGTGAGGTCACTTTCAGCACGCTTCACCGCGATCTCGAGGTCCTTGGATCGGGTGGTGGCGGCAACGAGGTCGTCGGTGACGTCCTGACGTGCCTTCATCAGCTCCGCGATCCTGGCGTGCTGGGGCAGGCTCCGCGCGGCGTGCTGTAACCGGGCCAGTTCCGCATCAAGGTCAGCAAGGTGCAGCAGACGCTGCTGGTCTGCGGGGTCGGCGAGCATGGGCGTCCTTCCGGCGGTTGAGTTCTCCAGGCAAATCTACTAGGAGTACTAGACTTCTGTGCCATGAGTTCGCAGCAGCCCAGCACTATCACCGAAACAAAGGACCGTACCGACAATCGGAAGCCGCCATTCTCGGAAGCCTTCAAGAAGTTCATCGTCTCGGATTGGGCACCGTACTGCGATACTCCCCCAGAGCGCCTAGCCTCGGCTGCCTATACCCCCGCCCGTTGGGCTGCCCTGCGTGATACCCAGCCGGGCGCAACCCTGGTGATCCCTGCCGGACCCTATAAGGTCCGCGCCAATGACTGCGATTACCGGTTCCGCCCCTTCTCTGGGTTCGCCTGGGTTACCGGCTTGGGAGAGGACCGAGAGCCCGATGCCGTCGTGGTGGTTTCCCCCAACGATGTCATCTTGTATTTCCGTCCCCGTTGTCCCCGCACCGACGAGGAGTTCTATGCCTCCAGTCGTTACGGTGAGATGTGGGTCGGGCAGCGTGATTCCCTCGATGAGATGGCGGCTCGGATCGGTTTTGAATGCCGAGACATCCGCAATCTTCGTGAGGACCTGACAGGTATCACCGAACTTCGAGTGGTCCGCGATATCGATCCGGAGATCACCGGCCTTGTCGATGAGCTACGTGGCGAGACCGCTGACCATGCCGACGCGGAACTAGCCCAGCACCTTTCTGAGCTTCGAATGGTGAAGGACGAATTTGAGGTCGGTGAACTGAAACGTGCCTGCCAGGCCACCCGCGTTGGCTTTGAGGCCGTAGCCCGAGAGTTGCCTCAGGCTGTGGCCAATGGCCGCGGCGAACGTTGGGTGGAGGGCATCTTCGGATTGCACGCCCGGCACCTCGGCAACGCGGTGGGCTATGACACCATTTCCGCCTCCGGGGATCACGCCAACACCCTCCATTGGATTCGCAACGACGGTGAACTCCGCGATGGCGACCTGCTGCTACTCGACGCTGGGGTCGAGGTGAACTCCCTGTACACCGCTGATGTGACTCGGACCCTGCCCGTCAATGGCAGATTCAGCCCAGCCCAGGCCCGGGTCTACGAGGCGGTGCTTGCCGCCCAAACCGCCGGCATCGAAACCTGCCGCGCCGGGAACGATTTCATGGCTCCTCACGAGGCTGCCATCCGCGTGATCGCGGAGTTCCTAGCCGAGATCGGAGTGTTGCCCTGCTCCGTGGCTGAAACCCTGGCTGAGGATGGCGGCTACCACCGTCGCTGGATGGTGCACGGCACCTCTCACCATCTAGGTCTCGACGTCCATGACTGTGCTGCCGCCCGTCGGGAACGTTACCGCGATGCGAAACTGGCTGCCGGCATGGTCATCACTGTCGAGCCGGGGCTGTACTTCAAATCCTCAGATTTGTTGGTTCCCGAGGAGTTTCGTGGCATCGGGGTTCGCATTGAAGACGACATCTTGATCACCGACGGCGAACCCGTCAATTTGTCAGCCTCACTGCCCCGGGAACTGGCCGAGGTTGAGGCCTGGATCGCAAAGCACCAGGCCTAACAACCCCCACACCCTGCTAGTCGTCGGCCTGCTCGGTTCGCACCGGGCGGGTGACTCGCTCGATGAAGCCGCGTAGCAGCCTAGCCACTGTTTCCGGAGCAGCCACTGTCACCTGGTGGGCGGCATCTGGAACGATCTCCAGCTGCGCCCCTGGGACGGTCTCGGCTACCAGCTCCTGGTTAGGCATCGGTGTGGAGCTGTCACGCTCACCCGCGATCACAAGCAAGGGCACCACGATATCGGCCAAGTCTGCGCGCACATCATGGACCGCTAAGCACCGGCACAACTGGGCATAGGAATGATCATCAGCCGCGGCCAGACCCTCCATGATCGTCGCCACGACGCCCGGGTTGGCGGCAGCGAAAGCTGGGGTGAACCACCGTTTCGTGGTTTCCTCGATCAGCTGCTGGGTGCCAGTAGCTTCCACCCGTTGAGCCCGATCCAGCCAACGTGGCCCTTCGCCCACAGTAGCTGCGGAGCACAGCATCGCTACACCCGCTAGTTCTTGGGGGTAGTCACGGGCCAGGTGGAGGCCCGTCGCCCCACCAATCGATAGACCTGCATAGACCACCGGTAGGTCACCCAGCTGGGCTCGTACCTGCCGAACCACGTCCATGATCGCCTCGCCCACAACATCCAGGGTGGGTTCAGCTGAGTCATCCCACACCGGGCTAAGGGCATGGCCGGGGTAATCAACAAAAACAACGTAGGCATCTGCACTGAGCAGGGCAGCTACCTTGGCCCATTGGTGGGAGCAGTTCCCACCAAGGCTGGGGGCCACGACGAGAATACGGTTCGCCTTACTTGCGGGGTTATACAGATCCCAGGTCAACTCCATGGCATGACCCTACCGGCAGCACTGTCAACTGGCAGCCTGACCCTCACCTGTTGGACGAGCTGCCAGCAGGTCACGGGCCTGCGCTATGCAGGACTGTTCGCACAACACCTCATATCTGGTGGCTACGACATCGTGGCTGGACTCGAAGTCCCTTCGCCCACCGCTGAGGCCATAGGTCAAGGCCGCTGTCAGCATGCCGAAAGCTAGACCTAGTCCAAGGCCCGCCAGCATCAAGGGCAAGGCTGCGGTATCGCTCTTGAGGAAGAGATATAACATCACCCCGACCAGCAGCCCAGACCCGAGTCCTGAAATTCCGCCGTTCAGCAGCACAGTGGACCAGGTCCGTCGCCCCTTGACCCGTTCCACCTGCCTCAGGTCGGTCCCTACGATCATCAAATTTTCGACGGGGAACCGGGTATCAGCCAGGTAGTCCACTGTGGCCTGGGCCTCGTCGTAGCTGGTGTAGCGCCCCAGAAGCTGGGGGTAGTCCAGCTCAAAGCTTCTATCGTGTCTCACTGGGGACCTCATCGCCGCTCCTAATTCATCACTGATAAGCGCGTCTGCCGGGTCCAAGTGTAGATTCGTCCCCATGAGTGCCAAGGATTCAGCGGTTTTCGTCTCCCGTGTCGTTGGCCTTCCCGTCGTCGATGCGGTTGGCGACCAGGTGGGCCGCGTCAAGGACGTGGTCTTTCATCTTCGTACCAACAACCGACCACCCCGGGTGCGGGGGCTGGTGGTGGAGCTCTTCGCAAGGCAGAAGATCTTCGTCCCCATGGTTCGGGTCCACAACATCACTGCTAATCAAGTGGCAATTCTTGGCCAGGTCGATACTCGACGCTTTACGAAACGCGATATCGAATGGTTGGTGACGGTGGACCTCTTTGACCGCCCCATCCCCCGCGATATCCCCACCCGGATCTACGACGTATCGATGGTGCAGGTCCGTAACCGGGAATGGGAGCTGTACCAGGTAGCCATCACCAGTAGAGCAAAGGTCAGCCGATTCGGCTTTGGTGGCAGGCGCGTGACCGACATCATCAACTGGAACCAGGTCCCTGACCTGGTTTTAGCCAAGGGAGCCACCCCGATGCATCTGGTTGCGAAGTTCTCTGATATGAAACCAGCCGATATCGCTCAAGAACTTCATGACCTGGATCCAGAACGCCTCGCTGCGGTAGTCAACGCCCTCGATGATGAAACCCTCGCCGAGGCCCTCGAAGAGCTTCCTGAGGAGGAGCAGATCCATTTGATCTCCTCCCTGGGGACCGAACGAGCAGCAGATGTGCTTTCGGAAATGGATCCCGATGATGCCGCTGATTTGATCAAGGACCTCCCTGAGTCAGTCGCTGAGGATCTACTCGGTCATATGGAGCCTGAGGATGCCTCGGATGTGCGTCGGCTACTGGTCTATGGCGAATTCACCGCTGGTGGCATGATGACCCCCGAGCCGGTGGTCCTTGGCGCTGATGCGACGGTGGCCGAGGCCTTGGCGCGGATCCGGGCCCAAGAACTCACCCCCGCATTGGCGTCGATGGTCTTCATAACCCGCCCACCACTAGAAACCCCATCAGGGCGTTATGTGGGGGCAGTGCATTTCCAGCAGCTGCTCCGCTCCGCACCCACCCTCATGGTGGCCACCATGATGGATCACAACCTCGAACCCTTGGCCCCAGACTCCCCGCTGGCTCAGGTCTCCCGATTCTTCGCCACCTATAACCTCGTGGTGGCCCCCGTGGTCGATGCTGAAGGATGTTTGGTGGGGGCTGTGACCGTCGACGATGTCCTCGACCATATGCTGCCCGATGACTGGCGCGGCACCCAGATGGATGAGCCGGGTGAAGCGAACCATGGCTGAGCGCAATCCACTATCAGAACCCGGCACTCGCCGACGCACCCTGCTGCCCAAGGTCGCTTTGGATTCCGAACGCTTCGGTGAATTTGCCGAAGCGGCAGCACGGTTCATGGGCACTGGCAAGTTCATCGCCTATATGACCGTCTTCGTGGTGGCCTGGGTGACCTTCAACGTGGTGGGAATCTTTGGTTTCCAGTGGGATGAGTACCCCTTCATCCTGCTCAACTTGTTCTTCTCCACCCAAGCCTCCTATGCGGCGCCACTGATCCTGCTAGCCCAAAACCGGCAGGAGGTCCGAGACAAGCTCTCCCTCGATGAGGATCGTCGGCTAGCGGCGCAGTCCCGGGCCGATATGGATTTCCTGGCCCGTGAGATCGCTGCGATTCGCATGCATCTGGGTGAGCTCGCTACCCGCGATTTCGTCCGATCTGAGCTTCGCTCCGAGCTCAAAGAGGTCACCGAACGGCTCGAGACTGCGATCACACAACAACAGGAGACACCATGACCACGCCTTCACGAGCCCCTGATCTGATGCCGATCAGCTGGTATGCCATCGTGTTGTTGATCGGGCATCTGCTGTTGGCTGGCACCTCCGCCTGGTCGCTGTGGCTGCTGGGATCGGGGCTGTGGCTGGGGCTCGGTGCTGCTGTGGTGTCGCTGCTGGGCTATGCGGCGCTGTGGCGGCTGCGGCTGGCTCCGGTCGCCCATCGTCGGTTCAACTATAAGGAGCGGCTCACCACCCACTTGATCCTCGGCCCTGCCTTGATCGTGTTAGCGGTACTTGGCAAGGTCTGGATCATCGCGATGGTTGGGCTCAGCCTTGTGTTACTTGGTGACGCGCTGGCTGCCCGCTCCAGCGATGATCCCGAAGCGGTGTAGCGTGCCGACCCGGTTCTAGGCCAGGATGGATACGTGACAGCTGAGAACCCACTACTGCCCAAAGTCCGCGCCGCGCTACGTCAGGTAGAAGATCCTGAGATCCGCCGCCCCATCACCGAGCTCGGTATGGTTGACGAGTTGACCGCCACCGATGATGGACAGATCTTCGTCAAGGTGTTGCTGACTGTGGCTGGGTGCCCGATGCGTTCGGAGATCACCAGCCGGGTCACCACCGCCGTCTCTGCGGTCGAGGGGGTCACCGCAGTCAATGTGGCCTTAGGTGTGATGGATGATGAGCAGCGCTCCGCGATGCGTCAGGTGTTGCGGGCAGGCCAGGTTGAACGGGAGATTCCCTTCGCCCAACCAGGTAACCTCACCAAGGTCATCGCGGTAGCCTCCGGTAAAGGTGGGGTTGGAAAATCCTCGGTGACAGTGAATCTCGCTGTGGCTTTGGCCAAGGCCGGTCGCAGTGTCGCCGTCTTGGACGCAGACATTTACGGCCACTCAGTGCCCGATTTGTTGGGTCTAGGCGAAGCCCGCCCCACTGTTGTCGATGACATGATCCTGCCGGTTCCAGCCGCTGCTGGTTTGAAAGTTATCTCCGTTGGGATGCTCAAACCCTCCAGCGACCAGGTCGTCGCCTGGCGGGGACCGATCTTGGATCGCGCCTTGACCCAGCTCCTGGCTGATGTCTATTGGGGGGATCTTGACTACCTGCTCCTCGATCTGCCGCCCGGCACCGGTGATGTGGCGATGAGTCTGGGTCAGAAACTACCGAACTCCGAGGTCCTCGTGGTTACCACCCCGCAGTTAGCCGCCTCCGAGGTTGCCGAGCGGGCCGGCACCATGGCCCATATCTTGCAGCAGCGGGTCATTGGCGTGGTGGAGAATATGTCGTGGCTGGAGTTCACCGCACCCGATACCAAGGCCACCTACCACATTGAACTCTTCGGCTCAGGGGGCGGAACATTGGTCGCTGAAGCGCTGACTGAACGCCTCGGCTACGAGGTTCCGCTGCTAGCCCAGGTACCCTTCGATGAGGCGCTGTTAGCTGGCGGTGACCGTGGCGAACCGATCGTGCTGTCAGCCCCTGATCACCCTGCTGCTGCCGCGCTACTGGACTTGGGACAACAGCTGGTAGCCCGGGGTAACAATCTGTTGGGCCGTCGGCTGCCGGTCAATCCGGTCTAGCTCTGTCCTGCTGCGCCATCCCAGGAGCTGGGCCTATCAGGAGAAACTCCGGCCATACTATGCAGGTGTTCGGGAGTGCCTGGGATTCTGGGTGGGATCCCGGGAATATCGGCCATGCTACGCAGCTGATCGCACGTACTGAGGAACTAGGACAATGCAGGAAAGCATCACTAGGTTGCTTCTGGGTCGAAGGGGGCATCAGGCACGGCTGGGGGCAGTGCCGGTGTCTCCTCGGCAGCGCCCACACCAGCCTGGGATGTTGAGCTAGCGGTAGCTGAGGTCGCTTGAGTTGCGGCGCCTTTGACGCTAGTCGTGGCCTCAGAGATCTCTCGACGGGCGTCTTCGATGGCCTGGATTTCTTCGCGCATATGCTTGGCGACGAATTTCTTGGGGTTGAGGTCCTCCAACTTCAAATCCGAGAATTCGGGTCCAAGCTCCTCACGCAGTTGCCCCTGAGCGTTGTTGGCCATGTCACGAATCGCGACGAAGACTCGTGCCACCTTCCGGGCGAAGGAGGGCAGCTTCTCAGGTCCGAACATGACAACGCCAAGCACGATGATCAGGATCAGTTCGCCGGCGTCGATATTGAACACGGGTTCAGGCTACCGGATCAGGAGCTACCCACAAGCCGCCCCAGCCCACTAGCGATCCGTTCGAATACACCGTAACGGTAGGGGGACTCCTCGGGCAGTTCGGCACAGGCTTGGTCAAGTAAGGTCAGTGAGCTGCTGGTAGTGACTGTCAACACGCCATTGTCCACCTGCCAGGCAGCCACCAGGGGCTGTCCTGCCGCGAAATCCTCCACCCTGCTGGTTTCAGCTAACCGCCCAGATGTCCAGGTCAGGCTCAGCATGCGCATCCCGTCGGAATAAACCAAGAGCTGCTGGTTAGCGGAGTTGGATAACGCCACTAGGGGTAGCCCCGCCAGGTTGAGCGGACAGGCCTGCAATCCGATACACCAGTCAGAACTGTTGACAGCCACAACCGTCTCCAAGGTAGCTACACCCACCGAGTTCGTGGCCAACTGGGTATTTCCGTACCGGATATTGGTGAATCCGGCTACCTCGCTGAGGACGCCATCGGCGGTATAACGCTCAGCCCACAGCAGCACCCCAGTATCGTGGTCCACCCACCAGCGGGCCACCACATCATCGCCGAGGCTCGCTTCAACGACGATGCTGGTACGACCCGCAACCACAGCACTGTCTTCGTATCGAGAAAAGCTCCAGGCGGTGTCTACCGCTGTGGCGCAACATCCCAGCTCTGGTGCAAACCAGGTCAACGAGGACTGTTTGTCAGCATCCAACACCGTCAGGCTGGTCCCCTCCCCCGTCACATGGTTGATCTCGACCTCATTGGCACGAAACTGCTGGTTGCTGTCGAGTAGCCACACCCGTTGGGTACCGGAGTAGCTGGGATCCTGAGCACCTGACAGTAAATCCAGGGCCTGGGACTCAGCGATGCTGGTCGTATCCGATGTCGGTACCTCACGGGGGGTTAGCCTCACCGCTGGCCCGGCAACTGTTCCACGTTCCCGGGCCCACATCACCGCACCAACACCAGAATGGGCGTTGATCGTGGCCATCGACATCAGATACTGCTCACGGGCATCTGTCACAGGTTGGGCGACGACCAAAGGCTCCCTGGCTAAGGCTAGGCAGAGCACCAGTAAGCCGACCACCGTCAAGCTCGTGATGAATACCCCGGCAATCAGTGGTGATCGTCTGCGGGTGCGTGCATTAGCGGCACTGAGATATAGCGGCTCGTCGCGTTCCTCACCCGCGATCCCCTGCAACCGAGCAGCCAGGCTCGCTGAAAGATCAGCGCTAGAGCTACAGCAGGAACTCAATCGCTGCCGCACCGCCCGCAGATCCTCGACATGGGCTCGGCACTCAGGGCAGCGAATCAGATGCTCGCTGACCTGCATGAGGCGACGTTGCCCTAGCCGCTGATCAACGAAACCTGATAGATCATCGGCATACCGGCGGCATACCTGGCGCGGTGTCACCTAGGAGACTCCCGAATAGCGCATTCGCGATCGGGTGGGGGCTCGATGGGCTAGTGCGTCACGCAGTTGGGCACGGCCGCGGGCAATACGGCTGCGCACAGTTCCGACTTTCACCCCCAGCACTTCAGAGATCTCTTCATAACTGAGGCCCTCAATATCGCAGAGCACGACCGCAGCCCGTTGTTGCGGCTTTAGGGCAGCTAGAGCCTCAGCCACATCCTCGTCAAGCAGGCCCTCAGCATGCAGCTCTTCTGGACTCGACTCGGCTCCCCAGACTCCTTCGGGTGCGGTCGATGAGGCATCCATACGGATGCGTTGTTTCCGCCGTGCTTGGTCGAGGAAAAGATTCGTGGTGATGCGATGGAGCCAGCCCTCAATGGTGCCGGATTGGAAGCTATGGATGGATTTGAATACCCGCACGAAGGCATCCTGGGTCAGATCTTCGGCATCGTGGCGGTTACCAGTGAGCCGGTAGGCAAGGCGATACACCTGGGTTGAGTGGTCACGAACCAACTCACTCCATGTCGGCGCCACCCAACCCGGCATGTTCTGGCTTGGCTGCAGTTGCACATCGGGCC
>JBHAEB010000230.1:0-8575 GCA_041855345.1 Arachnia sp. | reverse complement strand
ATGAGGATAGCCAGCAGCGCCACCGACATACCCAAGGTGTATCGCGGGGCCAGTGCGATCATGACGATCCACAGCAGCGAAATCGGGATCAGCTTCTTCCAGCCGAGATCCATGAACTGGTCGTAGCGGAAGCGAGGCAGGGTGCCGCGCAACCACACGAAGACCGAGAACACCAGCTGCACCTTGATAACGAACCAGATCGGCCCAAGCCACGGATTCTCCATGCCCGGGATGAGGTTCAGTGGCCAGAAGGGTAGATAACCGCCCAGGAACAAGGTGGTGCAGACCGCCGAGACCGTGGCCATGTTGATGTACTCGGCCAGGAAGAACATGGCGTAGCGGAAGCCGGAGTATTCGGTCAGATATCCCGACACCAGCTCGGATTCGCACTCGGGAAGATCGAAGGGAGCGCGGTTGGTCTCCCCGACCATCGATATGCCGTAGATGAAGAAGGAGGGGAACAACAGCAACGCATACCAGCCCATCAGACCGATGTCATACTGCGGGCTGTTAGCCACAAACGGGATCTGGAACAAGATCGTCTCGCGTTGGGCCTCCACGATTCCATGGGTCGACATGGTGCCCGTCATGAGGAAAACCCCAACGATCGATAGGCCCATCGCGACTTCATAGGAGATCATCTGCGCGGAGGAACGCATGGCCCCCAAGAAGGAGTAGGTGGAGTTGGATGCCCAGCCCGCCAAGACGATGCCGTAGATGCCAATGGAGGCGATGGCGATGACGAACAGCACAGCGACCGGCAGGTCAGTGACCTGCAGTCGGGTGGTGTGACCGAAGACTTCCACCTCGCCACCGAAGGGGATCACCGTCCATGTGGTGAAGGCGGCCATCCCGGTGAGCACCGGGGCCAAGTTGAAGATCCATTTATCGGTGTGTTGCGGCCGGAAATCCTCCTTGGCGATCAGTTTCGCGCCGTCGGCTAGGGCCTGCGCCAAGCCGAAGGGGCCGTTCATGATCGGGCCAAGCCGGTGCTGCATCTTGGCGACCAGCCGCCGCTCATACCAGACGTTGAAGATCGTCCACAGCAGCAGGATCACGAACAGGGCGAGAACCTTGATGAGGATGAGCCACCAGGGGTCCTGGAAGAACACGTTCATGCCTGATCTCCTTGCATCACGGGCGAAACGGTCACGATGGAACCGGGGACGACATCAAGGCGGCCTGCTTCACCGGGATTGCTAGGCACCCACACAACGCCGTCGACCATGTCGGTCACCTCCAAGGGCAGCAGTTGGCTAGCTCCCCCAGCCTCTACCCGAACCACGAGGTCAAGGCCGAGGGCCTCAGCGGTTGCGGCCGAGACTCGGGCGACGCTGCGGCGGGCAGTGGCACGCAAGGCCACCTCATAGTCGGTGCCCATCGAGGCGTCGAGGGCTTCATGCCAGGAAGCCACGACCACCCCGCCTTGGGCCACACCCCGGTCTGCGACCTGCGGGTCAGCCACCCGGGCACCATCCCAATCACCCAACTCCAGATAGTCGGCCCAGGCCGCAGCCGTGCTGCGAATCCCCAGGTCAGAGCCCATCGCATCGGCTAGGGCAGCCAAAATACGCAGATCTGTCATCGGATTCTTGGCCTCGGTCACCAGGGCGACGGGTCGCACCCGCTGTTCCCAGTTGAGGAAATGCCCGGCCTGTTCCTCCATGAGGCAGGCGGGGAAGACCACATCGGCATAGTCAGTGGCCGCATTGGATCTCGTTGAGATCTGCACCACGAAGGCCTTTTGCAGAGCTGCCAACACCGCGGCTGAGCCAGGCATGTCGAGGGGATCGACGCCGGCTAGCAGTAGCGCCTTCAACTCCCCGGTGCGGGCAGCGGCCAACTGATCCGCTGCGCTGAGACCCAAGCCACTGGGTAGTGATTCCACTCCCCAAGCAGCCGCGACATCCACCCTGGCCTCAGCTGAGGCGACGGGGCGTCCGCCCGGGAGCAGATCAGGCAGGCAGCCAGCATTCAGAGCGCCCATGTCGCCGGCCCGACGTGGAATCCACGCGAATCGGGCACCCGCGGCGTCGGCCTTGGCTGCGACCGTGGTGAGTAGGCCAGGCTGGGATGCGGCCCGCTCCCCCACCAGGATGATGGATCCTTCAGGAAGGTCCATATCTTCGAGGGTTTGAGCCTCAGCCCCGGGAGCTACCGGGATCAGCGTGGCGTCGAGTTTGGCTGTGCCACGGGAGGCGAAGGGTGCCAAAGTCACCACCTTGACTCCCTTCTTCCGCACTGCCTTGCGCAACCGCAGGAACATCACCGAGGTTTCATCCTCGGGTTCGAAGCTCACCAGTACCACCTGGGATGCGGCTTCCAGATCGGCATAGGTCACGCCCATGCCAGCCCCTGCGATCCGGGCGGCCAGGAATTGGGCTTCCTCGTCGGAGGCAGCGCGGGAACGGAAGTCGATGTTGTTGGTGCCGAGCACCGCCCGAGCGAACCGCGAGTAGGCGTAGGCATTCTCCAGGGTCAGCCGACCGCCAGTTTGCACCCCAACGGCCTCTCCGGCCGCTTTGAGGCCAGCCACGGCAGCGTCGATAGCCTCTGGCCAGCTCGCTGGCTGCAATACGCCATCACGACGCACCATGGGTCGGGTCAACCGGTCCGGTCCTCGTCCAGAGACGAAACCGAAACGTCCCTTATCGCACAGCCACTCCTCATTCACCTCAGGGGCGTCGCCGGCTTGACGACGCTTGACCTGATGGTGACGGTGATCAGCGCGCAGTTCACAGCCACCGGCGCAGTGTTCACAGGTGGTGGTGGTCGACTTCAAATCGAAGGGGCGGGCTTGGAATCGGTAGGCAGCTGAGGTCAAAGCTCCAACCGGGCAAATCTGGACCACATTGCCGGAGAAATAGGAGTCATAGGGGTCTTGCTCGTAGCTGCCGACCTGCTGCAGCGCGCCGCGCTCCACCAGGGCGATAAAGGGGTCCCCTGAGATCTGCTCGGAGAAGCGGGTGCAGCGGGCACACAGCACGCAACGCTCCCGATCCAGCAGGATCTGCGCGGAAACGTTGACTGGTTTGGGGAAGGTGCGCTTCACCCCGTCGTAACGGGAGGTCGTGCGGCCATTGCTGAGTGCCTGGTTTTGGAGTGGGCACTCACCACCCTTGTCACAGATCGGGCAATCCAGGGGGTGGTTGATCAGCAGCAGCTCCAGGATTCCTTCTTGGGCCTTCCTGGCGCCCTCAGAGCTTTTCTGGGTCTGCACCACCATGCCCTCAGCCACCGGCATCGTGCAGGAGGCCTGAGGTTTGGGGAAGCCACGGCCATTTCCCGCATCCGGGATTTCGACCAGGCATTGACGGCAGGCGCCCACCGGGTCGAGCAGCGGGTGGTCACAGAACCTGGGGATAGCGGTGCCGATCATTTCAGCGGCACGGATGATCAGGGTGCCCTTCGGCACGCTGACGGCCACATCATCAATGGTCAGGGTGACCAGATCCGGCTTGTTGGCCACCTCGGCGGCAGTGGTTTGACTCACCGGGTCTCTCCTTCCGTGGCAAACAGCGCGCTACGCGCGTAAGGGAACAGCTCCCAGGCGGGAGTGTGATACCCCTGCTCGAATTCCTCGCGGAAATGCTTCACAGCACTGGTGACGCAGGCGACGGCGCCATCGGCAAGGGCGCAGAAGGACTTACCACCGATATTGGTGCACACATCCAGTAGCTTGTCGACATCGCCTTCCTCAGCGGTGCCGGCTTCGAGTTTCATCAGCAGCTGCACCAGCCACCACGATCCCTCACGGCAGGGGGTGCATTTACCGCAGGACTCATGTTTGTAGAACTCCACCCAGCGCAGGGTGGTACGCACCACCGAGACCGTCTCGTCGAAAACCTGCAGGGCCTTGGTGCCCAACATGGTGCCGACCGAACCCATGCCCTCGTAGTCCAGGGGCACGTCGAGATGCTCGGGGGTCAGGATCGGGGTGGAGGAGCCACCTGGGGTGAAGAATTTCAGTTCATGACCGGCGCGGATGCCGCCAGAAAGATCCAGCAACTGACGCATCGTGATGCCCATGGGGGCTTCGAATTGACCGGCTCGCGCGACGTGTCCGGACAGCGAGTAGATGGTCATGCCCTTGGATTTTTCCGTGCCCATGGACTGGAACCACTCGGCTCCATTGTTGACGATGCACGGCACTGAGGCGATTGATTCCACATTGTTGATCACCGTCGGGGAGGCGTACAGGCCAGCGACGGCGGGGAAGGGCGGCCGAAGTCGCGGCTGTCCGCGTCGCCCCTCAAGGCTGTCTAGGAGTGCGGTCTCCTCCCCACAGATATATGCCCCGGCACCGGCGTGCACGATCACATCGATGTCGTAGCCAGAGCCCAGGACATTCTTTCCGGCATAGCCAGCCTGGTAGGCCTCGCTGACGGCTTGTTGGAGGCGACGAATCACATGCAGCACCTCGCCCCGGCAATAGATGAAGGCCTGATGGGAGCCAATCGCATAGGCGGCGATCAGCACCCCCTCCACCAGGGTGTGGGGGGTGGCCATCATCAATGGCATGTCCTTGCAGGTGCCAGGCTCAGACTCATCGGCGTTGACCACGAGGTATTTCGGGTTCGGATTGTCCTGGGGTACGAAGCTCCACTTCATGCCGGTGGGGAAACCAGCACCACCGCGGCCACGCAACCCAGCTTCCTTGATCAAATTGATCAGATCGGCCTGAGGCATCACCAGAGCTTTAGGCAGTGCGTTATAACCACCGGCGGCCTTATATTGGGCCAGCTTCCACGACTGATCCTGGCCCCACTGGTCGCTCAAGACGGGGGCGAGCAGGTCACTCACTTCGACTCCTTAGTGCTCGGCGGGGCGGTCCAGTTGTTTTCCGCAGCGATGCGACGGCCCAAGGTGGAGGCGTGGCCAGCGGAGGGTCCCTCGTCGGCTCGACCGTCGGGGAAACCTGCCAGTACCCGCTCAGCCTGTTTCCACGAGGTCAACGTGGCGCCACGAGGCGAGGCCACTTCACGGCCAGCGAGCAGATCATCGATCAGTTGATCTAGTTTGTCGGGATCCATCTCGTCGAAGAACTCCCAGTTGACCATCGCCACGGGGGCGTAGTCGCAGGCAGCATTGCATTCAAGACGTTCCAGCGAGACCTTGCCGCAGGGCGTGGTTTGGCCTTCATCAATGCCGAGTTTCGCCTTGGCCCGATCGATCAGGATGTCGCCGCCCATGACCGCACACAAGGCGGTGGTGCAGATACCGAGGTGATGTTCACCGGCAGGCTTGCGCTTGTACATGGTGTAGAAGGTCGCCACACCTGAGACCTGGGCGGTGGTGATCCCCAGGATCTCAGCGCACAGCTCGATGCCACGGGGGCTGACCCTGCCGTCGTAGGACTGCACCAGATGCAGCATCGGCAGTAGCGCTGAACGCGGCTGCGGGTACCGTTGCGCCAACTCGCGCAGCTCCGCAATCGCAGTCTCATCCAGGTTCGTGGACTGATCGGTGTAATCCACAGAACCGGAATCTGGGAAATCGCTGGTGAAATGGCCGCTCATCGGTCGACACCTCCAAGCACTGGGTCGATGCTGGCCACAGCCACCACGACATCGGAAATCATGGCTCCCTCACACATCATCGGGACAGCCTGCAGATGGTTGAAACCAGGGTCACGGAAATGTGCACGGTATGGCCGGGTGCCACCGTCGGAGACCAGGGTGCATCCCAGTTCTCCCTTGGGTGATTCAATGGCTTGATACACCTGTCCGATAGGCACCTTGAAGCCTTCAGTGACGATCTTGAAGTGATGGATCAGGGCCTCCATGGACTGACCCATGATCTCCTTGACATGCTCATGGCTGTTGCCTTGGCCATCAGGTCCTAGGGCAAGCTGGGCAGGCCAGGCGATCTTCTTATCCCCCACCATCACCGGCTGCCCCTGGGTCCGCTCAAGGCGCTCCAAGCACTGTTCGATGATCTTGAGGGATTCCCAGCACTCTGCCAAGCGGATCCGGAACCGGCCGTAAGCATCCTGGGTATCCCAGGTAATGACGTCGAAATCATAGGTTTCGTAGCCGCAATAGGGCTGAGTCTTCCGCAGATCCCATTCGAATCCGGTGGATCGCAGAATCGGCCCGGTGACTCCCATCATCATGCAAGCGGTGAGATCCATCGTCGCCACGCCCTCCATACGGAGCTTGAAGATGGGATTCTCATTGCAGAAGATGGCGTATTCAGGCAGGTGCTTTTTGAGCCAGCCGATGACGGTACGCAGATGTTCCAGCCCACCGGGCTGCAGGTCATTGGCCACGCCGCCAGGTCGGATATAGGCGTGGTTCATGCGCAGGCCGGTGAGTCCTTCGAGGAAGTCGAGGATCATCTCACGTTCCCGGAAGGCGATGGTCATCACCGTCAAGGCACCGATTTCCATGCCACCAGTGCCCATAGCCACCAGATGGGATGCGATGCGGTTGAGTTCCATCACCAGCACCCGCAGGATATTGGCGCGTTCAGGAACCTGATCGGTGATCCCCAGAAGTTTCTCCACCGCCAGGCAATACACCGCCTCATTGAACAGTGGCGCGACGTAGTCCATCCGGGTGCAGAAGGTGACCCCTTGGGTCCACGTCTTGAATTCCATATTCTTTTCGATACCGGTATGCAGGAAACCGATTCCGGGGCGAATATGGGTGACGGTTTCACCATCCATCTCAAGGATGAGGCGCAGCACCCCGTGGGTCGAGGGATGCTGAGGGCCCATGTTGACCACGATGGTCTCGTCGCCCCGCTCCGCCTGCGCAGCAGCGATCTGCGCCCAGTCGCCACCTTGGGCCAGGTAGACGCGATCTGCCTGCGGTTCGGTGGTCTCAGCGAAGATGTCGTTGCTCATCAGTTGTACGTCCTCCGTTGATCGGGGGCAGGCACGGTGGCGCCCTTGTACTGGATGTCGATACCGCCGAGTGGGTAGTCCTTGCGCTGCGGATGTCCTACCCAGTCGTCGGGCATCAGGATGCGGGTCAAAGCGGGATGCCCGTCGAAGAGAACCCCGAACATGTCCCAGGTTTCACGTTCGTGCCAGTCGGCCATCGGGTAGGTGGCGACGATCGAGGGCAGGTGCGGATCGGACTCGGGAATGGCCACTTCGAGACGGACCCGCCGGTTATGGGTGATCGACAGCAGGTGATAGACCACATGCAGTTCAGCACCGGTTTGCTGCGGGTAATGCACTCCTGAAACCGATACACAGATCTCAAACCGCAGGTGGGCGTCGTCGCGGAAGGCTTTGACAGTCTCCAACAGCTGCTCGCGAGGAACGAAGATCGTCAATTCGCCCCGATCAAAGAGCACCAGCGAGGACTGGAGGGCAGGAACCAGTTCGCTAGCACGCGCCACGATACCGTCGAAGGGTTCGCCGAAGGGGCCCTGGGTCTGGCCAGGCATCGAGAGTTGACGGGTGATGTGGCCGTAACCGGAGGTATCGCCAGAGCCCCGGCTCCACATGCCCTCCTTGGTCGCGAAGACCGGAGGCTGCGGAACGGGGGTCGGCTGAGTCAGTTCGCCAGGGGTCTCGGTCATCGCATGAGTCCCTTCAGCTCGTGGGTGGCGGGGGCGGCCAGGGCTGCCTGCTCACGCTCAGCGATCGCGGCAGCCTCATTGGGGCCGATAGGCCGGTTCTGCACCTGCTTGCGGAGCTTGAACATCGCGTCGATGAGCATGTCAGGCCGGGGCGGGCATCCAGGGACGTACATATCGACTGGGACGATGTGGTCGCAGCCCTGCACGATGGCGTAGTTGTTGAACATGCCACCTGAGCTGGCGCAGGCGCCCATGGAGATCACCCACTTGGGGTTTGGCATCTGGTCATAGACCTGCCGCACGATGGGGGCCATCTTCTGCGACAGCCGCCCGGAGACGATCATGAGATCGGCCTGGCGAGGCGATGCGCGGAAAACCTCCTGGCCCCAGCGGCCGGCGTCGAAACGCGGGGTGCCATAGGCCATCATCTCGATGGCGCAGCAGGCCAGGCCCATCGTTACTGGCCAAAACGAGGCCTGCCGCATCCAGCCGAAGATGCCTTCAACAGTGGTCAACAAAATGCCACTCGGCAGCTTTTCTTCGATACCCATGGGTTTCCTCTCAGTCCCAGTCCAGGCCGCCGCGGCGCTTGACGTAGTAGTAGGCCACCAGCACCGTCACCAAGAAGGAGATAATGGCCACGATCCCGAATCCGCCTAAACCGTGGTAGGTGACGGCCCAGGGATACAGAAAGACGATTTCAATGTCGAAGACGATGAACAGCATCGCGATCACGTAGTACTTGACCGGGAAGCGGCCACCGCCAGGGGGCTGTGGGGTGGGCTGGATACCGCACTCATAAGAGTCGTACTTGGCCCGGTTGTAACGCCTCGGCCCGACGTTGACGCTGAGGATCATGGAGACCACCACGAACACGGTGGCAAGCACCACCATCCCGACGATGGGGATATAGAGGTTCATGATTCGACCTTTCCTTCCACTTGCCTGTTCACGCCGACGGCGCTGCCTTGGATAGGGCGTTGATGATGCGGTCCATCGCGTCACCGTCATGGCTGTCGGTCAGATTGGCCAGCAGCTT
>JBHAEB010000229.1:0-28283 GCA_041855345.1 Arachnia sp. | reverse complement strand
GCAGGGCTTCAAAGAATTCTTGATGCGCGGCAACCTCGTCGAGCTTGCCGTCGCCGTTATCATTGGCACCGTTTTCGCGAAGGTCGTCGAGACCTTCACCGCTATTCTCATGGGCTTCATCGGCAAGATCGGTGGCCAGCCTGATTTCTCCGCTGTCACCTTGTTTGATGTCAACGTCGGTAACTTCATCAACGCGACCATCACCTTCCTGATCACCGCGGCTGTCGTCTACTTCTGCGTCGTCAAGCCGTACAACATGCTGCGTGAACGTTTCACCAAGAAGAAGGAAGAGGAGCCTGCTGCCCCCACCTCCGAAGAGTTGCTCGGCGAAATCCGCGATCTGCTGCGCGCCCGCAACGTCTGATCCAACAACCCCAAGGCCCGTCGGGAGTAGCTCTCGACGGGCCTTGTTTTTTACCCCGATGTTCCAGCTGCCTTCGACGAAGAAGGCGCCCGCCAGGAGCTACCCCCGGCAAAGCCCGGTTTCCACCCTGATGTTCCAGCTGCCTTCGACGAATAGCCACTTGCCAGCCGTTAGCCCCAACAAGGTTGTTTTCTACCCACCATTCGCGGGTGAGACGAGGCTAACCCCAGTGGGGTGGCTGATCGGGGATGAGACGTAGTTCGTCGGCAGTCAAGCACGATCCGCTGCCCGGGCCTGGGCCAGGGTACCGGCTAACCCCAGTGGGGTGGCTTCTCGGCAATGAGACGTAGCTCGTCGGCAGTCAAGCACGATCCGCTGCCCAGGCCTGGGCCAGGGTACCGGCTAACCCCAGTGAGGTGGCTTCTCGGCGATAAGACGCAGCTCGTCCGCAGTCAAAGCACGATCCGCTGTCCGGGCCTGGGCCAGGGTACCGGCTAGCCCGAGTTCGACACGCAGCTGCGCCAACAGGGCGTCGAATCGAGCAAACCCAAGCTGTCGCCGTCGCTCCAAGGCCACCGGGAAGGGCCACGGTCGACGGGATGCCATGCATTCCGCCCGCAGCGCGGCAAGGCGGGATGCATCCCAGCCGAGATCAGCCAACTCCGCTGCTAGCTCTGGCACGGTGGTGGCGGTGGCCGCTAGTGGTTGGCCGGTCACCGCCTGAGCTAGGGCAGCCGCCAGTTCTGGGGTGAACTTGTCAACCTTCAAGTGTGGTTCCTGCCGGGATCACGCCCGGGTCCCCCTGGTCGGTCAGTTCAACCTCACCGACGACGGTGACCCCGGGCTCGAAGGTCCAATCCCCTGCCACCCTCAACGCGGTGGCGTTGACCAGCGAGGGGGCCTGTGGAATCCGGGCATCAAAGTCGTGGACCGTCTTGTAGTGCGCTGACAGTGAAATCTCAGGGGTGGCGGCACGAGCGACAAGATGGCCATCGGCATCTAAGTCGTACACATCGGAGCGCAGTAGCAACAACTCGTTGGTGGTTTTGACCGGCAGGAATCGGTCTCGACCCACACAGATCGCGGTGGCCCCCGGGAATACCTCAATGGCGGCACCCATGGCCGATTCCACCTGAATCACCTTGGTGGAACTGCTATCAGCAGGATCGACGGTCTTCTCATTGCGGATCATGGGTAGCCCCAGCACCGCATCGCGTTCGTTGAGGGTCTCCAACAACCGGGTCAGGTCGAACCACAGGTTATTGGTGTGGAAGAAGGGGTGACGATGCTCGTCGGTGAAGTAGTCCATCTCCTCGGGTGCCGTCTGGGCGGTGTCACGCAAGATGAGTTGGCCATCGGCTTTGCGGATCGCCAGATGCCCACCTTTACGGTCGTTGATGCTGCGTCGGCATAGTTCGGCGGCATACGGTGCACCAGAGGCTGCGAACCAGCCCGCAAGCCGAGCGTCCGGGGCCGCGCCAAGGTTGTCGCCATTGGCGATACACGCATAGCGGAAGCCCTTGTCAATGAGTTGTCGCAGTACCCCTGAGCCGTAGAGCGCCGTGTAGAGGTCGCCGTGCCCAGGTGGGCACCATTCCAGGGACGGGTCAGCGGGCCACGACACCGGGCTCAGGTCATCGGCACGCAGTTTGGGCTCTTGGTTCTGCACGAAACTCAACGGCAGGTCCTCAACGACCAAATCCTCATAACGGGCCAGATGGGCCAAGGTGTCGGCCTCGGTCCGGAAGGAATTCATAAACAGCAGCGGCAGCCGAGCGTTATAGCGACGTCGAGCAGCTCTCACTTGGGCAACAATCAAGTCGAGGAAGTTCAGCCCGTCGCGCACCTCCAGCAGGCTCTTGGCTTTATCGAGCCCCATCGAGGTGCCCAATCCGCCGTTAAGCCTCATGATCACTGTCTGCCCAATCGCCTCACGCGCTTGGTCTTCAGAGATCTCGATGTCATCGAGCATCGGCGGATCGAGCAGCGGGGTGATGGTGTCCTCCCGGATGAGACCCGACTCCCCCGACTCCAATAACCGGTAGTAGTGGGCAAATACCTCGATAGCTGGTGCGGAAACGCCAGCCTGCTCCATCTTGTGGCGAGCTGCGGCCAAGCCCTGCTGCGACATCACATTCCCTTCATCGGCGTCCTGATCATCCTAACCAGCCCACGGCTGAAGAATGCGGAAACCCCACATCTGCGCCACCGGTTTGACTGTAATCAAATCGATATCTTGCCTGCCTTGACCGCGACGCAATTGAGTCCTAACCTCATAGCGTTCAGTCAGGTACTTACGTAAGTACCTTAAGGAATTGAGGTCATCGATGCCCCCGACAGGCTCTTCTGGAAGGTCTACTCGCTTAGCGAGCACCTACGAAGCCATCGTGGCGCGCCCCAACTCCACAGTGACCGCACTCACCCAAGCCACTGGGCTGTCTCGGCCGACGGTGTCCGCCCAGCTTGAAACCCTGTCCGAACTGGGACTGGTCGCGCCCCAAGGTGCTGAAAGCGGCATGGGGCGTCCCGCCGAAACCTGGGCTGCTCGCGAGGATGCGGGCGTCGTAATCGGTGTCGATCTGTTGCATCACAGCGCCTTGATCGCCACGGCCCGCCTCGATGGTCATGTGGTCAGCGCTGATCATCAGGATCGGATCAGCGCCGACGGCTCGGTTCGGTTTGAAACCCTGATCAACCTGATCACCAACCAGATCAGCACCAACACCCATGGTCCGGTCCACTCCATCGTGATCTCCACCACAGGCACCGTCGACCTACAAGGACGTCTCAAGCGCACCGACGCGGTGCCGCAATGGGATGGTTTCGATCTGGGTGGCGAACTGAGCAGTCGACTCGGCCTGCCGGTGCGTGTCGAAAACGATGTCAACGCCGCCGCCTATGGCGAGTTTGCGCTTCGCTGCGCCGATGGCTCACTGGGGCCGCAGGATGATCTGCTGCTCATCGCGGTCTCCCGAGGTTTGGTCACCGGCATGGTCCTTGGCGGAAAACTTCACCGCGGCCACAGCCAAAATGCAGGTGAGATCGGCATCTTGCTAGCTCAAGGCTACGGCCCAGCCGCTGAGGATCTAGACCGGGTGGCCGAGAGCATCGGCTTCATCTCTGCGGCGCTCGACCCCGCAACCATCGTCTTGGCAGTGCCAAACCAGCACTCCCCTGGGCTATTGACCCAGATCACCGAACATCTGCGGGCGGTGCGGGAACCCAGTGCCACCGAACTCAATCTGGAGTTCTCCCGCATGGGACAAGGCTCAGCCCTCGTCGGGGCACTCACCTTGGCGCTTGGAGCCGCCCGCACCCAGGTATTCGGGCACGACTCGGAATATGTCACCGCCCCCAAGAGCCTCACACGCATCAGCAATCTCGCCGCGAAAGGAACCCACTTTCCGATGTCCACGGTTCACGCCACCTCTGCCGATCGGGAGACGCTACGCATCGGCGTTGTCGGTGTCGGAGCCCGCGCAGACATCGCCAAACATTTCGAGCTACCGAGCCTCAACTGCCGCATCGTGGCCGCGACCGACCCGCATCCTGAGGCTGAGGCCCGGATCCTAAACCGTCTAGGTCGCGACGATATTCAGCTCACCCGCTCCGTCGCGGAACTCATTGAGGTCGGCATCGATGCAGCGCTGATAACCTCCCCCGACGACACCCACGCCGACATCGCCTGCGAACTGCTGCGGGCCGGGGTGCCGTGCTACGTCGAGAAACCGCTGGCCACCCGGACCGAGGATGGTATCGAGATCCTGCGCACCGCCTACGAGACCGGCACGAAACTCTATGTCGGCCACAACATGCGCCACATGAACGTCGTGCGCACCATGCGCGATTTGATCCGCACCGGCGCCATCGGCGAGGTTAAAGCGATTTGGTGTCGCCACTTCGTCGGCAACGGTGGCGACTACTACTTCAAGGACTGGCACGCCACCCGCGAGCACGGCACTGGCCTACTGCTGCAAAAGGCCGCCCATGATCTTGACGTCATGCATTGGCTCGCTGACTCCCACACCGAGCGGGTCACCGCAATGGGCGCCTTGACCCTCTACGACCAGGTCACCGACCGTCAGGACCGCTCCAACCAGTTGATGGCTGAATGGTTCAGCATGGATAACTGGCCGCCACTAAGCCAGAAAGGCCTCAACCCCGTCATCGATGTCGAGGACCTCTCGATGATGCTCATGCAGCTGGAATCTGGGGTGTTCGCCTCCTACCAGCAGTGCCACTACACCCCCGATTATTGGCGCAACTACACCGTCATCGGCACCGAAGGCCGCATCGAGAACTTCGGTGATGGTGAAGGTGGCCACATCAAGTTGTGGAACCGACGGCACAACTACAACGCCGACGGCGACGCCCAGTTCCCAATTAAGGGCGACGCCGAAGGGCATGACGAAGCTGACGTCCTAACCGTCAGTGAGTTCGTGTCTTTCATCACACAAGGCACCCCCACAGACACCTCGCCCCTCGGTGCGTGGTACGCCATGGCAGCCGCCGTCGCTGCCACGGATTCCATCCGGGATGGCTCCTCCCCCAAGGAAGTGCCCTCCCTCAACCCAGAAGTCATTGCGTACTTCGAAAACAACCAGGTCAAGTGACCTTACCCTGATAGAAGGAGAACCCAATGAAGCGTCGTACCTTCCTAGCGACAGCTGCCGTCGCTGGCCTGGCAGGCACCTTGTCCGCCTGCGGTGCCAAGGACAACGCCGAAACCGGACAGTCCACCACCTTGGACCCCAACACCACAGCCGAGTTGACCCTGTCTTATTGGGACAAAGCGCAAACCCCCACGGTCGAGGCCAACATCAAGGCCTTCAACGAGAAGTACCCCAACATCACAGTCACCCCCTCTATCGCCGGCTACGAGGACTACTGGGCCAGGATGCGCACCCAGGCTGAGGGCGGGGATCTGCCCGATGTGTTCTGGATGAACGGCCCTAACTTCCAGCTGTATGCCAGCAATGGCATGCTCGCCGAACTCGACGACCTGAGCGACGTGGCCTGGGACAAGTACCCCACCGCCCTGCGCGAACTCTACAGCCTCGATGGCAAGGCCTATGGCATCCCCAAGGACTACGACACCATTGCCTGCTTCATCAATACCAAGATCTTCGAACAGGCTGGGGTGGAACTGCCAGCTGCGGACTGGACCTGGGAGGACCACCACAAGATCGCACAGGCCATCGCGGACTCGGGAGCTGGCTACGGCGTCGTGGTGGATCTGGGTGGCCAGGTCAGCTACTACAACACGATCTACCAGGCCGGCGGCTACGTGATCAAGGAGGGCAAGTCTGGCTACGACGACCCCAAGACCGTCAAGGGCATCAAGTTCTGGGCTGATCACATCGCCAGCGGAGCAATGCCCCCGATGGAGATCGCAGCCGAAACTCCCTCGGATCAGCTGTTCCTGGCGGGCAAGGCTGGCATCCACTGGGGCGGATCCTGGGAGGTCAAGCCGCTGCTGGAGGCCTTCCCGAATGGCGAAATCAAGGTAGTGCCGCTGCCTAAGGGCGAAACCCAGGCCACGATCATTCACGGCCTGGCCTACGCCGCCTCAGCGAAATCCAAGAACCTCGCCGCCGCCAAGGCCCTGGTCAAAGCCTTGACCGACCAGGCCGCAGCTGAGACCGAGGCCAGCAACGGGACCGCGATCCCGGCCTACGCCGGAACCCAGACCAAGTGGCTGGAGCAGGCCCCCGAGATGGGAATCGACGAGTTCACTACCGCGGCAGAAACCTACGCGATTCCGTTCCCGGTCTCCAAGAACACCTCTGCCTGGATGGGCAAGGAATCGGAGTTACTCTCCCCGGTGTTCACTGGCAAGACCAGCGCGGAGGAGGGCTGCAAGCAGCTCGCCACCGAGATGAACGCGGCTCTCGAGGCGGAGTAACAGGCCATGAACGACGCACCGAGTGGCCAGGCTCGCACCGCGAGCGGCACTCAACGTCGCCGGAACCCGATGGCAGCAGGGGCTTGGCCCCTGCTGTTTATCGGGCCACTGATGCTCGGCGTCCTGGTCTTCTACTATTTCCCGATCTTGGGCAACTTCTACACCTCACTGACCCAAACCAACGCGTTTGGCGGCGACGAGAAGTTCGTGGGATTCGAGAACTACGTGGAACTGTTCGCCCGCCCAGATTTGCCCTCAGCGACGCTGAATACCTTGATCTACACGGCCGTGGTGTTGCTGGGGGTTCCGATCTCGGTGGGCATCGCCTCGCTGCTGGAGCTGCCTCATCTGAAAGGCCGCACTGTCTATCGGATGCTGTTCTTCATGCCTTACCTGGCCATGCCCGTGGCTATCGTGCAGGTCTGGAGGCTGGTTTACAACAGTGAATTCGGCATGATCAACCAGGTGCTACGAGCAATTGGGGTCGAGAACCCACCGCACTGGTTGTCCACCCCTGGGGTAGTACTCATGGCTGCGGCGGTCGTCGGGATCTGGGGGTCCATCGGATTCAATGTCATTATCTTGTCGGCTGGTTTGAAGTCCATCCCGAAGGAGCTATACGAGGCGGCTGCCCTGGATGGGGCCTCAACTTGGCACCAGTTCAAGTCGGTCACCGTGCCGTTGCTGACCCCGTCGATCTTCTTCCTGATGATCATGCAGGCTATCGCCGGATTCCAGCTATTCGACACCCTTTTCGCGCTACTGGGCGCGAATAACCCTGCGGCCTCCGAGTCCCGCTCCTTGGTTTCCCTGTTCTACCAGGAGGCATTCCGCAACCACGATCGTGGGATGGGCGCTGCTGTCACCATGGTGATTTTGGCCCTCGTGGGTGCGGTGACAGCGGTGCAGTTCTGGGGCCAAAAGAAATGGGTTCACTATGTCTAGGCGACCGTCCAAGGTATGGCGCAATCAGTTACGGCTGCTGCCCGCACATATGGTCCTGGCTTTGGGTGGCCTGATCATGCTGTTCCCGTTCGTGTGGCAGTTGCTGATGTCGGTTTCCACGGACCTCGAAATTCAGTCTGTTCCTCCGAAGTTCTTTCCCGACGAGTTCCAGTGGGGTAACTACGCCAAGGTCTTCGACAAGATGCCTTTCTTGTCGCAATTCTGGGTCTCAACGTTAATCACGGTGCTGCGCACCGGAGCCCAGCTGGTCCTGTGTTCCATGGCTGGTTACGCCTTCGCACGGATGCAATTCAGAGGCCGTGGGCTGTTGTTTGGGCTGCTATTGGCGATCCTGATGATCCCAGGCCAGGCTTATCTCATCACCCAGTACCAGATCGTCAAAGAACTAGACCTGTTGAACACACCTTGGGGAATCGTGTTGCCCGGGTTGTTCTCGGCCTTCGGCACCTTCTTGATGAGGCAGGCCTTCTTGTCCCTGCCTCGTGAGTTGGAGGAGGCGGCACGTCTCGACGGCTGCAACACCTGGCAGGTGTTCTGGAAGATCATGTTGCCACTGGTCAAACCCAGCCTCTTCGCCGTCGCCATCACGACGGTGCTGTGGAGTTGGAATGAGCTGCTGTGGCCGCTTGTCGTGACGTCACGTGAGGCGGACATGCCGCTCAGTGTGGGCATCAGCACTCTTTCTGGGGAGCATTCCACGGAGTATGGGCTGATGATGGCTGCCTCTGTGATGGCGATGGCCCCGATCTTCGTGCTGTTCTTCAGCATGCAGCGTCGGGTCATCGAGGGTCTAGCGACCTCCGGCATGAAAGGTTAAATCGCTAGTCAGCTGGGGCCTGGTGCTGGTTCACCAGCACCAGGCCCCTTTTCCATCCACATCATCACCGCTGAGGGTGCCTAGTGCAGGCAGTGTCTTCAGTTCATGCGGCGCCTCACCCGCGGCTTGCAGTCACTGTGGAGACCGCAAGCCCGCCCTGACCTAAGGTTGGTTCATGAGCCCAGAATCACGCTCAGGCATTACGTCCTTGCCCCGGTCGCTGAGCCCACGTGAGTTGGCGGTAGTCACAGCGATGATTCAACGCTCTCGAATCGATGAATCGCGCCGAACTCGCTGGCTAGACCGGTTGCCGTGGCTGCAAGTGGTTGCCAGTTGCGACTGTGGGCAGTGCCCCAGCATTGTGTTTCAACAGCATCCCCGCCCAGGCGATCGACACTTCGTCGAGGCAGTAACTGGATCGGTCAGCCTGTTGCTGGTGGTTGATCACGATATCCCCACTGAGTTGGAACTCACCGACTTTGCTGGCGGCAGCCACCAAGAATTCCCACCCCCAGAGCATCTCAGTCTCATCACCAGTAGGTCTGACACAACCACACCCACCCATAGACCGTAATGCTGTGCGGGGTTTACTCCCTGAGCACAGCTTTGAGCGGCGGGCGTCTGCTGTGCCGCCACCGCTTCAAATGTGGTCCCTGAGCGCACAGTTTTAAGGGCGCTGGGTATAGGTCGCTCGCACCAGGACCCGAAAGTTGGCCGCAGCGCGACTGCTATGGCGTGGTAGTTATCCAACCTGCGCCTGCTGATGGCTGCGGCCAACCCTTCAGGATTCACCCGAGAACCGTGACATAACCGGCCTGCGGGTACAGTCCCTGGACTTCGTCGAGTCAGCCTTAGAAGGTCGAGGTGTCGATCACATAGCGGTAGCGGACCTGGGAGGCGACCACCTTGTTATAGGCGTCGGTGATGTCCTCACCGGTGATCAACTCAACCTGCGGGTAGATCTGATGCTCGGCGCAGAAATCCAGCACCTCTTGGGTCTCGGCCATTCCCCCGATCTGCGAACCAGCCATAGCTTTGCTGCCCATCACCAGTTGCGCCAGGTGGATGGTTGAGGGATGCTCCGGCAAACCGACGTCGACGAAGGTGCCAAACGGCTTCAAGGTACGAAGCAACGCGTTGTAATCCAGGTCGTCAGCGCTGACGGTGCACAAGATCAGGTCGAAGGAGCCTCGCAGTGGTTTGAGGGCACCCTCTTCGCTCATGGCGTAAAACTCGGTAGCACCGAAGCGACGGGCATCGGCTTCCTTAGACCGGCCTTGGGAAATGACCGCAACCTCGGCAGACATGGCCGCCGCGATCTGCACCGCCATGTGACCAAGGCCACCCATACCGACGACGGCTACCCGCTTGCCGGGACCTGCGCCATAGCGTTTCAGCGGCGAATAGGTGGTGATTCCCGCGCACAGCAAGGGTGCGGCTGCTTCGAAGGGGATGGAATCAGGGATGCGGCAGGCGAAATTCTCATCGACGACGAATCCCTTGGCATAGCCACCAGCGGTGGGATTGCCTTCGGCGTCGGGTCCATAGGTCCACAGGGTGCCCCGCAGTCCACCGGGAGTGCCGATGCAGAATTGCTCGTGGCCGTCGCGGCAGTATTCACATTGGCGGCAGGAGTTGACCATGCAACCCACCCCCACCTTGTCACCAACCTGGTACTTGGTGACCTGAGAACCCACCTGGGTGACGATGCCGGCGATCTCGTGCCCGGGGGTCAACGGATATCGCGCAGGTCCCCACTCGCCACGGGCAGTGTGGATATCGGAGTGGCAAATGCCGGCATAGTGCACCTCGAAATAGATATCGTGCGGGCCAGGTTCGCGCAGGGTGACAGTCGTGCGGTGGAACTGGGTGGTCGCATCATCGCAGGCATAGGCGAGAACTTCAGGCATGGTGACTCCTTCATCCGGTTTACCCCCCACTTCCTGCATTATGTCAAACGCCTTAAAAAAGACAGGGGCGGCAGGTTCCCCTGCGATCGCTGAGCCGGTGGCCCTAGCTGCGGCATCGCAGCCCCAATGAAAAACGGGCCGCAGGTTTCCCTGCGACCCGTTAAATCTCACTCGACGACGTCGTCGTCTACCCATTCGAAGGTCTTGGTGACTGCCTTCTTCCAGTTGCGATACAGCCGGCCACGCTCGTCCTCCGCCATTGTCGGGGACCAGCGCTTGTCCTCGGCCCAGTTGTCGATGACATCCTGCTCGCCGCTCCAGAAACCGACCGCGATGCCAGCCGCGTAGGCCGCACCCAAGGCCGTGGTCTCGGCGACGACGGGACGAACCACGTCGACGCCCAGCTGATCGGCCTGGAACTGCATCAAGGTTTCGTTGGCAGTCATGCCGCCATCGACCTTCAGCTCAGCCAGCTTCACCCCGGAATCCGCCTCCATCGCGTCCAGCACCTCTCGGGTCTGGAAGGCCGTCGCTTCCAGGACCGCGCGGGCAATGTGGCCACGATTGACATAGCGGGTCAAGCCGACAAGCGCACCTCGTGCGTCGGCCCGCCAGTAGGGGGCAAACAGGCCTGAGAATGCCGGGACGATATAGGCGCCGCCGTTGTCCTTCACCGTCGCGGCGAGGGCCTCAATCTCGGGGGCGGAGTCGAACATCTTGAGGTTATCGCGTAGCCACTGCACGAGTGAGCCGGTCACTGCGATGGAACCCTCGAGGGCGTAGATCGGCTTTTGATCCCCGATCTTGTAGCACAGGGTGGTCAGCAACCCGTTCTTGGAGGGCACGATCTCCTCACCGGTGTTCATGAGCATGAAGCATCCGGTGCCGTAGGTGTTCTTCGCCATGCCAGGCTCGAAACAGGCCTGGCCGAAGGTGGCGGCCTGCTGGTCGCCCAGGATGCCTGCGACTGGAACCCCACCCAATAGACCTTGCTCACGGCATGGCCCATAGACCTCAGCCGAGGACTTGATGGCGGGCAGCATCGACATCGGGATGGTCATATCGGCTGCGATGCTGGCATCCCAGTCCAGGGTCTTCAGGTCCATCAGCATGGTCCGGGAGGCGTTCGTCACGTCGGTGACATGGACACCGCCATTGACCCCACCGGTGAGGTTCCACACCACCCAGGTGTCCATATTGCCCATCAGCAGGTCGCCGGCCTCGGCACGCTCACGAGCACCCTCAACATTGTCGAGGATCCATTTCACCTTGGGACCGGAGAAGTAGGTGGCCAGCGGCAAACCGACGGTTGCCTTGTATTTGTCCGGACCAGCATCGCCACCGAGTTCTTCGACGATCTTCTGGGTCCGGGTGTCCTGCCACACGATGGCGTTGTAGACGGGCTTGCCGGTGGTCTTATCCCACACCAGTGTGGTTTCACGCTGGTTGGTGATGCCCACCGCCACGATGTCATCCTTGTTGAGTTCTGCCTTGGTCAGCGCCAGGCCAACGACCTCACGGACGTTCGCCCAGATCTCCATGGCATCGTGCTCCACCCAACCTGCCCTGGGGAAGATCTGCTCATGCTCCTTCTGACCCACAGAGACGATACGTCCGCTGTGATCGAAGATAATGGCGCGAGAGCTGGTGGTGCCCTGATCGATGGCCAACACATACTTGGTTTCGGTCATGAAATCACTCCTTCGTGAGCTTGTGAATTAGAACTTAGCAGCCATATCAAGGCAACAACGGCACGGCCAGCAGACCACCCAGCACACCACCGAGGATCGGACCGACAACCGGGATCCAGGCGTATCCCCAGTTGGAGTCGCCCTTGCCCTTGATCGGGACGAGGGCGTGGATGATGCGGGGACCAAGGTCACGGGTGGGGTTGATGGCGTAGCCGGTGGGGCCACCGAGGCTAGCGCCGACACCAACAACCAGCAGACCAACACCGAGGGCACCCAGCCAACCCATGTTGACTGCTTCACCGCCGGTATTAGCGGTGTAAAGCCCAGCAGCGATCACGACGAAGACCAGCACGAAGGTGGCGATGATTTCGGTGATCAGGTTCCAAGCGGTGCTCTTGATCTGGGGGCTCGTGGAGAACACGGCCAGTTTGGCTGCCGGATCGGGTTCCTCGTCGAAATGCTGTTTGTGGGCAGCCCAGGCTAGGAATGCACCCAACATGGCGCCGACGAGCTGGCCACCCAGGTAGGCAGCGATCTCACCGGCAGGCATCACCGGAGCACCGGAAGCCGCAGCATTCGCGACCAGACCGAGGGTTACGGCGGGGTTGAGATGACCGCCCGATTTATATGAGGCCAGTACGCCTGCGAACACGGCGATACCCCAGCCCCAGTTAACGAAAAAGAAACCGGTGCCGTGGCCTTTGGTCTTAGCCAATGCCGTGTTGGCAACGACGCCACAGCCGAGCAGCATGAGCAGCATCGAGCCTACGGTTTCAGAGAGAAAGATGGTTCCCACCTTGACTCCATTTCCTGACAGCTATGTCTCCATGCGTCGTGGTTTTGACGCATGAACTAAACGGCCAGGTTCATTCCCAGCCGCCGTCCGTTTCCTTGGACAAGGCAAGCCAAGCTGGTTGATCTGTAAGGACGCAACAACGTTGCACGTTCATGCATCACTTAGCTGGTTCGGGTGCACCTATCGCCTGGATATCAATCAAGGGCTGCTACCCCCTACACATTCCTGGGGACATCAGGCATAGTCGAAGGTTGGCCACCTTGGTCTGGGCATCGGAATCCGATATTTCGATAGCTATTCTTGCGCTGGCTTGGGCATCTGTCCAGCGTCGCGCTGTCACTTGCCACCCCGCCAGCGACGACTTCACCCGATCCGGCGGGCCTGACGGTCATCGTCGCCTCGCCTCCAGAGGTCGCTGAAAAGTAGTCCAGGGGTGGAAGGTCACCGAGTCGACGAGGGTGCCGCTGGTAGCTGCGTGAGCAGATATCAATGCTCAACGCACTACCCCTGCGCACGAAGTCAGGCTTTGACGCGTCAACCCATGCTTCGAAGAAGCCCGCCCCACCCCCGCGAGAGGAGTCAGGACAGGTTAGCCCCGCCAGACGTAGTGGCGGGGGTAGCCCCACCCCTGCGCGCGGAGTCAGGACGACGGCACCCTACAACTAGGCCTGATTCCATCCCGGCTGGCCTGGCCCAGTCATAGACTGTAGTCCCGCATAGAAAGGTATCTCATGGAGTTCATTCCCAACGCTGGGGCGTGTTTGGCCACTAAGAATGTCATCGAGCGCAAGGGTCTAGTGCGCTGGATGGTGCGGATGCCTTCCAGCGCCCCAGCTGACAATGGGTGGCAGATCATGAGCCACATCGACACCTCGGACTACCTCAACAACACTGACAACTGGCAGATCGTGGACTTCAACGATCTGTGCGCCATCGAACCCGCCCTCATCGGCATCTGGAATTTCCCCGTCGGCTCAGATCTGCAGCTGGTGCGTGACCAATATGGCATCCACATCTACGACAACACCACGGGACAACGCATCCACGAAGACATGATGTATGTCCCACCGATGCCTGGCAGTGATTCCTAGGAAAAGACAGCCAGGTGTTGGAAGAGTTCATTGCCCAAGCTGTGGCCTCTGTCCGCGGGGGCATCGCACCGTTGAAGAAATTTCCGACTGATCTACGCAGAGTGATCAAGGCGGCTGGGGCGAATCAGGCGGATGTGGAACGGCGTGTACTACGGCAGCTGCTGCCTGAGCCGGGCACGGCTAAGGCGCCCGATGTGTTTTGGACAACCTATCGGGCGCGCCTAATCGAGTTGGCTGAGGAACCGCTGACCAGACAATTCCTCTTCGAGATGATTCCCACCGAGGTTGAACCCGATATCTGGTTTGATCTGCTGCTGAACATCGGTTTTGCAGATGCGCTGCGCGCCCACCCCAACCCCATTAGTTGGATTGAACGGTTCGTCAACGGCAGGTGGCGCTATGCGTACTACGGCACCTTAAGCCGACTGGTACGCACTCTGCCGCTGCGAGGGAAGCACATCCATCTGGAACACCCCGCGACCCCAGAGTTGTGTGATGCGCTCCTGGAGGCTGGGGTGCACGTCGATGCGACGATCCTTCCGGAATGGTTCATTGGCTGGTCCAGGCACGACGACGCCCCCGAATTGACTTTCCTCGCTGCCCATCCCGACGTAGCCCGATGCATTCCAGATGTCATCAACGCAGTTCAGCACGTGCCTGAGGCGCTCATGAACCGTGAAGGTACCCGACGGTTGTTGGCGATGTGGCTGGAAAACACGTTGGGGGAAAGGGCTACCGCGCTGACAGCCTTAGCGAATCTGAGGCTGATTCGCCCGCTGTGCACCAAGGCTGGACGTGAGGCACTAGCAGAGCCTTTCGCCCGGGCGTTGCGTTCCTTGAACAGCGCCAATTTGCTTGCCCGTTCACTTCGAGACGGGTTGGTGACCGAGTATTGCTGGCCGGAGCTGGAAGCCACAGTTGCTGACTTGCAGCGAGAGTTTCCCGGCGCAGAGGTGACCTGTCACGAATCCTGGCCATGCGTCGGGGTAGCTGCTCAGGGTCATGTGGTGTGGGTCGATGGTGCCCGACGTGTCGCGGAGGCCCGCTTTGACCCACAGCATGGCACCGGGCATCAGCGTTGGCGTTATCTCCTCATCGATGGAGTAACCGGTTGCGCCTGGGAATCTGGTCCGCTGCTGAAGCTCACGTGGTCTCATGACCCCGACACCAGCTATCAGATACAGAAGAGCGATCCGCAGCCAAGGTGGAGTTTCGAAGTGCCGCAGGGGCGGCTGATGGGCCACCAGGTGGTTCATATCGGCCAGGATTCCAACCCGTTCTTGACTGAGCGAGTGGTGCTATGTGAGGGCTCCCGGTTCTGGGATTCAGCCACCAGAAGGGAGATTTCTTTGGTCACTGGTAGAAGTAAGGAACAGTCGTGGCCCCCAGGGATAGCCGCATTGTTGGCAACCCACGGACCTCAGGAGGGAATCACAAAGGCCTCCTGGGCGCCGGTTACCCCCACGACAGCTAAGTCATGTTTACCCACCGGTGGCGGCGTCCACGGCTGGGTAGAAACCTGGCGCCGTCACGCCTGGAGCCGATACCTGCTACCGAACGGTCAGGTCGTCGAGGGACCGAAGTTTATGGCTGGGCTGATACACAAACCCGGCGGTGGCCATTGGTTCATCGACGCCAACGGTGATCTACGTCGTGACGATGGGCAGCCCTTACTGACCGCCAATGACGAGTTTGGTCAACCTGCCCTGTGGCACCGTGTTCCGCTTAATGGATGGCATCAGTTCCAGGTACGAGACCCCATGGTCAGCGCAAGGCTACGTGCCGCAACCCCGGATCAATTGACGCAGATCCTTGACACCTCCCCTGTCGCTGAAGTCCAGCAGGGCCAATTCGCCCGCTGGCCCAGCAGGAAGGAACCGTTATCGAATGAGGCCAAGGAAGCGGCAGCAGCCTTCCTCGGCACGAACGACGAGGCCATGGTGTCTTCCGTGGTGTGGCTCGCGACGCGGGTGAAATCCATCGCGGCGCTGGCGCGCAACTTGCTGGCTGGCGAGGAGTCACGATAGTCCCAATGGGAAGCGTAGTGCGTTGTTCACCGATACTGCACGTGGTCAAAACCGGACCCGAGATACCGGTAGTCAGGTGGTGGTCTCACTACGTTTCTTGGGCGGGGTTGCTGTTTTGATGAACCACCTGCACCGTCATGATGGGGCTACCAGTTCGCAGCAGCTGGGCCCGCCCTATTGGAAGGTCGCGGGGCCGCCGGTTCCCTAGCAGCATCCCCTCGGCAGGGTCGCCCGAGAACATGAGTCCCGTGGCGCCGGAGTCCCTGACGGTGGTGATCAGCGGATCATACATGGCACGTCCTGCTCCTGTGATGCGACGAACCACCACTACGGACAATCCGATCTCCGCCCCCATAGGGATGAAAGGCAGGAGCCCTTTGAATGGACCGGCTCCGGAGCCGAGGGCATCGTAGTCATCAATGAGCACCACGATATGGGGTGATGGCGGCGCCACGACAGCGGCAGGATCGACGCTGGCTGGTACACGAGAATCCAGTTCCGGAATGATCGCAGCCACCAGCTTCTGGGCTAGAACAGCGCTGGTGGCGACACCCCCGATGTAGGGTTTTGGAACGGCGGAAGTGAGGGAGCGTCGTGGGTCGAATATCGCGAAGACTAATTCGTCAGCGGTATGGGTTCGCACTAACTCCGCGATGATTCGCCGTAACATCGTGGAGCGTCCAGTTCCTGTTTCACCAAAGATGACGAGGTGTCGGTCCTGACCAGCCATATCCAGCACCACCGGCGATAATTCCTCGTCCAACCCCAACGCGACTTTGGCTTTACCGTGGGGTATTTCCACCTGGCTGGGGGCAAGTTCTGTTGGGAGAAGCCGAACTGGGACTGCCCGTTCAGCTCCGCTGACTGACAGCACCGTACACAGTTGCCGTAGCCCCTCGGCAGCATCATCGGCCGATGGCACACCATCGATCCGTGGAAGAGCAACATGACCAAACAATCCACCGGCTAGAAGAGCACGACCGGGGCGATCTTTCGGGATGCTTTCGGCAAGGCGTCGGCCATGGCAGGAGTCACTGGGATCAGCCAGGCGTAACTCAATCCGAGTTGCGAAGTGGCTCTGCTGGGCCATCCGTATCTCGTTGCCACGGGTTGTGGTGGCAAGCACATAGATTCCATGAGCCGCCCCCCGACGCAACAGATCGAAGATGATCTCGGAAAGCTCATCAAACTCCTCCGCTATCTGTGCATAGCCATCAATCAGGAGGACAATATCGGCGGTGTTGACTGAATTAGGAGCAACCTGCCGTAGGGTAGTCATAGAGTCAGTTCGGAAACGTTTAAACAGCGATTCACGTTCATGCAGCAGTGAACGCATTTCTTCAAGAGTGCGACGCACCACCTCAGGTTCAGATCTCACCGCCACGCCACCAACATTGGGCAGATCGCGTAATCCCAGCAACCCAGCGCCAAGTAAGTCCAGTACGTACACGCTGATTGTTGTTGGTGAATGGGTCAAGGCGAAAGATGCTGCGATGGTTCGCAACATCATGGTTTTACCACTACCCGGCCCTCCGGTGATCTGCGTATGACCATAGCTACGAAGATCGATCTCCCAGCTGTCTTGCCACTGACGTTTGGGATCATCGACGATACCGATCGGGGTCCGAAGGGGGCCACTGGTTCGGATGCGTAGACCCGAACTGGCGTGGCCGGGTGGTCCCGCGATGGCATCAATGGTGGTCGCTACCGGCAACGGAGGAAGCCAGATAGGCGGTGTGACGCGACGCTGCCGACGAAGCTGCTCCATGACTGTGCTGAGCACCGTAGGCCCGGTGGTTTTGGCGCCTGGGCGTATTGTCCCCTTGGGTCCATCTTCCGTTGCGGGTTGAGCAGCCAAATACTTGGGGATCATGGAGATGGCTGGCAGTACCTGTTGCCTCTCCGCCTCATTGGTTTCTTCCGGAAGCGGACCGGAGACGAAGCCGCAACGAAAGCGGGTGTAGGTGGTGGTATCTACTTTGAGGTAACCATATCCCGGCAACGGTGGCAGGTGATAAGCATCCACGGTGTCCAAGATCGTGCGGGATTCGGCCTCTGACAGCGTCCGCAAACCGATCCGATACGACAGATAGGTCTCCAGTCCCCGCAATTTTCCGCTCTCGATTCGCTGGCTCGAAAGCATCAAATGGACTCCGATGGATCGTCCGATACGTCCAATGGTGAGGAATAGCTCGATAAAGTCGGGGCGCGCGGTCAGCAGCTCCCCGAACTCATCAATGATGACCAGTAGATGCGGGAAGGGAGCCAAACCTAATTCCGGGCGTTCCTTCCTCAGCACACGATACGTGGTGATGTCAGCTATATTTCCGGCATCTCGAAGCACTTGCTGCCGTCGCTGTACCTCTCCTGAAAGACTGGAGTAGGCTCGTTCTATAAGGCTTGCATCGTCGAGCAGGTTAGTAATAATCCCTGATACCTGAGGAGCCCCCTCAAAAGGAGCAAACGTGGCCCCACCCTTGTAATCGACGAGCACCATCGCCAAATCCTCAGGATTGTGACTCACCAGCAGCCCCAGCACGAGCGCACGCAACATCTCGCTTTTGCCAGATCCTGTTGCTCCGATACAAATCCCGTGGGGCCCCATCCCATACTGGGCAGCTTCCTTCAGATCGAGCATCACGGGTTCGCCTGAGTCATCAGCACCGATCGCGACGCGGAGAAATCCGGTGTCTCCACGGGGTGCCCAAGCGCTGGTGAAATTGATGTTGTTGTAATCAGGCAGAGCCAAGAGTTCTGCAACCCCGAGGGCAAGTTGCTGATCGCTGTGTTCCTGGGACTCTGTCGATAGCCGAAGGGGGCTGAGGTATCTGGAAATCGCTTCCGCCTCTGGAAGGCTCAGGCTATCGAGGGTTCCTTGGATAACCTGTGGCGACGCATCACGCCGCGGGTAGCGCTCCACTGTGAATCCCTCTGAAGTCTCAGTAATCCGCATACCGATGTAGTCCGGTTCGTCACGTCGATCCGCGAGAAGATAGACCACTGTGATCCCCAGCTGAGACAGCGTGATGTGGGGGTCAGTTGGCGCTAGCAAACTCGCTTCCTGGCCATAGTTGTCGACTATGGCCAGGATTCGCGAATGGTCAACGCGGGTACCGGTAATGAGAGTTCGTCGCGCCTCAGCAGCGCTGGGAGAGCGAGCCTCCAGTTCCGGTGCCAGAGCTTTGCTTAGGTGGGGCACGGAATCGACGATGAGTCGTTCAGGCCCTAGAGGCCCAGGTAGGTACTGGGCAGCCAGATGCGGAAGCCACGAAAACCAGTCCCATTGGCTACGAAATTCATCAACCACGAGGGCTAACTGCAGATCCTCTGGGGAGTGAAAAACGGAGGCTTGCACCGCAATCAGACGAGAGACGTGCAGCACGAATTCTCTGCTCCCCACCACACTGACAGGGCCGGCGGACTCCAATGACATCACCAACGGCATCCCAGGAGTGTTGGTGAACCTGGATCTGACCAATTCCACTTCCCCGGCCATGAATGGGTCTTGGCGGGCTTGCGGGTTCTCCATTGTTTTCACGTCAATGTCACGAGATTTGACGGTTCCGGTGCCAAGTCTGATAGCCAGAAAATCGTTATCGCCCCGGCGACGCTCCCAGAGGCGATCAGGAGAACGCGCAACGCTCAACAACGCGTCTGGGGCAGGGTGCACATGGCGCACCTGGGCCAACTGGTGGGCCTCTGCGCTACGAAGGCTCTCACGTTGATGATCCAGATATTCCAGGTAGGTGTCGCGGGCTTCACGGCGTTGTCGAGCCGATTTGCCTCGCTGACTGAGCATCAGAACTGCTGAAGCCAGAAGCGTCACGATCATCATCATGGCCCCAACCGCAGCAAAACTGGAGTGCCGGAAAAGCATCATCACGGTCATAGAGGCACCCGCTCCCAGTAGCGGAAGCAGCCGCAACGCAGCCAGCCCTGCCCCGTCGGTAGCCGTTGACAATGTAGGAGGTGGCTGAAGCGTTGCAGTCGGAAGAGATTGCACGGCGGGTGTAGTGCGTGCTGGCCGATGAACAATCGTGGTCCCCATTAGACCTCTGACCTCATCATCGCCATCGAAGCCAATTCTCCGAAACCCACCTGGGTACGTTCACTCATCAAAGCCAGGTGAAGGGCGGCGCCGCCAGCAAGGTGACGGTCATAGGGGATTTGGAGCGCTGGGATGCTCGCTGCCCTTAACTCCGCCAGGTATGGCGTCGTGGTCGTACTACGGTCACGGGGGACGAGAGCCGCGATGTGTCTAGGCGAGGTGTCGTCGCTAGGCATGCGGGAGCGAACCTGGATTAATCCAGCTGCATCAGCTGATCCGACTACCACTACGCAATGAGCTTCAGCAACAAGTTGAGAAGGTGGCTGTTGCCCGGCATCAATGACAGTGACAGCGAAGAAGCGTCCCAATCCTCTAGCCAATGCAGCCGCATCCCAGCCAGGCTGGATGGCGGCCAGGTGCCCGCTGTGCGTCATCAGTGCAGCCTGGCTGGCGTAGTCCCCAACGCAGGCGTCGTCTGGTGATTGCGCTAGCTGTGGCACATCTAGCCGCCATGACATGGCATCAGTCCCCGCTGCCGCCACCAAAGCGACAGCGGCCCGACGGATTCCAGCTAGGGTATGGCCCAAGGCGACAGCCACCGTCGTAGCACCTGTACCTCCGCCAGCACCAACAACTACGATCCGCCGTCCAGTCGTAACAGGCCGCTGAGCGCCGACTGCTGCACGTGCTACTCGCCCTGCAATGTCATCGTTGCGGAATATCTGTTTGATCCACCCGATGATTCGTGAACCTAAGGCGTCAGCATGCCGAGCCGAGAGGCGGGCGTAGTCCGGATGATCTCGAAAACTGATCGTCGCATTCGGGGTTATGGGAGCAGGCAGCGTCGGCTCCTGGGCCAAAGCAGCGGCCACGGGATGCGGCGACATGACGGCTGTGGGCAATCCAGTGGGCTCAGCATTGCTTGATGGACTCAGCCGCTCCAACAGATTATTCCCCCAAGGATCGGGGAGGGAGACAGTGCCGGGAATTGCACCAGGAAGCCCGTGTGGATGTGTCATAGAAAACTCCTCAGCAATTGGCTGTAGAGCTCGAATAAGCCCACGATCAACGGGACAGTAGCCAGGACTAAGATGGTCTCAATTCCAAAAGCTGCGCGCCGCAGCTGTGCTGCGGCAGCCCGCGATGGTTGGACGAATAATATGGCGGCCGTCACCCCTGCAAGTGCCGCGAGAGCGGCGATTGACAACGGCACCTTCAGTTGCAACCACGCCATGATTCCAACAACCCCCAAGGCGGAGCCGTAGACGGCGACTCGCTCTCCCACACGGGGAAAGTGACGTCCCCGAAGGGTCCATGCCACGACTAAGACGCCCCATATGGATAGCTGCCATCCGTTGTCGGTGAGCCCCGGCACCATGAGTGTCATACCCACAGCCCACAACAGCGACGCTACTGCCACAGACACTGACAACACCCGATACGCCTGATCGAGACGATGAACGACCTCGGCCAAGGCTAGGGATTTTCCCCGTCCAACGGCGTCGTCGGCTTTCAACACACCTGCGAGGCTGAGGGCAAGGCGTGGAGCCAGCCCCAACAGGAACAACAGAACAACGGACGCCACGGCGCCGACACGAGCTGGTTGCATCACCACGGTGGTTAACCCCCAGTACAAGCCGGTACCCAAGAGCAGTATCAGCAAGGCTGACCCATAGGTGAGCCACTGCCTGGTGTGCCCCGCGAGTACCAGCAGTTGTAAGGCCAGCCAGCTGAAGAGGACAGCCAAGACAGGAATGCCAGCAACAACCAGCTGTACTCCCGACCACACACTCAACGCCATCCCGGTTACTGCTAAACACCAGGCGAGGTCCCGCCGCTGGAGGACCCTGAACCCCAGGCTAAGCACAACTATGCCCAGCGAGGAAACAGCAATTTCGTAGCCAGCTGCCCCCCGATGAAGCAGCAGCAAGACAAGCGAGGCCGCCAGGGCTATAGCCGATACTGCGGAGAACACCCAGCCTCGCGTCTCAACATTCCAGGTCCCGGCAATGTGGTGTTCAGCAGCAGCGTCAACCAGATCGGACACCACTGGCACCGGTGGCGCGTCTTTGACCAGAACGAGTCGCAGAATGCTGCCGTCCACGATCCCCAAGTCTCCAAGAGGAATCCTGGGGTTAAGGTGCTCTCCCAGAGCAGTCACCAGGGTGTAGGCACCCTGCGGCCCGGGTGTTGCCTGCAACACTGCAACGATCTGCGGCATCAGGTCGGCAGCGGACTGGTCACTTGGTAGCACCAAGTCAGCGTTGGCTGACTCGCCCAGAATGCTCACCCGAACGAATGGATCGACTCTCATGGCTGAGCTACAGACACAATTGGCGCGGATTGCTGTTCACGTTGCGCCTCTGCCCGGAACAACGATTGCACAAAGGCCAAGGCCACGCAGACTGCGCAGATAACAACTGCCAGGATTAGGCTCCACATGAAGGTCACCACACGATCGGGCCACATCATGCGGGTACGGTTCGCGCCGAACAGGAAAGCCCCCACAAGACGTTTGCGACGAACCGCAACGGCATCGATCAGCTGGTCATCATAGGCGTAAGGCAATGATGCTCCTCTGGTGGGTGGGGCTCTGGCCAAGCAGCCGACGTCCGGCGGCTTCACCCAGCCTAAAGGAAAGCTCCGGACAGACTAAACTCAACGCAGATCCGTTCTTCTCCTGTCTGAAAGGACCCCATGGCCTCAAGGTATCGGCGTGTCTTGATCACCAGCCCTACTGCGGCAAGTGTGGACGGCGTCCCCGTTGAGTATGTGGAGCCCAATATCTACGCATCAGTATTTCGACATCTCGGCGCCATCGCACAGCAGGAAGGAACCACAGTCTTAGTCTGTGGAGTAGACCACACTCAGCAGGGGCAGGTGGCATGGTTTACCGTTGACCAGTCTGGCCACGCTGAAGCGGCGAAAGTATCGGAGATACCTCAACCTGACGCCACCGTCGAGTTTCCGGCGGAAACCTCACAATGGTCTCCCCCAGCCACTAGCATCACTCAGACTCCTCCTCCAACGACGGCAGCCCAGCAACCAGTTTTACCAGCCGAACCGCCGCAGGCGTGGTCGGTTACCACCCCGCAACGACTGGCACCAGCGTCGATCGGGACTGCTGCCGGGATGGCAGCACCACAGCCTCGGCGTATCGCTACCCCAAACACGGCGCCTCACCCCCAGCCAGCCCTGCAGTCTCCGCCGCTGTTTGTGCGCCCACCAAAGGCAGTGCCACAAACAGGCTTCCGTGGGGCGGTTTATCGGTTGACAGCAGGACGCATCAATCTCGGTCCGAGTCAAACCGAGGTACGCGCCCATGCACAGCACACCGCGATGTCTCGTGACCTACAGCGTCCGTATTCCACCGCGTTCTTGTCGTTCAAGGGCGGCATTGGGAAGACATCGACGACGGTTGGGGTTGGGCTAACCCTGGCTCGCCTTCGTGGCGCCCCACCGGTTGCCATCGACGCCAACCCAGATTCTGGAGATTTGGCTGAGCGCCTCATGGGTGAGCAGGAGTTGCTGCGCATGAATCCACACACCATTACGCACTTGGTCCACGACGTTGAAAGTATCCAGACGTGGACGGATCTCAGTCGTTACCTTATGCAAATTGAAAGATTGCACGTTGTCGCTGGGGAGCAGGAACCTGCTGTCTCCGACAGTCTCACAGCTGAGGGCTATGCCAAGGTCCACAGCCTGCTGCGTAACTTCTTCTCCATTATCCTGACTGACTGCGGTACCGGCGTTACCCACAATGCGATGAAAGGCATCCTAGACCGCAGTGACAGCGTGGTGATCGCCGCAGGGTACGCCGTTTCCGGGGCGAAACGCGCTGTCAGCACGCTCAGTTGGTTGGCTGAGCATGGCTACGGGCAACTGGCTCAAAGCGCAGTCGTGGTGTTGACTGACAAGGATGGTGTGTCCTCGCGCGTGGAGAAGAACACTATCCGTGACCATCTCGCTGCTCACAGTCGGCATGTCTTTGTGGTGCCTAATGATCCAGCGGTAGCTGATGGAGATCGAATTAGTTTGGAACGAGTGAATCCACGAACTCGCGAAGCTTGGTCCGAAGTTGCAGCCGCACTCGTTGATGGCTACCGCTAGCTCCCGTCCCCTGGGGCTTTGTCACGAGATTCAGGCTGCATCACAGCGAGCAATACGCTGCCATACTGCTTGTGTAGTGTGGGGATGCTGACATCCTCCTGCGTGAAATACACCGCCATTCCAGATGGTCTGCCATGCAGGTAGGCCACTTCTCCAACATCGAGCGCCTGAATCCGTGCCACGAGCCGATCCAGTGATGTGTGCAGAACTGCGGACTCAGGGATGGCCAAGGCTAGCGGCATCAGTTCGTGGAGGAGTCTCGGGCTGACCATGCGGCCCTGCAACCCCTGCCGGTACCCGATGGTGATATGGGAAGCCCCTGCATTAAGGGCTGCAGTCAGGGAGGCTTCAAGGTGGGAGCGAGTGAAGTCGGTGGCTCGTGGACCGCTGAACTCAAGTTTCTCCACGACGCCGGAGGGCTGCGGTATCGACATGATCAAGGCATCGCCACCTGGGCCTGAGGTGACTGCCATTGTGTCCTGGGGTGAGCGGTTACGGGCGTACTCGGTAATTTCGGCTGTACTATACGCCTGAGTTAACGGTTCAAAAGCCCCCCAACGGGTTGGCGCGGCGAATCCGAGAGCATCCAGTATCCGCAACGAAAAGTCCCCCAGCACAGGGTTCTCTTGGTAGCTGTGCATGGTTTCCGCCACAACCGTGAGCGCTCTCTCGTCAGTGGGCGCGCGGGTGACGAATGCTGGATGCACCTCATCAGATGAGGTAAACGCGTCACCATCCCAGGTAACTGCCGAACCTGTGAGGCCGTCATAACTACCGTCAGGATGATCGATGATCCACATCGTCTTGGTCCTGGCAACGAAACGGGCAGCAGCGAGTGTAAGTTCCGCGTTGGGTCGAGTGACTATCGTCAAGGTTCGGCCAGTTCGTTGCGCGTCCAGGTGTGCCCTGACCAGCCAGGGTGAGAACGCCACGATAGGACGCGCCTGAATCAACAGGAGGGTCTTCGAGGTCATCAGATCAGCGTTGACATCATGGTTCACGATTCCGATCCTCCCATCAACAAGGCCCGGCCATTCAACATGACAGCAAGGGATTGGGCTAGGCTGGCTACCGGTTGCGGATCGGTTGTAGGCCCGTGTAGCTCAGTCCAAAACGCAAACGGCTCCAAATTAACACCTCCGCCAAGCAGTCGGGCTAGTTCCTCCGGTTCCAGGATGTGTTGGGAGGGCTCCAGCCAGAGGCTAGGCCTGTCATCTTTTGGGTCGACAGCGATCACCATGGTTTCCATGGAATCGCTACGTATCAGCAGGCTGGATTCCACTGCGGCTAGGGCTTCAGCCACATTATCTAGAGTGACTGGGGTGTGGGTGAGCACGAGGTAGTCGGTGGACATGGGGTCATACTCCTATACCGCTGGTCCGCTAGGGTGTTGATCGGTGCAGGTCTTGGCAGGCCTGACATGGTTGTTGAGAGTCGGTGGACGGCCACTGGAAGGAGTCTAGATGTATTTCAAGATGACTGATGATGCGTTGCCGAGGCTGAGCCAGCAGACCAGCGGCTCGCATCAAGACATCGGGGTGCTGATTAGGCAGTTGATCGCGGCGGTGACCCCCTTGGAGGGCAGATTCGAAGGTGACGGCGCGGTGCAGTTCCGTAACTTCAAGTTGAATGCCGACCAAATCACGATCGATCTTCAAAACGCATTCGGCAGTGTCAACGAGGGCCAGGCGGGCATGCATCAGGCTTACGTCACTGGTTCTGAGGAGATGGTGACAAACGCCCGGGCAACTGAAAGTGGCGCCGATTACGTCACCGCAAGCTTCCATCGCCGCTGATCAGGGGAGTATAACTATGGCTACTGGTATTAATGCATACGACACGGACATTTCCGCCGAAGTGCAGGCAGAAATCAATCGGATCTGTCAGCAATTGATGGCGATTTTAACCGGACATACGACAGATGTGAACACTTTCTGGGGCGAATTCGAGGCCACTGAGGTGTCTGAATTGTACTCGGACGTGGAGTCTCGGTTGGGAAGTTCCGGGACTGCGGTGGTTGAGATCATCCAGTTGGTGCAGCGCACCCTGAATCTTAACGACGAAACGGCTCTACAGACCCATGCGAAGGTACGAGGGGTGATCTCAGCTATCGGGTAAGCAGGCCAGAGCAGTAGGTGAGGGAGTGATCGAATGACCTGGAAAATCGATGAGACCGCCGCTGGAACGACGGTGATGAGTGCTCACAATAGCGCGATTATGTATGATCTTGACGCTGAACATATCAGGATCAGCACCCAGTCACTGTTAGGTTCACTCACACACTCCAGTTTTGTATCTGCCGCTGTAGATGCCTGGGTGCTTAGCTGCGGCCAATTGGGATTCGACGCGGTTCGGGGGTCCACGAACACCGCAATCGAGGCGACAAGCCAAGCGATCACTCATTACCATGATGGACAGTTGACGATGGCCTCCAACGCTCAGTCACTGGCTGGTTTGGCGGAGTATCCAGAGGAACTCCCCAAGGCCGATGGGTCAGCTAATCCAGTGCCGGAAAGATAAAGCACATGTTAAAGGCGCCGTCTGAACTAGATGACCCGAATGTCATTCGATTAGCCGCTGGCGCGCTGGAGACGTGTTTCACGCATGTAGCCACACGTGCTGAACAGATCAGGTCTACGTGGTCAAGCTTGGCAGTCTCCTACGAGGCCCCTGGCGATGAGATTGTTCATAGCGCGATGGATAAGCCTGACGGCTATGCCCGCACAGTTGCGGCCCATGCCGCCACGATGCGACAGGCATTGGAAACCTATGCAAGCGAGCTCGATAGTCTCGTGATCCAGCGTGCAAGCATCATGGACGCGTTAGCTGAGCTGTATCCAGACCAACCAAAACGCTGGTTTTTTGGACCTCCATACGTATATCTGACCGTCGACATCGAGGCCGAGGAGGATGTCCTTTCCCTGATCATCGACTTCGAAACCCGCCTAGAAGAGGCGCAGCGCACTTGCGGCAACGCCCTCAACGCCACATGGGGTGGACCACAGTTCTTGACGACGGGGGAAACTAACGTCGATAACCCCCATGTTTATGGGACGACAGAACGAATCAAATATGACAATACGAGGTCTGGCGAAAGCCCCTGGGGTTCTCCCGAGGGGTGGCGCATCCCGGACCCAGTATCGGGTATGGCGCTTATGGGTCGTGGAGCTATTTCCAGCCTGTGGGACTCCGCAGTGGACCTCTACCACCTCGCTGGAGGACCGGGTACAGATCCTGGGGTAGTAGAATACACCCGAAGCGGGACAATAAAATCCTTGACAACAACCGCCGTTAGTTTATTTAACGGCACGATCGGATGCCTCTACCTTCCGTTCATGGGTGCAAGTGATGAGGTGGGTAAAGCCTGGGGGCATCTGGGCAACGTCATGAAAGAGATGGTCAGCTGGGATACCTGGGGCACAGATACCTTCGGCACCACGGGATCGCTCGCTGTTGAAATTGCTAAAGCAGCCTTAGGCATGAAGTTCATGAAAGTCTTGGGGAAGGTCTCCCCGACGACTGCGAATTCCTTGCTTAGTTTGATCAATCTTTATGACCACGCCAAAGCAACTGGGATGACCAAGTTGAAGAACCTTGTCACCCTGAACTTGGGGAAGCCTGACTTGGACAGCCTACGGAATCTTCTTCACCCAAGTGTGAACCGCAGTGCTGATGGCACCGACATTCCAGTCACCGCACCGGGCAAGGCCCCGGGTCCGATCGAAACACAGTTGTCGACATCAGATCCCCACGCTCCTCGGAATGACCCACCAGTCCCTGACAGGTCGAAAGCTCCTTATCAAGAACTCGAATCCGGCACCGCACCTCGTCGGGCCTCAGATGACGAGGCCAGTACAGATGATCGGGAGTTGGCTGATGATAACCGCGTCGATGCAGAACCGCCCAGGCAGACTGAACCCAACACTCCGGAACCAGAGACTGTGGAGCTTCATCCCTTGGACGAAGCTCCACGGGCTGGCACTCAGGTCACCCCAGGCAGTCAGGCACCGACCTACGATCACAACGCCCCAGTTAGACCAACTGAGTCTCCAACCAAGCTGGGAATCAAGTACACCGACGCTGATGTGCAACGCGCCCTCGACAACGCCCCTCGCAATAAGTATGGTCAGCCCGTTGATCATCGTAATGGTCGTCCCCTCATCTTGGAGAGACACAACGGCTACCGCGGCTGGCACATGCGCTGGGATCCCGTGGAGCTTGAATTCGTAGCCGAGAATCCCAGCCTTAAAGAACACGGGCTCCCGCTCAAAGGCCCCGAAGGCGGATTCGGCTACGACGATCAAGGCAACCTCCTGCCCTACGCCAATCACCGACCCAGCTATCTCGCGAAACAAGTCGCCCAGGTATGGAAGAACGTTCGAGACAAACTCCTCGCCGACATCGCTTCTGGTCAACTCGACCTACCCAACGATCTCGGCCCCAACGAAATGTGGGTCCGCACCCTCGACAACGCCACCGGAGACAACATCCACATCGACCCCGATGGCCAACGCTGGCGCCGAATCAGCTGGGAACCTGGCCAACCCCGCAAAGG
>JBHAEB010000228.1:0-29190 GCA_041855345.1 Arachnia sp. | reverse complement strand
GCTGGGACCCGATGATTCTTCAGCAGCTTCAGTACCTCGACGGTGGTGGCGGTGGGGCCGTCGTCAAAGGTGAGAAATGCCAGCTTCTCGTGGGCAGAGTCTGGTTTGGATAACCACCGGTGAACATCAGCGGCGGGGTAGGTGTAGTCGGTAGCTACCTGGTTGTGGTTAGTGCCTGCTACCAGTTGCTGGTCCTCGCTGGAGCTGGCAGAAGGGCTCGCAATGGGCTCCACGGGCTGGCTCGTCGAGGCTACTGGGCTGGGTGTTGAGCTGGCTGAGGTGGTCTCGGGTGAGGTCGTAACCACCGGTGCCTCAGTAGCTGGGGCAGTGGGTTCAGGGTGAGCCTGCAGAGTTTGCGGTGCACAACTACACAGTGCCAAGGAGACGCAACCGAGGACTACCCCAACCATTCTCGACTTCAACACGAAGATAACTATCTACCGCACCTGCGTCCGCCAAATGGAGGACACGCCCAAAATCAGACCAGCGGCTGAGGCGGAAGAGCCTGCCGTCTGAGAGGCCGAGCCCAGTGTCGCCATCATGGGCTAATCAATCGCGGTTTATGAGGTGGCTGATCACCGACGGGTGAGGTTGGCGATAGGGGACCTGCCGCGAACCCCCAGGGCCGAGTTATCTAGGCGTTAGGCCATTCCTCACCCTCGGGGAAGGCGCCAGTGATGATGTAGATGACACGACGCGCCACCGCGACCGCATGGTCGGCGAAGCGTTCGTAATAGCGTCCGAGAAGAGCCACATCGATGGCCTGTTCAATGGAGCCCTGCCAGGTCCCGCCCAGCACGACGCGGAAATGTTCCTGGCGTAGCCCATCGATCTCATGGTCGATCTCTGCCATCCGCAAGGCCGCCTCGGCGTCGCGGGCTTGGAGGGAATCATGGGCTAGCCGAGCCATGTCCAAGCACACCTCAGACATTCTCACGAAATTCGCCCGCAGGCTGTCCGGTAATGCGACCTGCGGGTAGCGCAGCCGCGCGATCTTGGCGATATGGGCCGCCAGATCGCCCATCCGGGCCAGTTCAAAGACCACACGGATGGCCGAGACGACGGTGCGCAGTTCCCCAGCCACTGGTGCTTGCAATGCCAGCAGCGACAAGCAGCGATATTCCAAATCCTCATGCATCTCGTCGAGCCGGGCATCGTCGGAGATCACCTGCTCGGCGCGCGTTAAATCCGGTTCCAGTAACGCAGCCGAGGCCTCACTAATCGCGGTTTCCACCAGCTGCGCCATGTGTTGCAGACTGTCAAGCAGATCGGTGAGTTCCTCGTGATAGTTGACGCGCATCTCTGCTCCTTAGAGGTATCGCCTGGCCTGCCCGAGTCTAATACCGTCTGTCTTTAAGGACTCGATGTTGAGCATGACGCCTCGCAGCTGTCGTCGACGGCACTCACATCCTTTCCGTCACCAACTACCCGCAGCCTTGCCATCCTCAGCCACCCGCAGCCATCGACTTGGGAGGTGAGCCATCCTGGCCAGCGAGACAACGCCAGCGCCGCTGACCTGCATAGGATGGGGCCATGTCCCAGCTGGCGGTCTTCCTCGCAGGTGCCGGTTGCGTGCTGCTAGTTGGTTTTATCTTTGCCGGCTATCGCTACGCCCCACTGCGACGGGCTGCGGCAGCCTCCCAGCAAGCTACAGCCAGGGCCTGGGAGGATCTCACACACATCATCAATGTGCTGCCGCGAGCCGCTGCCCTTATCGGCCCACATGATGAGGTGTTGGCGGTCAATCCAGATGGGGAAGCCATCGGACTAACTCGCGGCACTCGGGTCGGATTCCCAGCCCTGCTGGACCAGGTGCGGGCAGTGCGGGGTGGTGAACAATTTCGCGGCACCGTCGCCCGCGTCACCCCGCTGGGAACCGGCGCACCCCTGCCGGTGGTGATTCTTCCCCTCGACTCCAATGCGGTGTTGGTGATCGCCGACGAGGACCTCGCCTCACAGCGGGTCGAGGCGGTGCGACGGGATTTCGTCGCCAATGTCTCCCATGAACTCAAAACCCCCATCGGGGCCATCGGCATCTTGGCCGAGACCATTGAAGCGGCCGCCAAGGATCCGGCCCAGGTCACTCACTTCGCCTCCCGGCTGCAACGAGAAACCGCCCGATTGAGCAGCCTGGTCACCAAGATCATTGATTTGTCCCGGTTGCAATCCCTCGATCCGCGACAGGCACGCACTCAGGTGGTCATCGCTGAGGTGATCGACGAGGCCCTGCAACGAACCCAAGAGACTGCCCGGGCCGGTGGCATCGCGATGGTGCCAGCCACCATCGTGCAGGCCCAAGTGCTGGGCGATCACAGCCAGCTGGTCGACGCCGTGGTGAATCTCCTGACCAATGCCATCACCTATTCAGATCCTGGATCCCGGGTTGCAGTGAGTACACAGCTCACCAGTGACAAGGGCCAGGAACAGGTCGAGATCAAGGTCTCCGATAACGGTATCGGGATCGCTGAAGCCGACCAAGACCGGATCTTTGAGCGCTTCTATCGCGTCGACTATGGGCGCGCCCGCGATGCAGGCGGCTCTGGCCTTGGGCTAGCGATTGTTCGCCATATCGCCCTCGCCCATGGCGGCACCGTTACAGTGTGGTCACAACCACGACAGGGCTCGACATTCACCCTGAAGCTGCCGATAGTGAAGGACTGAGTGTGGCCAAGATCCTGATCATCGAGGACGAGGAATCGTACCGAGAGGCACTGTCCTACATGCTGAGCGCCGAGGGCTTCGACGTCGTCTCGGCCCCGGACGGGAATGCAGGTCTTGCGGCCTTCGACCGTAGCGGCGCCGATGTGGTGCTGCTGGATCTGATGCTGCCTGATATCTCCGGCACCGAGGTCTGCCGAAGGCTACGGCAACGCAGCAACGTCGCCATCATCATGGTCTCCGCGCTGGATTCGGAGGTCGACAAGGTTGTGGGTCTGGAGCTTGGCGCCGATGACTATGTGACCAAACCCTTCTCCCACCGGGAGCTCGTGGCGAGGATCCGTGCCGTGCTGCGACGACACAGCGACGAGGTGCTGACCGGCACAGTGGTCGAAGCAGCAGGGGTGCGCATCGACGTTGACCGTCATCTCGTCGAGGTGGAAGGCAGGGAGATCAAACTCGCGCTCAAAGAATTTGAACTGCTGGAGTTTCTGGTGCGCAACGCCGGTCGAGTGCTGACCCGCAGCCAGCTCATGGATCGGATCTGGGGCAGCGACTATGTCGGCGACACCAAGACCCTTGATGTGCATGTCAAACGACTGCGCAGCAAGATCGAGACCACCCCATCGCAGCCGCAACGGCTGCTGACGGTGCGCGGTTTGGGGTACAAGTTTCACAGCTGAACCGGGGGCAGTCACTATCGCGACCGCAGATCGCGGCAACAGCCGACACGCCGAGGCGTGGTAGGATTGCCTGCGGAAAGGGGCCGAGAGTATGACTTTTACGGTCGGAGAGACGGTGGTCTACCCAAATCATGGGGCGGCTGTCATCGAAGACATCGAAACCCGACAAATCAAGGGAGAGGACAGGCTCTACCTGGTATTGCGAATCATCGGTCAAAACGACCTCGTGGTTCGGGTGCCCGCCTGCAACCTTGATCTGGTTGGCGTTCGGGATGTAGTGGATGCTGATGGTTTGGAGCGGGTGTTCCAGGTGCTGCGGGCAGAGCACACGGAGGAGCCAGCCAACTGGTCTCGGCGCTACAAGGCCAATCTGGAGAAGCTGCACTCCGGTAACGTCATCAAGGTCTCCGAGGTCGTCCGTGACCTGTGGCGTCGTGACCGCGACAAGGGGCTTTCGGCTGGCGAGAAGCGCATGCTAGCGAAGGCACGCACCATCCTGGTGGCCGAGCTGGCCCTGGCTGAGAATGTAGCCGAAGACCGCGCCGAGGTGATGCTCGACGAGGTCCTAGCCTCCTGAACTGTTGACTAACCAATCTTTAGAGCCGGTCGTCGCCCTCGTGGTGGCGGCCGGTTCTGGTTCCCGCCTAGGGGCCAGCCTCCCCAAGGCGTTGGTTCCCCTCGACGGGGTGCCCTTGGTTCGCCGCAGTGTCGAAGCCATGCACAACGGCGGCGCGGCGACGGTGGCGGTGACCATGCCCCAGGGCTATGAGACCGAATTCGAGCAGGCGTTGACCGGGCTCGACTATGTTGTCCTCACTCACGGTGGGGCTGAACGTCAAGATTCCGTGCGACAAGGGCTAGCCGCCCTGGCCCCGCATAGCAGTCAACGAAGTATCGTCCTCATCCACGACGCCGCCCGGCCATTGGTGCCGGTCACTGTGGTAGCTGCTGTGGTGCAGGCCGTGGCAGCCGGTGCGGAGGCCGTCATCCCCGTGGTGGAAGTTCACGACACTATCCGGAGCCTGACCCCGGCGGGTTCGACGGTGGTCGACAGAAACCTATTGCGGGCGGTCCAAACCCCGCAAGGGTTTCGGATGGGCATGTTGCATCGAGCCCACGCTCAGGTGGCGGAGCAGGGGCTGAGCCTCACCGATGATGCCGCAGCAGTGGAGAGACTCGGTCTTCCGGTGGTATTGGTGCCGGGACATCGAGATGCCATGAAGATCACTGAGGCGGTGGATCTGGTGTTGGCCGCCGCCATCCTCACAGAACGGGAAGCAGCATGCGAGTAGGAATCGGTGTTGATGTTCATCGTTTCGCCCCAGGCATCCCGATGTGGGTGGCGGGACTGCATTTCCCCCAGGAGGATCACGGCCTGTCGGGTCATTCGGATGGGGATGTGGCGGCCCACGCCATGGTCGATGCCCTGCTGGGAGCGGCTGGGCTCGGCGATATCGGCTCGAACTTCGGGACCTCCCGCCCACAGTGGCGGGGTGCCTCCGGGGTGGTATTTCTTCGTGAGAGTGTTCGGCTCCTTCGAGAAGCGGGTTATGTGCCGGGCAATGTGAATGTCACGATCATCGGCAATCGCCCCCGAATGGCGGGACGTCGAGCCGAAGCCGAGCAGGTGCTCAGTGAAGCCGTCGGTGCCCCAGTTACAGTGGCCGCAACCACCACCGACGGCCTAGGACTGACCGGGCGTGGCGAAGGCCTAGCCGCCATGGCGGTTGCGCTGGTGCTGCCGACTAGCTGACCTCACTGTTGGGTGCCGAATAGCTATTACACGTGCTCACGGTGTGGTTGTCCAAGCCCCGCTGCGCCCAGAGTTTGCGATTCTTGCCAGAGCCGTGGTCGCCAGGTTCATCCGGATCTTGGCCGAGGCGCTCAGCCAATTGGTCATCGCCGATGTGATAGCTGGCGGTCAAAACATCCTCGCGATCTTCGTCGGTGATGCCAAGGCTTTGGGACAGCGAATTCATCGCTAACCCGGCGAAACAATCGGCTTGGACCTCGGTGCGGCGACTCCACTCCAGCATCTCTGTCTCTGACCCCTCCGATGCTAGCCAGCGCTCGCTCAGCAGCATCCCGGTACGTCCCTGAATTGCGTGGCCGTATTCATGAGCCATGATGAGATCAAACACGATCCGCGCCGAGGCTGAATCCTTTGGCAGCATGTCCAGGATGTCTTGAGCAATATAGAGCCGCTGATCCAAGGCGCAATAGAAGGCATTGACTGAGGGGGCGTCACCACATGCGGTGGCGACCTCCTCGCCCTGTGGGTAGACCGTGACCTGAGGCTGGTAGGCCACATAACCAGCCTGCTCCAGTGCAGGGCCCCACACCTTGGTCAAACATGCCATATAGGCATCCAAATGGATCTGGAGTTCAGCGTCGGTGACCTTGCCGCCAGGCAGCAGATCCAATTCACAACGTACTGGGGAGGCCAAGGTGACCTCGTAGATGGGATTATCCGTCAGCCAGATACGGGCCTGGCGTAGTGATTCGGGCATCGGTATCTCCGGCGGTGAATCAGTCGCCGGAGGTACCTGCCAATCCTCATTCTGATACTCAGTAACGATCTCGTCGGGATCGTCGGCGGTGATGGTTTGGTAGACGGCAACCAGGAGTAAGGCAACCAAAATGGTGACCGCGGCCGCCAGCGCCATGATGAGCCCGGTAGGTCGTTTCGGCGGTTGTGGCTGATAACGGGGACCAGGAAAGGGGCCCGGATAGGGCACATAGGGCGGGCTGGGGAATCTCGGCTGTTGACCATAGCCATAAGCAGGTGGTGGGTACTGGGCCGCTGGCATGTGATACGCAGCAGGTCCGACATACTGCCCATAAGAGGGTTGCTGCGGCTGCGCAGGCTGGGAAACGTAGTTTGGAATCTGCTGTTGAGCTTGGGCTGGATACTGCTGTGGGGCAGCGACGGGGAAAGGATGGGAGGCGCCGGACGGGCGTAGCGGGAGGCCTCCAGCCTTCCAAGCCTGCGGCTGCCATGCCGGAGGGCGGCCAAACGGTTGCTGGGGATAGGGCTGATTTGGCGTCACCACCCAACCAGACTAGCCAAGTGTGGGATCACGGGTCCGGGATGCCCATATGGTGCGATAACGTTCAATTGCCCTTTACCGAGCTCAAGGAGACCGACGGTGCGCCTGACACGTTTGCTCTTGGTGCCGATCGTGGTACTGCTCACCTGGGTGGGCATGTCCCCAGCCCAGGCCGAAGAACCCATTGCCGACTCCTATGTTTTCGACGCAAAGTTGAACTCTGCGGGGGTGCTGGAGGTGACCGAGACCATATCTTTCTCGACGCCTCCCAGCGAATTGACCCAGCGGTTGGCTAATAAGGCACCCATTGACCGCGACCGCTGGTATCGCTACGAGATCACTGATATCTCCGTGACTGGCGCTGACGGGGTGTCCACCACTATTGACGGGGATTACACCGTCATCTCGATGACCCCCAGCAATCAGGTCACGATCAGCTACACCGTCACTGGAGCCACTCGCAGTGAGGCCAGTAGTGCAGGGCAGCTGTCGGTCATGTCCTGGCGGGCGCTGCAAGGGCTCAGTGTGCCGGTCGCGAAGGTCTCCGGGACCCTGAACGTGGTTGCCCTACCAACCTTGGTTGACTGCACCGCAGGTCCTCCAGGGGCTCCCGACAAATGTCAGCTGTTTGCCGCTGGAACCCACGACGCACCCCTGCCGGAATTCGAGTCCTCAGCACGTGGGGTGGGCGAACAGGTGACCTTCACCGTCGGCTTCCCTGCCACACAGGTGGCAGCAACCGCCGTGATCGGCGAAAACTGGAGTCTGGATCGGGCCTTCACCGTCAACCTAGCCACCGTCGGTGCCGCCGCAGCTGTCGCTGCCGTCGGTGCCTTCCTGCTGTGGTGGCTGCATCGCCGATCCGGGGCGGATCAGGACTTCCATGGCGAGGTAGCGCCCGTGGGATCATTCAAACCCACCGGTGAGGGTGAATCCATCTTCGAGGCCGCCCCTGGGCTGCGTCCCGGCATGGTCGGTACCGTTGCTGATGAGCGGGTGGATCCGGTTGATATCACTGCAACCTTGCTGGACCTGGCGGTGCGCGGGCAGCTGCGGATCACCGAGCTGCAACACCCCCAGCATGGGTTACTGGATTGGCGGTTTTCCCGGCTCGAGAACCCAGACGACGAATTGGCCGACTACGAATCCCAGCTGCTAGCTGCGGTGGTGCCCAATGGCCAAGAATCCCTGGCATCTCAACTACCCGCAGTCTTGGCCCCGGCCCTGGCTGGTGTGCAAAGCTCCCTCTACGACGAGGTGGTTGCCCGTGGCTGGTTCGAATCGCGCCCAGATTCCACCCGCAATGCCTGGGCAACTCGCGGGTGGGTTGCTTTCGGGATCGCGCTGCTGGCGCTGATCGGGTTGGCTGCCTTCACCTCCTTTGGGTTGGTCGGGCTGGCCTTGGTCGCAGTGGCTGGAGGCCTACTGTGGCTCGCGCCACGGATGCCGCGTCGCACCCCCGAGGGGACCCGGCTGGTGTTGGGGCTCGGTGCATTGGCGTCGCTGCTGGCCACCCACCCCACCGACCAGATGCCTCGGGGCCGTGAGATCGTGGAGATCTCACGATTGCTGCCCTACACCGTGGTCCTGGGTGGCAGGCAACGCTGGTTGGAGGCGATGGCCGCAGCCGATGACGACATCCTGCCTGATCCCACCGATGTGCCGTGGTACCACGCTCCTGAGACCTGGCACCTTCGCGATCTGCCTGCCTCGCTGACCCAATTCATCAACACGGTGCAAGGGGAGTTGTTCGGCCGCTAATGAAGATGAGATGGCTCTCATTTTGATCTCATCTAACCCTTTTCCTGAGTTGCCAGGCTAGTGCCGCACCCGAAACCGGGTGGTGGAGCAAGAGGGGATGATCATGGAGCCGACCTATCGGGTGTTGCTATACAGCCACGATTCTCAGGGCCTGGGACATGTGCGACGCAATCTCGCGATCGCTCACCACTTAGCGCGTCTGCTGCCTGGTATCACCGGGGCGAAGGTTTCGGGTCTGATCGTTTCTGGACTGGCTCCGGCCTCCCATTTCGCGTTACCCGAGGGCTTCGATTTGATCACCATCCCTGGGATCGCCAAGGGTAAGCAGGGTTATGAACCCCGCCACCTCGGCGGCACCACCCATGAACTGATCTCGCTGCGATCTCAACTTCTTCAGGCCGCCTTGCTGGGTTTCTCCCCGGATCTGGTGATCATCGACCGCCATATCTACGGGGTGTGGAAGGAGCTGCAGCAGCCCCTGATGCATCTGCGGGTTCAGCATCCCAGCGTCAAAGTCGTTCTGGGTTTGCGTGAGGTACTCGACGAACCCGAGGTCGCCGCGGCTGAATGGGAGGCCCTGGGAGATCCCGAAGGGCTGCGCGCCCTCGTCGATGAGGTGTGGGTCTATGGGGATCGTGCCGTCCATGACCCGATCGCTTCCGGGGAGGCGCCGCGGGCACTGGCCGATCGCATCCGGTTTACGGGCTATCTAGCTAATGGCCGACGGATCAGCGACCACGGTGAACCCATGAGCCCCACCCCATTCGTGCTCACCACTGCTGGCGGTGGCTCTGATGGTTTCGAGTTGCTGCGCGCCGCCGTCGCCATGCCCCACCCGGCTGGGCACGCGCATATCGTGGTGACCGGTCCACAGCTCAGCGATGCCGAGTTCGATGAGGTAGTAGCTAATGCCCGCCCCGGAACGCAGGTTTATCGTTCCTGGCCGGGGCTCAGCAGCCAGCTCTCGTCTGCCGCCGCGGTGATCTCCATGGGCGGGTATAACACCGTCACCGAGATCCTGGCCACCACCACCCCGGCACTCATCGTGCCCCGGGAGACCCCACGACTGGAACAGCTGATCCGAGCAACGGCACTGAGCCGTCACGGAGCGGTTCACATGATGCGTTCCAGCCAGATCACCGCAGCCGCACTAGGGCAGTGGGCCGCCCACGCCGTCACCTGGCGGGCAGACCGCTCCAACCTCGCCCTGGATGGGCTGGCCACCACCGCCACCTTCGCCGCCGACCTGTTGACCCGGTTGCGGGCCTGTGATCTGGTAGGTGCGGCATGAAGACCGCCTATGTGCTGAAGGTGTATCCGCGATTCTCTGAGACCTTCATCGTCACCGAGATCCTCGCCCGTGAAGCCCACGGCGATGAGCTGGCCATCTACGCGCTGCGTCCCACCACCGATGCCCGCTTCCACCCAGAGATTGCTCGAGTGCGCGCCCTGGTTGGGTGGGTGCCGCGCCCAGCGAAGGCCAGCGAGCTGTGGCCGATGCTGGCCGAGGCCCTCAGCCACAGCGTCATCGGGCCGCGGCTGAGCGAATTGGCTCCGGTACTGGCGACGTTGCCAGCCGACGAGGTAGCCCAGGGGGTGTGGCTAGCCCAAGCCGTTCTACGCGACGGTATCGACCACATTCACGCCCATTTCGCCTCACTGGCTGGGCGGATGGCCTGGGTCGCCTCCCAACTGACCGGAATCCCGTTCACCGTCACCACCCACGCCAAGGACATCTTTCACGAATCAGTGGATCGTGGGTGGCTGCGCCGGATCTGCGGCGATGCTGCGCGAGTGATCGCCATCAGCAAGTTCAACGAGATTTTCCTGGCTGAGGTGCTCGCCGGAACCGGAGCCAATATCAGCTTGCAGTACAACGCGCTAGAGCTAGAACGGTTCCCCTACCGTGACCCGATCCAGCCGAGCATGCCGTTGCGGATTGCCACTGTCGGTCGACTGGTTCCCAAGAAGGGGTTTGGGGATCTCATCGACGCAGTCGCGCGGCTGGACTTCCCCGTCGAGGTGGATATCGCCGGTGGTGGGGAACTGGAGTCCGAGCTGCAGGCCCAGATCGATCGGCTCGGTTTGGCAGACCGGGTACGCCTGGTCGGGCCACTGACCCAAGCGGAGGTCACCGAACTGATCACCCGCGCCCATGTCTTCGCCGCCCCCTGCATTCCCGCCGCTGATGGCAATGCCGACGGCCTACCCACCGTGGTCCTGGAAGCCATGGCCCTTGGCACCCCCGTCGTCGCCACCGCCGTGACCGGACTGCCAGAGGTTGTCCGCCCCGAAGAAACCGGAGTATTGCTGGAGCCCGGTGATGTCACCGCCCTGGCTGCCGCCCTGACTGCCATTGCCCGAGGGGAAATCCCGGTCACCACCTTGGCCCGGCGCGCCCGGTCCCTGATCGAAACCACCTTCAATTCCCGCCGCCAAGCAGCGACATTGTCGGCTTGGGCCCGTGGAAAGGACCAATGATGCGTATCGCCTATGTCGTGGTCGACCCCGGAATTCCGGTGTTCGGGACCAAGGGTGCCTGCGTGCACATCCAAGAAGTGGTTCGGGAACTACTGGCCCTAGGCCATGAGGTCACCGTTCATGCCATCAAAAAGGGCACCCAACCGCCAGCCGACCTGATCGATCTTCCGGTGGTGGAGTATCCCCTGCAAACGAGCAACCCGGCGGAGCGGGAACGATCCCAGATGGCCGTCTCTGCCGAGATGGCTGAGCGGATCATCGCCGAGGGTGTGGATCTGATCTACGAACGCTATTCGCTGTTCAGCACCACCTTGGCGCGCGTTGTTGAGGCGCTCAAGATCCCGAGCGTGCTGGAGGTCAACGCCCCCTTGATTGAGGAACAGCAAACCCATCGGGTGCTGGTCTACGCCGAAGCTGCCGAGCAGGCCTTGGTTGACCAGGTTGCTGCCGCCAAAGCCAGCATCTGCGTCTCTGATCCGGTAGCTTCCTGGGTTCGGCAGCGCACCGCAGCCCAGCGGGTCTATACCGTTCCCAACGGGGTCAGCATCACCCGGATCCAGCCGCAGCCCGAGGATCCCCAGCAGGTGGTCGTCACCTTCGTGGGAACCCTCAAACCGTGGCATGGCACCGCGGATCTGCTCACAGCGGCCTCTCTGGCCCGGCAGCCGTGGCAGCTGCGGATCATCGGCGACGGCCCAGAACGGGCCAACCTTGAGGCCCAGGCCAAGCAGCTATGGCTCGACGTTGACTTCCGGGGCGCGGTTGATCCCGCCGAGATGCCGAAGCATCTGGCTGGCTCGGCTATCGCGGTGGCGCCATATCCCGACCTGGGCGGTGAGCAACAGCAATATTTCTCCCCGCTGAAGGTCTATGAGTATCTGGCAGCAGGACTGCCGGTGGTGGCCTCCGAGGTGGGGCAGCTGCCCGCGATCCTCGGTGAGCTTGGCACCCTGGTGCCGCCATCACAACCAGCAGCGCTGGCTGAAGCCATCGACGCCCTTGCCGCCGATGCCGAACGGCGAGCCCGTCAGGGCCAGGCTGGGCGGGCCCAGGCCGAGGCGAAACACAGCTGGTCGGGTGCGGTGGCGACCATCTTGAAACTGGCGGGTTGCCATGGCTGACGGCCCCTCGGCGTTACGCCGAACCATGAGACTCGTTGCCCCCGATGTTGCCCCACATCGGGGCATGGTCGCTATCGGTACCCTCGCCTTGATCCTTGAGGTGGCCTTCCGGGTGCTTGAACCGTGGCCGATGAAGATCGTGGTGGATGCGGTCACCGCGTCGCTGGGTGCTGATATCAACCAGCAGCCGGCCACCGTGAGCCTGCTCATCTGGTGCGGGGTGGCGCTGGTGTCCATCGTCGCGCTGCGAGCATTGGCGAACTACCTAGCCACCATTTGTTTCGCGCTGGTGGGTTCCCGGGTCGCCACCGCGCTGCGGGCCCGAGTGTTTCGGCACGTCCAGGGCCTGTCCCAGCAATTCCATGCCCGTAACCGCAGCGCTGATACCGTGCAGCGGATCGTCTCAGACGTCGCCCGGATGCAGGAGGTGGCGATCACCGCTGGGCTGCCACTGTTTGCCAATGTCGCGACCCTACTGGTCATGGTCGTGGTGATGTTCATCCTGGATCCGCTGCTGGCCACCGTGGTGTTGATCGCGATTGCAGTCTTTGCGTGGATTTCGGGTCCTATCTCGAAACGGATCACCGCGGCATCCCGGAAAACCCGCAAGGGGGAGGGGCATCTGGCTAACACCGCCCAAGAGTCACTGGCATCGATCAAGGTGGTGCAGGCCTACGGTCTAGAGGAAATGGTCGAGGACAATTTCCTGCAGGCCAACCAGGTGTCGCTGAGCGAGGGGGTCAAGTCTCGACGGTTGGCGGCCCGCCTAGAGCGGGGAACCGACATCATCGTCGGACTGGCATCAGCAGCTGTGTTGATCGGTGGCGGGCTTCGGGTCCTCGACGGGGCCATGACCCCCGGGGATCTGGTGCTGTTCACCACCTATCTACGTACCACCATGAAGCCGCTGCGGGATATGGCCAAGTACACCGGCCGAATCGCGCGAGCCAGCGCATCAGGGGAGCGGGTAGCTGATTTGATGGCGATCCAGCCGGATGTGGTCACCCCGGAGCGGCCAATACGACCCACCTCGGTTGGCGGGGAGCTCAGCTTCCGCGATGTGGTCACCGAATACGACGGGGTTCAGGTGCTCAAAGGACTCAACCTCGAGGTGGCCCCTGGTGAACGAGTAGCCATCATCGGTCCTTCTGGGGCCGGAAAATCGACCCTGGTGTCGTTGCTGGTGCGGGCTATCGACCCGGTGCATGGCCAAGTCCGGCTGGATGGGCATCCGCTCCCGGACCTAGATCTGGCTGAATTGCGCGCCAATATCTCTTTGCTGCATCAAGAGGCTGTGCTGTTTACCGGAACTATCCGGGACAACATCCGCATGGGACGCCCTGATGCCACCGATGCCCAGGTAGAGGCGGCCGCTCGGGCAGCCCATGCCCACGAGTTCATCATGGAACAACCCGGCGGCTACGACGCGGTCGTCGGGGAACGGGGCGGCACCCTATCCGGCGGTCAGCGGCAACGAATCGCGATCGCGCGGGCGCTGCTGCGGCAAGCCCCGGTGGTGATCCTCGACGAAGCCACCACCGGACTGGATCCCGCATCCGCTGCCGTGGTGATGGATGCGATCGATCGGCTCGTTGAAGGCCGCACCATGTTGGCGGTCACCCACGACGCTGAGGTTGCGCTGCGCGCCACCCGAGTGGTGTGGCTGCAAGATGGTCTGATCAGGCTCGACGCAAGCCCCGCGACCCTGCTGGCCAACAGCGAGGTCTTCCGGGCTTGGGTGCGTGCCAGTGGTAAGGATATGGACGAGATCCGAATGGGGGAGCAATGACGGCAACACCGTTGACCCGATTAATCGCCCGAGTCCTTGATCAGCAATGGCTCAGCGACCAGCTGGGATACGACGCGACCGCGGCCCGGCTGCGCATCAAACCGGAAACCTCCGTGACCATCTCAGTTGAGGATCCTTCTGGCACCCCAGTGGGTTGGGCCCGCTGGCTGTGGCCCATTAGCTACTCCAAGGCAGCTAAGGCCCAGCAGCAGGCCGCTAAACTGCGTCTCGAAACCATCATGGCTGAGGCAGCCGACGGGCTGCTGATGCAGCACGGCCACTGGCTCGCGGATCCGCGACTGGCCGTCCGGCTCCACGAAGCCCAGGTAGATAAAGATGCTGCGCTGCTGCGATACAACCCACTGCGCCGGGTCGTGCTGCGAGATCAGGACGAAGTGGTGCGGATTGAAGCAGCTGACCGTGCTCTTGGCTGGTATTTCGACCAATTCATCGCCGCCCAGATTCCCACCCCTCAGCGACGCGACGATGGTGAACGCCTCGGCTATAGCCGCTATGCCTTGACGGGTGAGGCAGATCTGGCGGCTCGACCAGATCCAGCGGCTACCCGGCAGGCTGGAGAACTCGTCGCCCGATTACACGCCAGCGCAGTACCACCGCAGTGGATGACGGCTCTGGCAGGGCGGGCGATGGTGCCGATGCGGCAGGGCCTAGTGCATGCCGCCCTCTTCGACGAGATCGAGCCACAGTTGGCTGTGTTGACGCGCAGAGTCATTGAGCGGCTTCACCGGTCGCCGTCGGCTCAGCCAGTACTCAGCCACGGGGATCTGTCCCCCGATCAATTTCTGATTGCCCCCCAACAGGTGTGGCTCACCGACTTTGACCGGGCCTGTTTGGCACCCAGGGCCACAGATCTGGGGTCATATCTGGCGGTCGCCGGCCAGGAGCTAGGACAGGAGTTCCTCACCGGCTACCGCAACGGCGGTGGACAGTTGCCACCTGCACCAGTACTTCAAGCGGCAATGGCTGATTCGTTGATGCTGCGTGCTGTCGATCCGCTTCGACTGGCTCAACCCGACTGGGCTGATGCGGTGGCTGCGAATCTGCGTGAGATCGAACGGGTACTGGCATGAGCGCCATCGATACCCTTCGAGCCCTACCGGATGTTCGTCGAGCCTGGCCGGGGCGTGACGGTTCACTCACCTTCGAAACCATCGATGAGCTGGGTCGGCTTCGAGCCGGTGAAGTGACTGCCGACTCTGAGGTGAAGCTGGCCGACTATGGGGTGGATCCCAAACTGCCGGAACTGAACCCGCAGCTGGATGGACCGATTGTGGTGCATCGGCTTCATCGTCGCGCCGTGGTGTTAGGGGCTGATCGGGTGACTAAGCTGCTGCGTGCTGGTCGCGCCGAGGCAGTCGTCCAGGCCACCCAACGGTTCGCAGCTCTCAGCTCAGCCACTGGTCTGGCAGTGCCTGAGGTGCTCTCCCATAGCGAGGCGCGTGTCGATTTCTCGCTGCTACCAGGGATCAGCCTGCACGATCTGGGGGCGACGGGGATGGCCGCCTGGGAGTACTTCGCTGGTGCCTGGCCTGAGTTACTGACCCGCCAAGCCGAGCTGCCCCGCCACACCGGAACCCAGGAAGCTGAAGTGCTCCAGCAGTGGTATCAGCGGGTCGTAGACTTCCAGGCTTTGCCCGAGATTGACCAGCTGCGGCCACTGGTAGAGCGCACCTGCCGGGAACTGGCAGCCACCCCGGGACCGTTGGTGATCGTGCACCGGGATCTTCACGATAAGCAGTTGATCTGGGATGGGCGAAGCCTCGGCGTGATTGATCTGGATACCGCAGCCCTCGGCGAAGCGGCCCTTGATCTGGGCAATCTACTGGCCCATGTTGATCTGCGGGGGATTCAAGGGCTGTGGCCGGACTCACTGCGCACCCAGATCACGGAGGTGCTCACCACCGTCGTGGCTGCGGCGCCTACCACCGCGGCCAGACTGGCCAGCTATTACCGGGCCGCGCTGCTTCGCCTGGCCTGTGTTTACGCATTTCGTCCCCAGGCCAGCCAATGGTTGCCCCAGTGGGTGGCTCATTGCCAGGAGCGAATCGAGTTGTAACGTTATTTCAGGAGTAGTCATGAAGATTTCTGTTATTGGGTGTGGATATTTGGGTGCGGTTCATGCTGCCTGCATGGCCAGCATCGGACACGAGGTCGTCGGTATCGACGTGGACCAGGCGAAGGTGGCTGCCTTGAATGCGGGTACGGCCCCGTTCTTCGAGCCTGGTTTCGATGAACTGTTGCAACAGGTATTAGCCAGCGGCAGGTTGCGGTTCACCACGGCAGCCGATCCGACCGACCTGGCTGAGGTGGAGCTGCACTTCATCACCGTCGGCACCCCACAAAGCAGCACCGGTGCTGCTGACCTGAGTTATGTTGAGGCCGCCATCGCCACTGTGCTGGCTGGGATGAGCGACGGGGATACTCCGGTTGTGGTGGGTAAATCGACGGTACCCGTTGGGACCGCCCAGCGGTTAGCGACGCAATTGGAGAGCGCAGGTGCCACCCTGGTGTGGAATCCGGAATTTCTCCGTGAAGGATTCGCCGTCCAAGATACTCTGCATCCCGATCGGATCGTCTATGGCCTCGCCAACGATCCCGACTTAGCTGAGCGTGGCCGAGCGGCTCTCGATGAGGTTTATGCCCCGCTGCTAGCCGAGGGCATCCCGCAGATCGTCACCGACTATGCCACTGCAGAATTGGTCAAGGTAGCTGCCAATAGCTTCTTGGCCACCAAGATCAGCTTCATCAACGCCATGGCCGAATTGTGTGAGGCCACCGGTGGGGATGTCACCCAACTGGCCCAAGCCCTAGGCCACGACACCCGGATCGGACACCGATTCCTCGGTGCTGGGGTCGGTTTTGGCGGTGGCTGCCTACCCAAGGACATTCGGGCCTTCGTCGCTCGGGCTGAGGAGCTAGGCGTCGACGATGCCGTCTCTTTCCTGCGGCAGGTCGATGCCATCAACCAACGTCGCCGAGATCGCGTGGTGGAGCTGGCCCAGCAAGCCCTCGGTCAGGAGCTTCCCGGAGCGAAGGTGACGGTGCTGGGAGCGTCCTTCAAACCCAATAGCGACGATATTCGGGACTCGCCCGCCCTTGATGTGGCCTACCGGCTGCATCAGCTCGGCGCGACGGTCACCGTCACCGATCCGAAGGCTCTAGAAACCGCTGAGCGCCGCCACCCTGAGCTGCGTTATGTGAGCGATGTGGATGAAGCCCTAGCAGGTGCGGATCTGGTGCTGCTGTTGACTGAATGGCAGCAGTTTGTCTCCCTTGATCCGAACCAGGTCGGTGCCACGGTTAATCATCGCCGGATCATTGATGGGCGTAACGCCCTCGATCCGAAGACCTGGCGTGCCGCAGGCTGGAACTATCACGGGCTGGGGCGTTGATGAACCAGCCACAGTGATCGGCTCCCGCTGAAGTGACGTCAACACCATCTATGCCGAATGCCCCCGCCAACTGAGGGTAATTGGCATAGTGCCAGGCTGTTTCAACGGCTGTGTTGTGGTCGCCGTGGTGGGGCTGGTGAGTAGGGGTTTCCACGGTGTAGCGCCAGGCTGTCTCCAGGTGTTGATCGCCGCAAGGCCATTGGCCGCTGCCTCGATCAGCATGAGTTTTCGCGGTGTAGCGCCTGGCTGTTTCGACGGCTGTGTTGTGGTTGCCGTGGTGGGGCTGGTGAGTAGGAGTTTCCAGGGCGTAGCGCAGGGCTGTTTCTACGACCCCTCACTTCCCCAAGCCGGGATGCCCCTGCGGTGTGAGAAGCGCAGTTGACCCCGGCAATCCACATGCTGGGGGTCATCGGCAACAGCCCCTCACGCCCTGGGGGTGGCAACCAAGTTCCTCACGCCCTGGGGAGGGGCAGCCGCTGCCGATGCCAGTGGCATGGCAGTGGTCCAAGTCGCCATCCACCAACCGAGATGAGGATCCTCTCATGTGATCTGCGGATCGGGTTCATCCAGATCAGATTCACTAACAGTGTCACCAAGGGGCTGACCGTGGCCCTTGGGGGACGAGGATCGCAGGCTATCGGCAACGGCAGGGTCGGCCGAGACGAGGAGAGGAATGGCCATGAATCTTGAGAAGACATCCATGGTGGCGGGGCTAGTGACACTGGCCGTCGGCGGGGTGCTGGCTGGGGGACTTCTACTCCAATTGGCTGAGGCCTCGGCACCTGAAGCGCCCCAACCGGCAGGTGCCCCCGTCGTAGCGGTCGTCGACGATGTGGTTGCTGAGCCGGTGGAGGTCACCCCAGTCGTTGAGGCACAGCCCATTAGCGATCCTGCTGAAACCACTCCGGTTGTCCCCGAGTCGAGCCCAGCAGCAACACCCGCAGCGGATCCAGCGATCTCAACCCAGGGCAGTGATGTGGCCCCCGCCCAACCCCCGGCTGCCGCACCAGCTCGCCAGACCTGGCAGCCGGCACCGCAAACCGGGGAGCCACAAGACAGCGTCGATGACGAGGATCCGGAGACCGAAGACTCAGAAGATGAGGCAGAAGAATACGAGGAAGAGGACGAACTAAGCGAGTAACAGCGAATCAACTGCTACTCGCCGATTCCTCGGCTGAGAAGAATTGCTGATGATTCATCAAAACACGGGGTGGGAGACGATCTCCCACCCCGTATATCGTGCCCGACTTAGTGGGTTTTCGTCGTTGAGGGTTGGGGTGTTGGCCGTGGATATGGTGGGATTCTTTCCACTCGGCATATCGGGCCTGGATTGGTTAGGTTTTCGCCGTTGACTGTGGACGGTGTGGGGTGTTTGCTGAGGGAGCAGTGGGATATTTTTCGTTACCCTGTATGTCGTATCCGGAGATTATTAGCTCAGGGCAATGGGTCAGATTTTTCCCGCAAGGTGCTGGGTGGTGTCATAGGGTCGTAGTAACAGTGCTTGTCGGGGTGGGGCTGTTGGTGCGGCGTTCATTGACGGCTCCGGGCCGGGCGAGGATCGCTCAGGGACTGCCGGAGGGATGTTTGAGGTTCCCCCGTCCGTAGGGGCATCAGCTATAAGGAATAGTGATGTCTGAGAAGCGAACGCAGCACGACCGGGAGATCTGTGAGAGAACAGTTCAGAGTTGTCGTTGTTGGGCGGCCTGTTTCTGCTGATCCACGGGGAGGGCTTTGAATGCTGCCATGGCGTTGATGTCGTGGCGGGGGACGCCTGCTTTTCTGGCTCGGTGGTACCAGCGGGGAACCAGGAATGGTGGGAACCAGAAAAAGAAGCCACTAATTAGAGTCACTCCACAGAACAGCCAGACCAAGGCAATTAACCCTCCGACGATTCGGGGTAGGGGAGGCTGGAACCCAACTATGCCCATGCAGATCATGAATATGCCTCCGTAGAGCATGGCGAGGGGTGGGCAGGACCAGCCTCGGTAGTTGAGGACGAAGCGTGGTGTGGGTTCGGTATATGCCACCCAACCTTGCCAGAGACCAAGAAGACCAATAAGGAGGAGTACAACTGCGGTGAAAACGGCGCCTGGCTCAACCCCTTCCTCCAGAAGCGTAAGCATGGTTGTCATCCGCCAAACAACTCCTTTCCGAAATTCCAGATAGCTTCACCGACGTCCGCCACGCGATCTCCGAGGGTCTTGCCGCCTCCCGTGTCGATGCTCATCGCTAGGCCGACGCCCAGTCCGACGAGGAGGCCGACGGCGGTTCCACCCACCGGGATCGCGGAACCAATCGCGGCTCCGGCAGCGATCGAGGCGCCAACCTGTGATCCGGTTCGTACAGTTGCGGTTTCGATGGCTTTTCCGCGTCGCTCATCGGCGGTCATGCCGGGGTGCTGTTCGCGGTATCGCTTGTCTGCTTGGCCGTACTCGCTGCTGAACGTGAGTCCGAGACTAAGGACGAAAAGGCCGCGTCCGGCGGCGCGTCCCAGGGCGGATGTTCCGGTTCGCACTCGTGAAGTGTGCTGTCTACCGACGCCGACCTTGCCCGATATCCTCGGAGCGCGAACTACGGTGGGAGGGCTGTAGCGTCCCCTCGCCGGCCCCCAGAAGACGGCAGCGATAGCAGATTGAAATCGGGTTACGAAGTTGCCGCTTTGTTTCGTGACTAACCAGGATTTCCAGTCCCAAAATCTCTTCTCTCGATACTGCACCCAGTAGGGGAGCGGGATTCTGAAGTCCCTACCTGCGAGACGCACGACCAGCCTATGGATGATGCGTTCGACCTCTTTCTTGCGGCTTTCGGCAGTGGCGGTTAACGCCCCGAGGATCGTATCTGCGGCAACACCTGACCAGGCAGGGCTCCCTGCGTCCGGCAGCCCGTCGTCTCCAATCGCCGATAGCTGAGCGGAACATGTGTCAATAGCGGCTTCGTATTTTTGGACCAGGGCGTTGATCCGCTGCTGCAGTTGGATGCCCGCTTGTCGATGCTCCTCGGCTTTAGTTTCGTCATACGGAGTGGGCGTTACCGCATCGGCGGCGGCCTCATTCATCAGTGAGTCACGTTCCGGTTTGAGAGCTGAAATTTCATCAGAGAACAACGTCATCGCGGTTGTGACACTGGCGCAACCGTCGGAGGCGTGCTGGCCGGAGGTCAAAGCCGAATACATGAGATCTTGATGCGGTGTCTCGTAGCAGGCGCTGAGTCCCTTCCAGGTACTGTGGGCTGCCTCGACATCATCGTAGAAGTCTGAGCCGTGAGTCATGAGGCTGGAGGCCTCGCTGAACAGTGAGGCAGCGTCCGGCCAATCCTTGAGGCCGCTCGTGTCGATACTCATACGATCTTCCCATCTGTGATGCGAACCTCATCAACGCTATGAGCCTCTTGCTCGGTGCGGTCAGCCATCTCGTGGTCAGCCCGCTGGATCGCCGCCACAGCCTGGCGCCCACCCGCCGCTGCGCTGCTGATCTGCTGTTCAGCGCCGGTCATGGCCGCTGTCAGAACCCGGTTGTAGACGGCATTGAGTGACGAGGCCAGCGTGGCGCTTTTGCCGGTGCAGACTGCACCCAAAGCGTCGATGTCACCGGAGACCGACGAATGGGTCGCCTCGGCATCCGATTTGTTCCCCTCAACCTTGGTAAAGATGCTGTAGCAGGTTGCTGCATCCACTCTGTAATAGGTCACGGCATCTCCTTAACTCTCTTTCAGGACGGTCCAGGTCAGGTGCAACCAATGCAGCACCTCGTGGTGCTGCTGGATGGTGAGCAACCTTTTAATATTCAGCAGACTCGGCTCGACCCAGGCCGTGCAACTGCCCCTGGCGGGTGTTCGCACCCACATGAGATGCGGGTTGCCCGAGGAATCCTCCAAGGACAAAACGGTCCATGGCTGGCGCACGAATTCTGCCGTGTCCCCGTGGTACTCATGAGGTGGGGGCGTATCGTGCTCAACCTTGGCCTGGAACTGTTTCCCACTCAGCTTGAGATGGACATCGATAGGCCACGATGGGGTGGCCTCCACCCAACTCAGCAGGATACGGAACAGATCGTTGGAGGGGCAGTACCCCATCAGACTCATGCCATCGTGCTCAGGGTGAGGCGCGACGAACATGGTGGTTGCATCGGTGACCCAGAACCTGAAGTCGCGGAGCCGGGTCCTGGCGACGCTCACCTGCCAACCGAACCCGCTCAACAGATGGTCGGCATACCAGAAGCCAACCTCACTGAGCCTACCCTCCTCGTCGACGAGGTCAGCGGCGGCCAGCTCCTCCTTGACCTGGCCAGTAACCGGGGGAAATACGCGCGTCGCGGCGCTGTTGAGGAAGACATCGACGGCGTGCGTGGTGAGGGTGAGCGGCTCGGCTTGGAGGACGAGACTGGGCAGGGTGACCACGGACAGGTCTTCACGTGGGGCACCGTCGCGGGTGGTGGCCCACTGATCCAACACCGGCTCCGCGACGGCGGCCGTGGTGGGCGGAATGGCCCGTTCACTAGGCGGCATAGCCTGCAGACTGTCCAGGATGGCCAGGCACGGATGCTCGGGGTACCACTCGATCACGGGCACGGTCACCGTCAGCTCCGCCACTACCCCCTCTACGACGGTGAGGTCCTGAATGCTGAGCACACACAGGATGTTCCCGTGCAGTTCTTCGGGCGTGACGGGGGACAGGGCGTAGATACGCCGATGCTCCACCCCGTTGTTGTCTAGCGCCTCAACCCGGATCACCAGAGTGCCCGGCACCGCATCGCAGATCGCCCGCAGGTTCGCCTGGCTGACCGCAGCCAGGGCATCGCGACGGTCATCGACACGAGATTCCCGCAACACCGCGGTGGGCGTGAAACCCAGAGCCGGTTCGTTGGATGCCGCCAGGACGCAGCCAGGCTCACGCGCCTCCGACCAGCCGTCCGGGACCTCGCAGCAGAAGGTTGATCCCACGAGTTGCATGACATGTCCTCTCTGGTGCGCAAGCCACAGTAAACCAGGGGAAAGGGGCGTTTGAAGGCCGTCAGGTGGGATTCGTCCTACCCCACGGATGCGAGATCTCAGCGGGGTAGCTGGGAAGGGTGCGCTTGAAGATCGTCAGGTGGTATCCGTGGATCGTGGCACTTCGGCCACCTGGATGATGTGTGGGGCCTCGCCCCGACGGATGTAGCGGCCGCGGCCGGGAGGTAGGCGTTCTGGGGTGATCCTGGGAATGACTTGCCCCTCGGAGTGGTCCCCAGACATCATCAGCACAGCCCCACCAGTGTCCCTGACGGCCTGCAGGAACGGGTTGTAGAGGGCCCGAATAGCGCCAGCGACGGGTCGGGTGGTGATGATATGGAGGCTGAGGTCGCGGGCCGACGGGAGGAACGGCAGTAGCGCCGACATCGGTTCGGTGCCGCCCGCCGAGACGATGTCGTGGTCGTCGACGATGACCACGATCCTAGGCGAGCGACGGCGCTCCTCCACGCTGCGGGTGCCGCGTTGGGTGAGCTCGTTGGCGATGGAGGCCGCCAACCCGGCTGCCTGCTGAGCCGAGGTGGCATGGGCTGCCAGGTAGTCGTCGGGGATACCGCTGGGGACGTGCCCACGCGGATCCACCACGGCGATGGCCAATTCCTGAGGGGTGAACCGCTCCACCAAACCTCGTGCGATGGTCCGCAGCGTGGTGGATTTGCCGCACTTCGCGTCGCCCAAGATCAGCAGGTGCTGATCGGATTCGGTGAACTCCCACAGGGCTGGCCCCATGGTGTCTTGGCGGATGCCGATGGGCACCGAGAACGGCTCATCTGCTGCATCCGGCAAGGAATCGGGGGAGATATGGGAGGGCAGCAGCCGGATGGGGGCAGCCGCCGGGCCAGACCACGACGCAGCCACCTGCCGCACCAACTCGTCGAGAGCCGTGCCGGGGTCCTCGCCGTCGGAGAACTCCAGCGACGGGAGCGCCACTTGGGCCAACAGTTTGTCGTTGGTCAACGCCCTGCCGGGAGCATCGCTGGGGATGGTGGCCGCCAGCTTCCGGTCCAAGATGGAATCGGAGGGGTCATTGAGTCGAAATTCGATGCGGGTACCGAACAGGTTCTGGTGAGCCATCCGCATATCGCCCCAGCGCCCCATGGAGATCACCAGATGCAGACCGTAGCTGGAAGCCTGAAGCATCAGCTTGGTGAACGGCTCCTCCAGAGACTCAAAGTCACTGCGCAGCAGCCCATATCCGTCCACCAAAAGCACCAGATCAGCGCTGGAAAGCTGCGGTAGTTTGCCCTGGGCGTGCATGGTGCGCAACTGGGTCATGGAGTCAATGCCGTGGGCCTTGAACAACTGTTCACGCATATGCAGCATCGTGGTCAACTCTTCGATGAGCCGCCTCACCCGGTCGGAATCACCCCGGGTGGCCACGCCACCTACGTGGGGGAATCCTTCAATCCGGCGCAAGCCGCCACCTGTCAGGTCCAAGCCGTATATAGCCACCTCCTGAGGGGTGCTGCTGAGCGCTAGCGACGACGCGATGGTCCGCAGCAGCGTCGTGCGACCCGTGTGCGGGCCGCCGATGATGGCCACGTGCCCGCCGCTGCGGGTCAGATCCAGCTCCCACGGGTCCTGCCGCTGGTGGGTGGGATCGTCCTCCAGCCCGATAGCCACCTTGAGCGGCTTGGCATCCGCATTCTCCAGCACCTGTCCTAGCGTCAGCTTGGTGGGTAGCGGTGGCAGCCAAATTGGGCTGACTGCCGTGTCGTCTGAGCGGAGCGAGGACACCACAGAGTCGACCAGCGTTCGCCCGGTATCGGGGCGGTGCAGGACCGGAGCGTTGTCGCTCTGCGGATCGGTGTCGATGCCGTTGTAGAGCGGGAGCGTGTAGACCTGCGGGTCAGCCACTGTCACCTCACGGCGCGCACCAGTGGGCATCGGTCCGGAGACATAACCGGCCCGGAATCGTTGATACACCGACGTATCGACTTTGAGGTAGCCGTAACCAGGCTGAGGCGGAAGATGGAAAGCGTCACCTGAACCCAACACCACCTGGGACTCGGACTCGCTGAACGTGCGTAACCCCAACCGATACGACAGATAGGTGTCAAGACCTCGCAACTTACCGCCTTCGATGCGTTGGCTAGACAGCAGCAGATGCACGCCAATGGAGCGGCCGATCCGCCCGATCTGAAGAAACAGATCAATGAACTCCGGTTCAGCGGTGAGCAATTCGCCGAACTCATCGATAACCACAAACAGGTGCGGCATCGGCGGTAAATCGGGGTGGGTGCGGCGTAGCTCACGGTAGTGGGTGATCGACGGGGAACTGTCGGCGTCCTTGAGTTGCTGCTGCCGTCTGACCACTTCTCCTTGCAGCGAGGCGCGCGCCCGAACTGTGAGCTGTGGGTCGTCGGCAAGGTTGTCGATGAGCCCCGCTAGGTGTGGCAGAGGTTTGAAGGGGGCGAATGCCGCGCCGCCCTTGTAGTCGATGAGGATCATCGACAGATCCTCTGGCGGGTGGGCTACGGCCAGCGACAGAATGAGGGTGCGCAGCATCTCCGATTTACCAGAGCCGGTGGCGCCGATGCAGATGCCATGTGGACCCATGCCCTGCTGGGCACTCTCTTTGAGATCTAGGTGGACCAGGCGTCCAGCGTCGTCCACGCCGAAGGCCACCCGCAGGAAGTCGGCGGGGGTGCGGGGACGCCAGATCTGGTCTAGTTGGATGGGCCGGTATAGGTCGACATCCAGCATCTCGGAGATGTCAGCCTGCTGGCCCTCCACCACCTCCTGATGGAGGGCGGAGAAAGTGCGCAGCGCCGCCAATGTGCGGGCTAAGGACTTGAACTGCCACGACGGCGTGGCTTCCGGCTGGAAGGCGGTGGTGTCAGGCTTGGTGGTGCGGGCGCCTGTGGTGATGGTGGCCGGGTCAGCCCGAAGGTCGATCCGCACGTCCACATCGTCGGGTTCGTCTAGCCGATCGTCGATGAGGTGGATAACCGTGACGGCCAAGTCCCGGATATGCAGAGTTTGGTCGGCGTGACTCAGCCTCCCGGCGGGCATGCCGTGCTCGTCGGCCACAACCACCAGCCTGGCGAGGTCGTCGGCTGCGCCGCCTCGGCGTCGGGCGGCAGCAGCTTTACCAGAACGCTCCGCCATTTCTGGTTCCAGAATCTCGCCCAGTGCCGAAAGCGAAGGAGCCACCCGCCGGGCTGGGACAGGACCGTCGAGCAAGTCTGGGTTGTGGGCGTGAGGCAGCAGATCGAAGCCCTGCCATTCAGCGGCTCGGTCCTTGGGGAAGGCCAAGGCTAGGTCTAGGTCCTCAGGCAGTTGGTGGCTAGCCAGCTGTATCAGTAGGCCACGTGCCAAAGGGATGGTCTGTTCAGGTTCGCCGATGACGGCTACCACCGCCGCATCCTTAAGGTCGACGATAGCGGGCATCCCTGCTACGTCGCTGTGGGTTTCTACCAGCAGGTTGGCTTCCTGTTGCAGGATCTGGTCGGCGGGTTCCACGGGGGAACCGGACTCGGTCACATGAAGCGGGAACCAGGGCATGGTTGTGGTGCCGATCCGGGCCTGCAGATGGTCGCTGTCGGTGCGGCGACGTTCCCACAGCCGCTCGGGGTCGGCGATAAACGTGGTCAGCCCGGCGGCGCTGGGATGCAGCTCCAGTGCTGCTGCGCGGGTGGTTTCGGCGCGCTGTCGCAGGTCCACGCGGAGCTGTTCCAGATAGTCCAGATAGCGGGCGCGCTGAAGGCGTAGTTTCTTGGCCTCTCGGCCCTGGCTGGAGATGGCGAACCCTAGGCCACTGACCAATGCCACCACGAACACCACCGCCGCGATGAGCATGAACAGCGGCTGTCCGTTGCGCATCACCACCATCATCACCACGGAGGTCAAGGCACCGATCACCGGCAGCAGGAACTGGAATGGAGTAGCAGTCACGTTGCCGCTGATGGTGGGTGGTGCGGCGATCTCGATGGGCTGGGGGGTCTCTAGTGGAGTGCTGGTGCGGGTGGGGCGATGGAGGCGACGAACCGGAGTTTTGGGGGGTGCATCGTCATGCAACGGATCTGTCATGCAGCACGCTCCGGACGGGGTTGGGTCAGGTCGCGGATCAGCCCGGCGGCCAACTTGTAGACGGTCAGGGCATCTGGCTCGCTGAGTTTCGGTGCGGCCTGAGGGTTCCGCGCTAGGTGCCGGTTGTGGTGCAGCAGAGTCGTGGGGAGGGGGAGAGCCCGGGCCAAGGTGTCGAGTGCGGGGCCCACGTCGCCAGCGATGTCCACGATGGCCAGCCGTACGGGGTGCTTCTTGGATAGTTCCCATCCCACATCCAAGGTGGATTGGATGAGTTTTCGACGAGCGGGCGTGACCAGACACAACGCGTGGGCATGCTCTGCCAGGCTACGGAGCTGCACCAGTGGGGCGGCTCCCCAGTCGGTGATGGTCAAGTCGTGAGATAAGTGGGCATCGCTGACAGCCTCATCCCAGTGTCCCAGTGGGTCATTCCAACAATCAGCCGGGAGCGATCGGACGGTAGGGGGCCATCGGTAGCGGGTGCTCTGCGGGTCGGCAGCGGTGACCAGCAGCAGTCGCCTGGTCCACTGTCGGACCAAAATGCGGCTCACCTCACTGGCCAGTGTGGTGGCGCCGCACCCGCCGGTCACGGAGATAAAAGCCACGCGACGGCGCACTGGAAGCGGGGTATTCATCATCTCTGCCAGGTCTTCTAGCTCCCGTGCCTGAGAGCTAATGGCGGCACGCAGCCATGCTGGGCTCATCGGAAAACCTCCAGCAGGTCGCTGTAGATTCCCAGCGCGCCCAGTGCCAGCGGAATCACGGTGATCAGCAACAACAGCTCGGCTATCTCAGCGTATCTGCGAAGTTTCGCGGCAGTGACCTCCCGGGGGTGAAACAGCGCGGTGAGGATCAGTGTGACAGCCGCCACGACCAGTAGGACGATACGCAACCTGGCAGACAGCGCGGGGGAATTCAGCACGTAGCTGATCATCGCCAGTCCACTAGTGAGGTAGAGGGCCACGCGCTGGGGGATCAGCGGCATGATTCGGGCACGGAGCCACACCGCAATCGCGACCACGACGGCCAGCCACATCGCCCATGGATTCGTCGACCCGGCGAGAGCAACCAGCGCCATCAGCGTCGGCAAGGCAATAGCGATGACCGCCCACGTCAGGGTGGCGAAACCCTCCTCGATGGCATTGGCGATGTCGCGGCGTTCGGGGCGAGTGCCTTGGGCGGTCTGGTCGTCATAGCTGGTTAGCCCCGACAGCGCTAACGCTACCCCTGGCAGCACCCCTAAGGTCACCAATCCCACCAGGACAGTGAAGATCTGGGTAGTTATTTCAGCCACCCCAACCTCCATCGCCACCACAGTCGCGACGGCCACCGCCACACCGATACCTGCCCCCACGAGGACGGAACCGCGGTTGGCCCCCACACCCGCCACCAGACCTAGCACCAACCATCCGGCAGCGGCCAGGTTGAGGATAGTCACCGACAACGAAGCGGCGGGAACCAGGTGGGGGACCAGGGGCACCAATACTCCAAACGCAGCCACTCCCAGCGCCGCAGCGGCAGCTGTAAGGGCCTTGTGGGCCAGGAAGATGGCCCCGGTTGCCAGCAGGGCAGCCGCCAGGAGCGCCAATTGGGTAGGAAGATCACTCAGGCTAGGTGAGGATGACTGAGCCAGCATGCTGCTGCACAAGGCGAGGGCACCCACCGTCACAGCGACGCATGCGTTGGCGGCCTTGGCGTTCCAGCGGTCAGATCGGGTGGTCCTCGCGATAGCCACCGCGTCGGTGACGTCGGCTACCTGTGGTGGAGTTGGGGCCTCGTCGATGGTGGTGATGCGGATCATGGCACCATGTTCAACTTCTTGAGCCGCCAAACTTTCACCGAGATCGAGATGCCTTCCCACCACGGTGGTGACGGCCAACTCCTGGCCGCCCTGAGGCTGCTCACCCAAAAGGTTCATCACAGGTGGGATGAGCGAACCGAGGGGTTCATCGTCGGGAAGCACCAACTCGGCTTTGCGGATGCTACCCAGGACCGTGAGTCGGGTGTAGGGCATCAGTCCTCCTGCTCAATCACGGTCAAGGTGACGGGGTCGATGACCAGCCCTGACGCTGGGTCGGTGTAATACCCGCTGGCGGGGTCGTAATACCAGCCCAGCCGGGTATCGACCAAGCGGCCCTGAGGATCGGTGGCCAGCATGGTCTTGGGGTCAACGGTGAATCCCGTGCGCGGGTCGATGTGCTCCCCAGTGGATTCGTTGACCAGCAGGCCGGTGTCCTCCACCTCAATCCAGCCGTTTCCCGGTTTGATGGGGTTGGCCTGCATGGCAGCCATGAATGACTTGACCGCTTGCTCGTGCTTCTGGTTTTGCAGCAGGCCCAGCACGAAGCCAGCGCCGAGGCAGGCCAGCCCAATGACGGCGGCCAGGATCACTGAACCCAGGACCCGGTTGATGTTGTTGATGACCTTGTGGCGCTCACGGAGCCTGCCGTGGATGAACGCTGAGGTCAACCGTTCGCGGTGGGACTTCGTGGTTTCTATCAGGGTGCGATCGAACTCGTTCATCGTGCTCCGGGGTGGGTGGGTATGGCTTCAAGACGCAGAATCCGACGCCCCAGCCGCAGCTCCGCCACTACGCCAGGAAACAGCGACACCGCCAGTCGTTCGCCAGACCGGATGGGACCTTCGCCGGTGGCGGTTCGCAGGGCGGTGCCGCCGCTACTACCGAGATCTTGGATCACCAGTTTTTCGCCCTCCTGCCACAGTGCCAGATGGGTGCGTGAAATGGTGCGCTGAAGGTCGGTGATGGACACTTTATGTGCCCCAATGGCGGCTCGCGGATTGCGACCAATCACACACGGCAGGAACAATTCGTATTTGGCGCCATCGTCCAGAGTGGCCAGGAACGCGGGCTTCAACACGGGGCTGGGCGGGTGTTCCAATCGTGGAACCAGATCCAAGGTGATGGGACGGGGAGAAAGACGTAACGGGTGAGCGCCCCTGTGGATGTCCACAGCTCGTAAACCAGGCCAGCGAGGGGGCAGATTGGTGCGCGAACTAGAGTCTCGAATTCCTACTACAGCGTTCCCTAGGCTGAACCCATGTCGTCCTTTTAGGTGACACCAGGTGAGAATGACAGCGGTGCATGTGGCGGCTGTGATGGTCCAGATCAGTGATGGCGGGAAGGCGGTGTTGTTAAGGAGGATGTGGGTGGCGAAAGTCAATGTGGCTAGGGCTGCTATG
>JBHAEB010000227.1:0-28232 GCA_041855345.1 Arachnia sp. | reverse complement strand
GGGCGGTGATTCATGAAAACTCCGAACATCTGCGTTCTAGAAGGTTCTAGTGATGCCTACTCTAGAACCTTCTAGACAATTGCGCAACCACCCTTCACCCACAATTTTTCGGGGCCTGGAGCATGCGCCAGCAGTTTCGAGATCCAGCCTGCTAGCTGCTCCGCGGCTGCGCGCATATGCAGACTTCCCCGTCGAGGACCCAGCGTCGCGGCAGGGCGGAGCAGAGGGAGAGCCGATCCCAGAAGCCAGCTAGCCCCTGCCCACCCGAACTTAACCGACCTATACACCACAAACCTCCACGTCGGCAGCCCTGCGCCAGTACTTGCCCAGACCTAGCCATCGGGATAGGAATAAGGAATGCTCACTGTGCTGTCGCCCGCCAAGTCTTTGGACTTCGATACCCCGATCCCTCGAATCAAGCACAGCGTCCCCAGGATGCTGGACCAAAGCGAGGCCTTGATCGACGTGATGCGAGCCAAGAGCCCCGCAGAGATCGCCTCCCTGATGCATATCTCCGAGGACCTCGCCCTCCTCAATGCGGGTCGCTATGCGCAGTTCACACCCGAGCACACACCGAAGACTTCCCGGCCCGCCGTGCTCGCCTTCAACGGCGACGTCTACCAGGGGCTCAAGGCCACGACCTTCAGCACCCGCGACCTCACTGAGGCCACCAAAACATTGCGGATCCTCTCGGGGCTCTACGGCCTGCTGCGCCCCCTCGACCTGATCCAACCCCACCGACTCGAAATGGGTACTCGCCTGGAAACTGAGCGCGGCCGCAACCTATATCAATGGTGGGGACTGCGCATCACCGAGTTACTGAAACAGGACCTGGCCGACTCCCCCGGTTCCCCAGTGCTGATCAACCTGGCCTCCACCGAGTACTTCTCCGCGGTCAATGTCGACGCCTTGGGGGCCACCGTGGTCACCCCACGATTCGAAGATCGCGACGCAACTGGCACCTCCCGAGTCGTGAGCTTCCACGCCAAGCGTGCCCGCGGCACGATGGCTGCTTGGCTGGTCCGCAACCGGATCCGATCCGCCCGAGCCCTGTTCGATTTCGCCGAGGATGGCTATCTTCTAGACGAGGCACGCTCCACCCGAACCGCTCCAGTATTCGTAAGATAGCTCTCGGCACACGAGAGGAACCCGACCCCATGAATCAACCCCGACGTCTGGACCCGCAGGACACCGGCGGTAACGAGGTACCCGGCGTCGTCCTTAGTGGTGTTCTCGGTCGCGGCGGGTTCGCGACGGTCTATGCCGGGGAGCAGACCTCCCTCGGTCGGCAGGTGGCAGTCAAGATCGACTCTCGGCCCCTCGACAGCGAACGCAACCGTCGTCGATTCCTGCGTGAGATGAGCGCCGCCAGCCGCATCTCCGGCCACCCTCACGTGGTGACCCTCATCGATGCCGGTGTCTTGCCGGATGGTCGCCCTTATCTGGTGATGGAGCGATGCGACGGCGGCAGCCTGGCCAGCATCACCCCCAGGAATGCGTTGGCCCCAGCCGATGCCGCGAAGGTCGTTGAGGCTGTTTCAGCTGCGTTGGGTGCCGCCCACATGGCAGGGGTGCTGCATCGTGACATCAAACCGGGAAATATCCTGCTGGACTCATACGGTTCCCCCCGCCTCAGCGATTTCGGGATCGCAGCCATCCAGCGGGAGGAACAAGATTCCTCGGTCACCTTAGAGGCGATGACCCCGGCTTTCGCACCCCCTGAGGCATTTAATTTGGAGCCGCCCACTGCTGCCGGTGATGTGTGGTCCATGGGTGGGGTGCTGTTGTCGTTGATCACCGGGCGGGGCCCCCGCACCACCTTGGAAGGCCGGGCCCAAAACCTATCCGAGATCTACCAGGGGCTGGGCCAACCCATCAACACCGACGATCCGCGAGTTCCCGCAGCCCTGAAACCGGTGCTGGCTAAGGCGATGCATCCCGAAGCCTCGCAGCGCTACCAGAATGGGAACGAGTTGGCCGCTGCCCTGCGGCAGGTCATCCCGTTGCTTGGCCCAACCCAGATCCTGTCAGGACCCCCAACCTGGCCACAGCCAGAGACCCTGACCGGGCCACAGCCAGGAGCCGCAACCGGGGCCCAGCCGGGAGCCTTCACCGGGCCGCAGCCGGGAGCCGCGACCGGACCCGAGCCTGATTTCGCCCAGGCCCCGGTGCTGCCGTCGAGCGCTCCGACCGCTATCTCCGCGACGACGATGCCCACCATCCCACCGATCTACCCCCATCTGACGATGGGCCCGGGCGTCTCGGCACCGGTCACCGCAGCCACCCAGGTCGTAGCACCGAATGGCTATCCCGCCCCGACGCCGTCAGCTGCTTACTCCGCTATGGCACCGGGTGGGAGTTTCCAAGCACCGAACCCTCAACAACCGCAACGCAAACGCAGCCTGCTCTGGGCTGTCGTTGCGGGCGTCGCGTTAGGAGCCTTGGTGATAGCGGCCCTGGTGTGGGGTATTCCGGCATTAACCAAGGACACTGACACCGCCATCGCCACCCAGCAACCAAGCACAGCCGCCGCATCTCCCACCACAACCCAGCCGACCCCCAGTGCCACCACCGCTGAGCCCACGACTGCCACGCCCTCTCCCACCGCAGCGCCGAGCACAACCGCCGCACCAACGGGGCAGGAAACCCCGTCGATGGTCAACGAAAATGGCATCCCCTATTCCCCCAATATGCCCTGGGCTCTGGGGACCTGCATGACTGGAACCGTCAACGATCAAGGGGTATCCAGCGCGATGGAGGTTTCGTGCGAGATCGGTAACTGGCAGGTCTTTGCCGGTGGTGAACTCTCCCCCGACAATCCAGGCAAGGATGCGGCCGAGGCCTTAGTCCTCGACACCCAAGTCCCGGTGGTGTGTACCGAGAAATACGCCGAGCTCTATGGCCTCGATCTCAGCATCAACCACGAAATTCGGGTACTTGGCCCACTGGATCATGAATGGGAGGCCGGTAAACGCGGTTTCTCCTGCGTCTTTGCCAAGTTGTAGGTCAGCAACTCAACTCGGGATGGTCAACCAGCCTTGGCATATCGGCCCATCAGCCACAACCCTGTCTGCGGAGTCTTCGGTGACCTCGCAGTCCGGCCAAGGATTGGGCTGGGATTGCGCCCCTGCTGAGGGCTATACGACGGCAGCAGCACGGTCGGCATCGAGGTCATTCACAACTGGCTAGCCCAGCTAAACCCATGACGCTTAGGGTCCAATCTCCCGCTACTCCCGCGCCTTTCCCAGCACGACTACTGCGATCGCAGTACTGCCAACTACGACAGCAGTGCAATGCCGGTGCACCCCCAAGCCAGCCACAATAGGACGGTGCGTGAGGAGGCTTCGGGACCGCGGTGGGGCTGGTTACTGGCAAACATCGTGATGAGCGTCATCGCCGTCGCCTCCTTATTGATACCCAACCCATATCTCAGCAACCCCGGCGACAACCCACTCAGCACGGCCTTCTCCTTGGCTACGGTACCGCTGATCTGGTTGCGAACGAGGTGGCCGGCAGCAACGCTGCTGCTATCAACAGCCTGTTTCTGCGTGACGTACCTGCTCTCCCCAGTCAGCCAGAACCCAGACATGGCCCTAGCCGCCTGCGCCTACAGCCTCACCCGAGCCTGGCCGCCACGACGCGCCCTGGCTTTAACAGGCGCAGCGGGGGCTATCACATGTGCGGTTACAGTCATCACCTCCCTAGGCAGTTCAGATGTCTATTCGCGTTTCTCGGTGATCAATGTGCTGCTGCCGCTGGGTTTCGCTGTCGCTCTAGGCTCGTGGGCGCGGGTACGCCACGCCTACATCCTGGAGATCAAGGCACGAGCCGAACATGCCGAAGCAACCCGAGACAGCGAGGCGGCCAGGCAGGTGGCAGAGGAACGGCTGCGCGTCGCCCGCGATCTCCACGACATCGTCGCTCATCAGATCACGGTCATTTCGCTACATGCTGGGTTAGCCTCCACCCAGCTAGAGAAACACCCAGACCAAGCCCGTGAATCACTGGCGACGGTGCGATCAGCCTCCCGACGGGTGCTCATCGATATCGGTAATCTGCTGGCCATGCTCCGCGATGAGGAATCCATACCGCAGCCGCCACGGGCTGGGCTAGCTGATCTGGACGAATTGATCGCAGAGTTCCAGGATTCAGGACTTGAGGTGGAGCTTCAGCGCCAACCCGATCTACCAGAACTCTCCCCTAGCGTGGATCACGTGGTCTATCAGATCCTGCGGGAGGGCCTCACCAATGCGCTGCGTCACGGCTGCGATGGCAAGGCAGCAGTGACCATTTCCAGCACCCCACATGACATTAAGGTAGCCGTGACAAATCGCTACCGCCCCTCACCGACACCCACCACGGCTTCTGGCCATGGCCTCAACGGAATCAGGGAACGGGTGGCCTCGGTCAGGGGCACCACCGATGTCGATGACTCCTCGGGTTCATTCCGGCTGACAGCCTGGCTACCGGCGGGAGAGGCCCCATGACCGCTGTGCTGATCGTCGATGATCAACCCCTGGTCCGCGTCGCGATCCGCGGGCTGCTGGAGGCCACCACTGGAATCACAGTGCTCGGCGAGGCTGCCGACGGCATTGAAGCGCTGCGGCTGGCCCGTCAGCTGCGACCTGATGTGATCGTGATGGATATCCGGATGCCTCGACGCGACGGCATCCAGGCCACCGCTGATATCTGCGCCGACCCCGAGCTGACGGGATCGCGAGTGCTGATCCTGACCACCTTCGAGGAGGACGAATATGTGCTGGCAGCGCTGCGGGCCGGCGCCAGTGGATTTATCAGCAAGGGTGCAGATCCCGAGGAGATAGCCAAGGCGGTAACCGCCACCCATGCTGGCGAGTCCCTGCTATCGCCTCGGGCGACGCAGGCGCTGATCGAGCGCTACCTCGCTCTGCCGGAAACCACACCTGATGCGACCCTCCTGGAACCCCTCGTCGAACCGCTCACAGCCCGGGAAGAAGAGATTCTGGCGATGATCGCTAGGGGCTTAAGCAATCAGGAGATCGCCGAAGAACTGGTGATTTCCCCCTATACGGTCAAAACCCATGCCAATCGGGTGATGACCAAGGTCAGAGCCCGAGACCGGGCACAGCTGGTCATCTACGCCTACGAGACCGGACTGGTCCGACCAGGGCGTCCTTAACGGCTGTCCTTTGGGTCCTATAGTCGCCCAGCCATAACCCAGATGCAGTAGCCACATTCACTCCTTCCAGGCGATGTCTGGATGCCTTGTGATCTCCAGACTGGAACCAGCGTTCAGATCGCGACGCTGTGAGCGCTGTCCCAGCAGCATCAAGGCTCGGCACCAGAAAGGACACCATGACAGGAACCATCTTGGCGGCACGCAATGTGAGAAAGACCTACGGCGGAAATGGCAACAGCTTCGAAGCGCTGCGAGGGGTCACCTTGGATATCTACGAGGGTGAGAGTCTGGCCATCGTCGGTAAAAGTGGCTCCGGAAAGTCCACACTCATGCATCTGCTGGCGCTGCTTGATGCGCCCACCGATGGCGCGATCATGCTCGATGGCCGCGACGTCTTTGAAATGCGGCGCTCACAGGTTAACCGGGCTCGCAACAAGACCTTCGGATTCGTCTTCCAGCAGTTCTTCCTCACCCCGAATCAGAGCGTCCTAGAAAACGTGATGCTGCCCCTGAAAATCGGTGGACTATCAAAGAAGGCCCGAGTGGATCGAGCGATGGCCACCCTGGAACAGCTTGAACTGAGCGACAAAGCCCGAAACAAAGCGATCAACCTCTCCGGCGGGCAGAAGCAGCGCGCCGTTATCGCCCGGGCGCTGGTCACCAACCCCCGGGTCATCTTTGCCGACGAACCCACCGGCAATCTCGATACCGTCACTGGCAAGGTCGTCGAGGATATTTTGTTCAATCTCAATCGCGAGCAGGGCATCACCTTGGTCATCGTCACCCATGACCAAGACCTCGCAGATCGCTGTAGCCGTCAAGTCGTCATGCGCGATGGTCGAATCGTCCAGGAGGTGGCGGCATGAAGATCAAGGACATCTTGGTTACCGCTATGGGAAACACCATGCGCGCCAAGGCGCGCAGCACCCTGACCGTGCTTGCGATCTTCGTGGGCGCCTTTACCTTGACGCTGACCAGCGGCATCGGAGTTGGCATCAACCAGTACATCGACAAAACGGTGGCCGGTATCGGAGCCGATGACGTGATAATGGTGAATAAGCCCACAGAGAGCGCCAAGAAAAGCAAAGACGACGCACCATTGGAATATGATCCAAATTCCTCAGACAGCAATAACGCCACCGGCCAGAGCACACCGACCGTCACCATGAATAACGCGGATCTCAATAAGATCCGACGACTAGAGGGCGTGAAAGAGGCCGAACCGTATCACAACATTAAGGCCGATTATGTCCAGCACAGCGATGGCAAGAAATATACGGCCCAAATCGGCTCTGGTATCCCTGGCGCCTCGCTGCAACTAGCCGCCGGGGATTCACCTGACAACGACACCTCCGATTATGAGGTCACCATCCCGGTCACATACGTCGACTCTTTAGGCTTTGATGACAACAATGATGCGATTGGCAAACAGATCAGCCTGGCAGTCACCGATGCAGCTCACACCCAGCACACCGTGACTGCTGAGATCGTCGGGGTTTCGGAACAGCTGATCGGAAGCGCCAGCGGCACCAACCTGGTCCCCAATGAGGCCTTGGAGTTAGCGCTATTCGACCTGCAGCAAACAGGTCTGCCTGAGGACCAGCTCAACCGATGGGAATGGATCACCGTCTGGTTTGATGAGGATCTCACTCAATCCCAGATCGACGAGCTGAAGGAACGACTTGAGGACGCCGGATATAAGGGAATCACGGTGCGTGACCAAATTGACGCCTTTACTGATGTCATCGATGTCATCGTCATGGTCCTCAACGGATTCGCCACTATCGCTCTTATCGCGGCTGGTTTCGGTATCGTCAACACGCTGTTGATGAGTGTGCAAGAACGTACCCGGGAAATCGGCTTGATGAAGGCGATGGGGATGCGCAGTAGTCGGGTTTTTGCCCTGTTCAGCCTGGAGGCGGTATTCATCGGGTTTGTGGGCAGCCTGTTGGGTGTGAGCGTCGCTGCAATAGCCGCGACGGCGATCAACTCGGCCTCAGCGACAATGTTTAAGCAGCTTCCCGGACTCACCCTGGTTGGCTTCAACCCGCAAGGTGTGGTGCTGACGATCCTGCTCATCATGGCAATGGCGTTCCTGGCTGGCACGGTCCCAGCTGCCCGGGCAGCGGGCAAGGACCCCGTTGACGCGCTGCGCTACGAATAGCAGGCTGTCAGCGTAAATCCAAAAAGGTGGCCCGGCTCCCAGATGGGGGCCGGGCCTGGTATTTAGGCCAATTCCACGATGGCCGGGCCGGGCCGGTCGGCGGCGCAACGGAGCATCCCGTCTTCAAGGGTGGCCCAGTCGGGGCTGAGCAGGGTGCCTGCTGGTACCGGAACCGGGACGTCGGCGTCAATAAACAGCAGCCGGGTGTCCCTGACGCGACCCACCCGGGTCCAGGCCCCCTCGATAGGCAGTTCGCCGTCGGCGACGAAGTCCTCCAGCAACCGACCGCCTACCTTCATCCAGACCCCGATGCCACGCAGGATCTCGGACTGCCACTGCGGCAGCCGACCATCGGCCATCGGCCCCACCCCCAACAGGAGGCGACCACCACGCCACACGATGTCAACCAGATGCACCATCGCCTCACGCGGAGATAGCGAATGCTCGGGGCCCTCAACGGAGTTGTACCCGAACGAGAGCCCAACACCCCGGCAGTGCTCCCACACCCCGAAGTCCTCGGCCTCACGCAGGTGCTGGTACTCACTGGTGGCGTAGTCCTGATGGGGCACATTCCAGCGGTCGTTGACTAGGCCCTCAGGGTTGGCCGCGTAGTACTCCTCGAAGACGGTACCGATCCCGTCGGGACCGAAGTCCTTACCGGCGTCTGGCCAGTTGATGTCATTCCACAGCACATCGGGGTTGTAGTTCTTGACCAGATCACGCACATGGTTGGCGGCGTAGCTGGCATAGGCCAGGTCATTGGGCCGCTCAGTGAGGGTCCAGTCATCGCGCAGGCCGATCGGCACCGTCGGTGCCGCGTGCCAGTCCAGGCCACCGGAGTAGTAGGCACCGAATCGCAGGCCAGCGCGACGGGCGGCATCCGCCCATTCCCGCACCAAATCCCGCTTGGGGCCGCGGTGGACCGTGTTGCGATCCCCGGTGCCAGGCGCATCCCACAGACACACCCCGTCGTGGTGTTTGGTGGTCACCATGACATAGGAACCGCCGGCATCGACGAGTTCCTGGGCGGCCTGGTCGGCATCGAAATTCTCGGCCTGCCAGGCGTCGAGGAAGTCGTCATAGTCACAGCCGCCGTGCACCTCGCGGTGGTGGATCGCGGCGGGGCTGCCCTCCAGCCGGATGGTGTTGTAGTACCACTCGGCATAGGGGTTGTGCTTGAACCATTCCTGTGGCGGGATCTGCCCGAGCTCGGCGACAGGTTCCCCCCAGGCAGGCACCGAGTAGGGTCCCCAGTGAATGAAGAACCCGAGTTTGCCCTTGCGGAACCATTCCGGGAGCGGGCGGGCTAGGGCCTGCCAGCGCTCGGCGTCGCGTTCGAACTGTGCGCTGAGATCAGCGTCCACCAAATCCTCCTAGGTTGATGCCCTTGGCTAGCTGCTTCTGCATGACGATGACGATCACCAGGCTGGCCAGCACGGCAATACTGGAGGCCGCCATGAGCGGACCCCATGCGGTGCCATACTGCCCCGAGAACATCGCCAGGCCCAGCTGCAGTGGGGCTTTTTCGGTGCTGTTGATGATGATGAGCGGCCACAGGAAGGAGTTCCAGTAGTCGATGAAGGCGAAGGCCGCCACCACCGCGATGGGACCGCGAAGCAGCGGGACGATCACATGAATGAGGATCTTGATCTGGCCGGCCCCGTCGATCCGGGCGGCCTCCTCGTAGTCGCCAGGCAACGACAGCAGGAACTGCCGCAGCATGAAGGTACCGAAGGCGCCGAAGGCGAATGGCAGGATGATCCAGGCATAGCTGTCAACCCCACCGACCATGTCTGCGCCCAGGAACAGCGGGATCACTAGCACCTCCATCGGTAACACCAGGGTCGCGATGAATATGGAGAACAGCACGCCACGGCCTGGGAACTCCAGTCGGGCAAAGGCATAGGCGTTGAGTACCGAGATCACCACGACGGTCAACGCGCCAATTCCGGCATAGATAAAGGTGTTGATGAGGACCTGTCCGAAAGGAACGATTGTGAAGGCCTTGGTGAAGTTCTCCCACACGATCTCCGTGCCGAATAGATTGGCACCAGAGGCCAGCACCTGGGCGCTGGGCTTCAGGGCTGAGAAGAACATCCAGATAAATGGTGACATGAAGATGACACCAAAGATGATCAGACCGATCTTAGAGAGGATTTGCCCCCATTTGATGGGTCGGTTGACCTTAGGAGTCATAGTTCACCCACTTCTTCTGGCCGATGAATTGCAGCGCCGTCACCAGCATCACCAGCACAAACAGCACCCAGGCCATCGACGAGGCTAGGCCCAGGTTGTCGAAACTGAAACCAGTGCGATACAGGTGCAATACCAACGTGTTGGTGGCCTCACCGGGGCCACCTTTGGTCAACATATAGGGCTGGGTAAATACCTTGAAGGAGCTGATGATGGTCATCACCGAGGCGAAGAACAGCGACGGTGAGAGCATCGGGAAGGTGACCTTCCAGAATCTGCTCCATGCGGTGGTGCCGTCGATCTTGGCGGCCTCCATGACTGCCGGGTTGATGTTGTTCAGTCCGGCTGCCAGCACCACGATGTTGTAGCCCACTTGCTGCCACAACGACATAATGATGAGCGAAACCATCGCCCAGAAGGGATCGCCCAGCCACGACGGCCCAGTGATTCCGATGCCGCCGAGCAGCCCATTGATCACGCCATTGTCGTCGAGCATGACCCGCCACACCAGGGCACTAGCCACCATCGGGGTCACCACGGGAATGAAGAGCAGCACCCGGAAGAATGGTCCCCAATCTGGCACCGAATGCAGCCACACCGCGATAGCGGTGGACAAAACGAGATTCGCAGCGGTGTAGCAGAAGGCGAATACAAAGGTATTGCGCAGCACCTGGAAAAACTGGGGGTCCTGCCCAGTCAGCAGCCGAAGATAGTTGTCGAGGCCAACGAAATCGCCGGCCCCGTACAGGCTCCAGCTGTAGAGGCTAATCACAATAGATGCGATTAGCGGCACAACCATAAAGATTAGGAAACCGCTCATGCCCGGGGCGAGATGGAGGAAGGCCAGCAGTTTCTGGTTGACGCCAGGCTTACCGGCCTTCTTCACAGCTTTATTTCGAGCAGGCGGCTTAGCCACCTTCGTCATTGGGGTTAGTTCACCGATCCTGCGATGGAGCCCAAGATGTCCTCAGCAGTGCGGGTGCCTGAGGTTCCTTCGGTTGCATACTGGGTGAACATGGTATTGACCTGATTCCAGCTGGTGGTGGTGGTCAGCGGCTGGCCGTCTGCCAGCAGGGCCTTCATCACCTCAGCGTCTTCGGCAGGCTTACCCTCTGCCCACGCGTCGATGGCGGATTCGATGGAGGGAACGGTACCGCGGTTCTTACCCACATATCCGACGACCTCAGCCGAGGTCATCTTCATAATGTTCTCGAAGGCCGCCTTCTTATCGGGGCACTTGTTGGAGATACCGAAGCCGGAGCCCTGGATCATGCCGATGGGCTGGCCAGTCTTGGATGGGATGACGGCCACGCCCACCTCAGCGTCGACGGACATCCCCTCACGGATGGAGGTGTAGAACCACGGGCCGTCGACGATCATCGCAGCCTTGCCAGCCTGGAAGGCCTGCATCGGAACATCGGTGGTGTCGGCGGGGTTGGGGTTGGCAGCGACCTGCTCCTTGCTCACTAGGTCGAAGCCCCACTGGATGTCGGCGACGAAGGCCGGGTCAGTGATATTGAGCTGCCCGTCCTTGACTGGGACATTGCCATTGGCGAAGGCGAAGGGGAGGAAGGGGTAGCTGAAATCAGGGGCGACAGCAAAGCCTGAAACCCCGTCCTTGGTCAGGGCTTTGGCATCGGAGAGGAATTGTTCGGTGGTGTAGTTGGTGGTGGGCAGCGCCAGACCTGCCTGCTCAAACATGGTCTTGTTGTAGTAGAGCACCATCGGCTCGGCGTCATAGGGCAGGGCCCTCACAGTGCCGTCGACGGTCATGCCCGCCATCATGGCCTGGTTGTACTGGGTGAGGTCGAGCCCGGCTTCCTTGGCGAGGTCGTCAAGCGGGGCGAGGATCTCACCTAGTTCCTGGGCACGGGCGGCCTGCGTGGTGATGATGCAGGGAGCATCGGCCGAGGACATGCGGGTCTTCACCTTGGTCCAGTATTCGGCGAAGCTTGGCCCTTCAAACGTCAGTGCGAAGTTGGGGTCGCTTTGCTTGACCCCGTCGACGAAGGCCTGCCACTGTGCCTGGTCGCCCTCATTGGATACCCAGGTGAACATCTGGTTGGCAAGGTCACTGTCCGAACTCTTGTCGGAGGAGCAAGCGCTGACCCCTACGGCCAAGGCGGTACACAGCAGCGCTGCTGCAATGCGGCGGCGTTTCATACGAACTCCTTTGTCGTTCCCTGGATCGGGGTGGCCCCTAGACAATCCAAAGTTAGCGTTAACAACAGGGAGTGTACGTGACGGTCATCTATTTGTCACGACTTTTTTGCCAGGACCCAACACCTGACCTTTTCCGTTGAGTTTCATCGGTTGGAGACCTCAGCTCGGAGTTGGCAATCACGGCCCATCAGCACAGCCGTCCCGAACCCGTCGCTGAGGATATGTATAGTCAATTCCTGGTAGTGGCGAGCCCCGGCTACCGCTGGCAGCTGCCAAAAACTCCCCGGTCTGGATGTCATGCCCCGTCACCTTGTAGGTAGCCCCGATGGTCGGGGTTCTGGACGCCAGGCCCGGTATGTCTTACTTCCCCTGTCGTTGATGATCCGGGGAGTGTTGTCACCCCCAGGGGGTGAGCCCAGCTACAGCTGACGGCTTCGCACCACATTGGCCTCGACGGCCGTCAAGAAGGCTGCGCGTAGCCCTCGCTCCTCCAAAACCCGCAAGGCAGCAGCCGTAGTGCCAGCCGGGGAGGTGACTCGCTCCCGAAGCACGGTGGCAGACTCCCCAGTAGCGCTGAGCATCGCGGCGGAGCCGGTCAGGGTACCAATCACCAGCTGGGTGGCGATGTCTCGGCTCAGCCCTTGATGAACGCCCGCCTCGATCATGGCTTCGGCCACCATGAAGATATAGGCCGGCCCAGAACCAGAAATCGCAGTCAGGGCATCAAGCTGGGCTTCCGGCACCACCACACTGGCACCGACCGCATCCATGAGGGCGACCACCTGGGCCAGCTGCTCGTCGCTGACCTGAGGGCTGCGGGCAATCCCACTGACCCCCTGCCCCACCAAGGCGGGGGTGTTGGGCATGACCCGCACCACTGGTTGGGTTCCAGGAACCGCGGCTTGCAGCCGCTCCAGGGTGACCCCAGCGGCGATAGAAACCACGATGGTCTGGGGTTGCAGGTCGGGCGCGGCCTGCCGCAACACCTCGACCACCAGGTGCGGTTTGACGGCTAGGACCAGCACCTCAGCTTGGGCGGCCTGGGCCAGCGACGCGCCCTGGATCCCGTAGCGGGCGGTGACCTCGGCGAGCAGTTCCGCGTTCTGTTCGACGGCCATTAGCTGGCCGGGCTGCCAGCCAGCTGCTAGCCAACCGGCTAGCAGCGCCCCACCCATAGCTCCGGTACCGACGATGCCGATCATCAGCGCACCAGCAGTTCAGCCACCTGGATGGCGTTGAGAGCAGCTCCCTTGCGGAGGTTGTCGTTGCTGACAAAGAGCACCAGCCCACGGCCACCTTCGACGCTCTGGTCCTGCCGGATGCGACCAACAAAGCTTGGGTCCTTACCGGCCGCCAGCAGCGGGGTCGGCAGCTCAGCCAGTTCAACACCGGGTGCTGCCGCCAGCAGGTCACGGGCCTCGACGGGGGTGATCGCGCGGCTGAAGGTGGCGTGGATGCTCAACGAATGTCCGGAGAATACGGGCACCCGCACGCAGGTTCCGGCCACCCGGAGCTTGGGCAGGTGCAGGATTTTGCGGGATTCGTTACGTAGTTTCTTCTCTTCGTCGGTTTCGTTGTCCCCGTCGTCGACCAAGGAACCCGCCAGCGGCACCGCATTGAATGCGATGGGGGCGAGATAGGGGCCCAGCTCCGTGGGTTTGAAAACAGACCCGTCGTAGGTGAGGCCACGCGGATCGGCTAGCTGGCCGAGTTGGGTGGCTAGGGTTTCGACACCGGCTAGGCCCGAGCCGGAAACGGCTTGGAAGGTGGTGATCTGCAAGGCCTCAAGCCCAGCGGCATCGCTGAGGGGTTTCAACACTGGCATCGCCGCCATAGTGGTGCAGTTCGGATTAGCGATGATGCCGATCTCCGCCTTGGTGACGTCTTCAGGGTTGACCTCACTGACGATCAAGGGCACACGGTCATCGAGCCGCCAAGCCGAGGAGTTGTCCACCACCGTGGCGCCAGCTGCAGCGACCTGCTCAGCCCATTGTTTGGAGGTTCCGCCGCCAGCGGAAAATAGCGCCACATCCAGGCCTGCGAAATCAGCCTGAGCGATGTCCTCGACCACGACCTCTCGGCCCTGCCAGGGCAGGGTTTTCCCGGCAGAACGCGACGAGGCAAAGAACCGGATCTCGTCGACGGGGTAGTTTCGCTCCGCCAATAGGGTGCGCATCACGCCACCCACCTGACCTGTGGCTCCAAAAACTCCAACTCGCATAACGGCAGCCTACCCGGAGCCCATAGGCACCAGGCGACACCTATTCGCTGGTGGAATCAGAGCCAGGGCAGGTGAGGTTTCAGCAAGGCATAGCCGACGAAGGCGAAAATATCGAGCAAGGAATGCACCACCACCAGCGGCATCACCCGCTTGGTCTTGAGATACAGCCAGCCCAGCAACAGCCCCATGATGGTATTGCCGAAGAAGCCGCCAAATCCTTGATACAGATGGTAGGCACCCCTGATCAGCGCAGACACCACCACCATCGATATCAGTCCACCCCCGGCCTGCCGCCAGCGGGTGAACAGATAGCCCACCATCACGATCTCTTCGAGGACACCATTCATGATGGCCCGCAGCACCAACACGGGAATGGTCCACCACACCGCCGTCAGATCAGCGGCCACGATAGTGGTGTTAAGCCCTAAGGCCCGCGTCGCGAAATACAATCCAAGACCAGCTATCCCAATCCCAGCAAAGACTGCGAACCCGACCGCCAGGTCGTAGCCGGGTCGTTTGAGGTCAAAACCCATCGCCCGACATGGGCCGCCTGGGGGTCGCTGGAATACCCACAACAGATACAAGACCAATGCCACCGGCATCAGCGGAAAAACCAACCCTGCGATCTGATAGGCCAGATCCAGCCAAGGCCGATCCGGGGTCGCTGAGGAATTCATCGTCGTGGTCTGCTGGGACAGCGGAACCACCTTGGTGAGTTTGTCGATGATCGACAACGTGGCGTAGACCGCCGATTTTCCAAGGCTCAGCCCCAAAACTATGGCGATCTCGATGCGCAACCGGCGACGATCGGCCGAGGCAGCCAGCATCATCGCTTATCGAGCAGAGCTCTGGCGTAACTCACCAGGGCCCTGGGCCGGGACGCGATCCGGGTGGCCAGGTAGCTATACCAGCCTGGGCCATAGGGCACATAGGTGCGTGAGGTCCATCCGATATCTGCGAGTCGCCGCTGCTCCAAGGGCCGCACCCCATACAGCAGTTGGAATTCAAAACTGTCGGAGGAACGTCCCGTGCGGTAGGCCAATTCCTGGGCGATTTCGATCACCCGAGGGTCATGGGTGGCGAGCATCGGGTAGGCCTGGGAATTCATGAGGATCCGAAGGCATCGCACCAAGGCCAGGTCCTTCTCATGATCTGAGGACAGCCCGACCGAGCGTTTTGCTGGGTAGCTGCCGATACATAGCCGCACCCTGGCCCCATCATCGGCTAGGCGTCGGCATTCGGTTTCAACCCGCAGCAGATTGACCGGAAGCGTGATCCCCAGCATCGGGTATTCGTGGCGGATCGTGCGATATAGCTCCATGGTGCGGTCGTATTCGCTGGGCCGCTGCATCTCCAGGGTCACGTGGGCGCCGAAACTATCCGCGACCGCCGCTAATTCCCGCAGTTGGGCAACTGCCATCGGCAGTGAATCCCGCATTCCCAGCGAGGAGGGCCGAACCGATAACTCCACCCCAGCCGGGTCCGCTATCCCCTGCAACAACGAGGTCAGCGAGTCGACAGCAGCCACACTGGATTCCCGATCCGCCAAATAGGTGAAGCTGACCGCCAGCCCCTGCTTGCGCAGCACCTGGGCCGCTGCCACCGCGTCGCCCACCTCATGTCCGGCCACATAGTTGCTGGCGAAATCCCACACTGCGGGCGAATGAGCGGCGTAGCGAGCTACCCACGAGCCGCGCACCAGATAGTGCACCCAGTCGCTGACCCCTGCCACGGTTAGCCTCTTCCTTCCTTCAGGCACGCCCGGGTGCGCTGCAGCACCTCGCGCAATAGTTCCGCTCGATGCGACCGTGACTTCGCACGTCGCGTCGACACCTCGATGGTGATATGCCCCTCATAACCTCGTCGGCCCAGCTCCCGGACCACCTCCCAGGCATCCTGATCGCCTTCCCCAGGCAGCAGGTGATCGTCCTTGAAGGATCCCTTGCCGTCGGTGAGATGAACATGGGTGAGCCGATCTGCCCAGCTGCGCACCAGATCGATGGATTGCAGTTTGGCCGTGGATGCGTGGCTGAGGTCGAGGGTCAGGTGATCATAGTCGAGATCGCTGGGATCCCAGTGGGGGGCGTAGGCCATGAAGGAACCGGCGACGGTACGCCACGGGAACATATTCTCAACGGCGAAGGTGGCGCCGCAGCTGCGGTTGAGTTCCCGGATGCCCTCGGCGAAACCGGCGGCATAGTCGCGTTGCCAGCGAAATGGCGGATGCACCACGACGATATCGGCGCCCAACCTCATGGCAGCATCGGCGGAGCGACGCAGTTTCTCCCAGGGATCCCCCCAGGTGGCTTGGGTCACCAGCAAGGTGGGGGCGTGAACCGCACACACTGGAACCTGGTATTTGTCGATGAGCATCCCGACGGCTTCCATGTCGGTGCTCAACGCGTCGATTCCAAGCATCAGTTCAATGCCGTCATAGCCCAGTTCTGCGGCCAGCTCGAAGGTGTAGGCCGAGGCTTCGGGAAACACCGAGGTGGTGCCGAGCAGGATTCGGGGGAACACGCCCCCAACTGTAGCCCGCGTCACAGCCCATTACTGCCCGGCGACTACCCCGATTGGGCGATCGAAATGGTTGACGGCAGAATGTGCCCATGCACGTCGACCACATGATCTTCGCCAGTGGCCCCTCGGGCGTCAAAGCCGATGCTGAGCGCTTGGCAGAACTGCTAGGCGCCGAGTTCAAAGATGGCGGTTTCCACCCCAGCTTCGGAACCCGAAACCACATCATCCCGCTGGCTGAGGGCCGCTATATCGAGGTGGTGGAGGTGCTCGATCATCCCGCCGCCGATAAGGCGCCTTTCGGTCAGGCGGTGCGGGCCCGCTCTGAGATGGGTGGCGGCTGGCTCGGGTGGGCGATCAGCGTGGCTGATATCACCGCCATTGAAGATCGGCTGGAGCGGCCCTCTGTGCCAGGAACCCGGCAGTTCCCCGATGGCCGTCGCCTGGAATGGCGGCAGATCGGCATCAGGGGGCTGATGGCTGATCCGCAGCTGCCCTATTTTCTGCAGTGGACCTCAGCAGAGCCATTGCTGCCGCGAGCCCTGAGTTCAGATGTGCAGCTGACAGGGGTGCAGATCTCCGGGTCCAAGGATCGGCTCTCGGAGTGGCTGGGGGTCTCCGTCGCCGACGAACTCGACGGTGTGCACCTAGATCTGGTCCATCCCAACGGTCATCCCGGGATCACTGAGGTGCGATTCACCAAGGCCGACGGCACCAGCGTAGTCATCTAAGACACGGTCGACGGTGGCACCGGGAAGGTGCCACCCGACGCGATCAGTCTTCGGCGCAGACGGTCCCCTCCTTGGGCAGAGTGCCATCGGCAACAAACGCCTGGACGGCGGTGTCGATGCACGAGCTCCCACGCAGGAAGGAAACGTGACCGGGACCGTCAAAGGTCAGCAGGTGCCCGGATTCCAACTGGTTAGCCATGTCGACGGCGTGCTGGTAGGGGGATGCGGAGTCGCCGGTGCCACCGATCACCAAGATAGGGGCCGCCGACTTAGCTTGACGCTTGATATCAGGGACCGAGTCTGTCGTCCACACCTGGCATGCCAGCTGTAGCAGGCCAGCATTGCTTGCGATCACTGGTGTCTTACGCTGCTGCTCCTCGTGGGCCCTGTAGGCCCCTGCAAGACCCTGGTCAGACCGGTCGAGGCAGTCGATGGCGTAGAAGGAGGACGTGAAGCCGTCCCACCCGTCAGCTCCCAGCCCGAGGAAGTCATGAGCGGCTTGCAGCAGCAGGGTGCCGTCACCGCCAATGCCTTGCTGGAGAGCCTCCGTGAGCATCGGGTACCCTTCAGCCCCGGCATATAAGAAGGACATCCCCCCCATGATCGCGGTGTTCTGATTCAGGGTTTGCTCCCCAGCTGGGATGGGTTGAGAATCCAAGCCTTTCAAGAAGGTGTCGATCCCGGCCATGACTTGTTCGACGCTGTCGCCGAGAGAGCAGGAGGTCTGCGTCGCGCACCAGGCGGCGTAATTCCTCAAGGCCAGTTCGAAGCCGTCAGCCATGGAGACCGGAGACTGGCCCGTGATGTCGCCAGCGGCGTCCAGCACCATCCTTCCAGTGTTCTCCGGGAACAGCTCGGCGTACATAGCGCCGAGTTCGGTGCCGTAGCTGGCGCCGTAGAAGTTGAGTTTCTTAGCTCCCAGCAGGAACCTCAGCAGATCCAGGTCACGAGCGGCCTCGATGGTTGAGACATGGTCGAGGAGCTCCCCTGAGGCCTCCCGGCAGCCACGGGCATAGGCGGCCATGGATTCCTCGAGGGCCTGACGTTCAGCGTCATCGTCGGGGGAGGAATCGGTGTTGATCAGCGCGTCTTCCTGCTGCGACAGGTCACATTCGACGTGAGTGGATTTCCCGGTGCCACGGGGGTCCCAGCCCACCAGGTCGTATCCGGGGAAAAGTTCGGTGCCGCGACCACGGCCTTCCTCGGCGAAGCCCCAGGCCATGCTCGTCCCACCTGCTCCCGGCCCTCCAGGGCTAAGGAAGAGAGGACCGTGCTGGGGGTTCTGTGACGGCACCCGGGTCACGACAATGTCGAGGGCTGCCTTGCCGGGGTTCTCCCAGTCCAGTGGCACCTTCACAGTCGCGCACTGGGCATTGAGCTGACCGGAGTCCTCACAGCTACTCCAGGTGATCTCCTGCTTCCAGTAGGCGCTGAGATCGTTGCCGAGGGCGGCGGGAAGTTGGACCGTGGGCTGGGGCGCCGCCACGTCTAGTTGCCGATCCGCATTGCGCCCCGGCTTGGGATCCCAGGTTTCGTGCTGCGCCACTGGCACTGCGGGCACCCCGGGGGTTTGGTCGCCCACCTCAAGGGGCGGCTGCACGGATGTCTGGGGGGACGGTGCGCTTCCCTGGGTCTGCGGCGCTGGGGTCTGGCACCCGACCAGCGCAACCACCGCGCTGAGTGCACCGGCCGCCATCGTCAAACGAGTTCTGCCTAGCCTCATGCTTTCCTTCCTGTGCGGGGTAAGTCTCCCCGTCGCCCCGTCAACGCTAAGAGGCTTAGTCGTTTCACACATCCGCCACAAGGGAGAATCCAGTCTGTCGCGGGTCTCGACCTCAGTGTGGGTTTGATCGGACCCGTTACTGATCCCAGGTCCCACCCACGTCTTCCCCGCAGCAAGTCCCGCCCCTGGGCCCGAAGGTTTTGTCAGTGCCGCACCCTAGGCTGGGCCCATGGCTAAACGTAATAGCTACGAATGCACCGAATGCGGCTGGACGACGGTGCGCTGGGTGGGCCGTTGTGGCGAATGCCAGGCCTGGGGTTCCGTCGTCGAGCAGGGTGCCCCGAAGCTCACGAATATCGCTGCTGCTGCCCCGACCCGCTCGGCGCAGCGAATCTCGCAGGTGGCTACCGATGATGCCCGTCGGCAACCCACCGGAATCGCGGAGCTGGATCGGGTGCTCGGCGATGGCTTGGTTCCCGGGGCGGTGGTGCTATTAGCTGGGGAGCCTGGAGTGGGTAAGTCGACGCTGCTGATCGATGTGGCTGCGAAGTGGGCTGGCACTGGCCAGACCACTTTGTATATCTCTGGGGAGGAATCCGCCTCCCAGGTGAAACTGCGGGCCGCCCGCACCGGCGCAGTCCACGATGACCTGTATTTGGCTAGTGAAAATGACCTGGCGACGGTGTTAGGTCATGTCGAGGAGGTCTCACCGTCACTGCTGATCGTGGATTCGGTACAAACCATTTCGGTAGGGGGAGCTGACGGCACCCCTGGCGGTCCTGCGCAGGTGCGGGAGGTGACCGGCGCCTTGGCGCGGGTGGCGAAGAACCGGAATATGGCTGTGCTGATCGTCGGCCATGTCACCAAGGATGGCTCCATCGCGGGGCCGCGAACCATGGAACATTTGGTGGATGTGGTGTTGAGCTTCGAAGGGGATCGGCACTCCGGGTTCCGGATGGTTCGGGCCACCAAGAACCGGTTCGGACCCGCCGATGAGGTGGGCTGTTTCGAGATGAGCGAGACCGGGATCGTCGAAGTGCCAGATCCTTCCGGTCTGTTCACCACCGCCCACACCGCACCAGTCCCAGGCACCTGCGTGACCGTCACCTTGCAGGGGCGACGCCCGCTGCTGGCCGAGGTGCAGGCCCTAGTGGCTCCCTCCCCCGCCAATTCCCCCAAGCGAGCCACCCATGGCCTGGATTCCTCCAGGATCGCGATGGTCTTGGCGGTACTGGAACGCAAGGCCCGGCTGCCGCTGAGCCAATACGATGTGTACGCCTCCACCGTCGGCGGGGCGAAGGTGACCGACCCCTCGGTGGATTTAGCGGTGGCGGTTGCGGTGGCCTCAGCAGCCTTAGATCGGCAACATCCACAGCGGCTCCTGGCGCTAGGCGAGGTGGGGTTGGCTGGGGATCTACGTCGGGTTCCCGGCACTGAGCGACGCCTAGCCGAGGCAGCCCGGCTGGGCTTCGAGTTAGCGATCGTGCCACAGGGGTCACGCGATGTCACCGTGAAGGTCCCGAAACTCGGAAATTTGAAAGTCGTTGAGGTCGATACCCTGGCAGCAGCTCTGGGCATCCTCGATCTGCGACGGGCAAAGTCCTGACCCAGCAAAGCGGTCCCACCCGGTGGATAGACTTGCCCCGTCGAACAACAATTCGGAGGGACATGAAGCGGGAGCGCCTGCGCCAATACCAGCGCCACCTAGCTCCAGGTACGCCATTACGAGCGGGCCTGGACCGCATCCTGCATGGCGGCACCGGCGCCCTCATCGTCCTGGGTAACAATTCCCGGGTCCAACAGATATCAACTGGCGGTTTCCAACTCAATGTGGAATTCACCCCCCAAGCACTGCGTGAACTCGCCAAGATGGATGGCGCGATCATCTTGTCCAATGATCTGAGCCGTATCGTCGCGGCTGGGGTGCATCTGGTTCCAGCTGGGGATCTTCCCACTGCGGAGACCGGCACCCGGCACCGTTCAGCAGACCGCACCGCCCAGGCCTGTGGGGTTCCGGTGGTGACGGTATCGGCTTCAATGTCGACGCTGTCGTTGTTTATGGACGGGCACCGGCATGTCGTCGAATCCACCTCCCAGATGATTAGTCGCGCGAACCAAACTCTGGCCACCCTCGCCCAGTTCGTGACCCGCCTGGATGATCTGCTGCACCAATTCAACGCTCTTGAGGTGGGGGAACAGGTTACGGTGCGCGATCTCGCCTTGGTGGCGCAGCGACACGAAATGACCCGTCGGCTCTCTGGTGAAACCCAATTCCATATCGACACCCTCGGAGTTGAGGGGCGCCTGGTTGCCCTTCAACACGCGGAGTTGGTGAGCGAATTCGATGGCCTAGCCAAACAGCTGACAGCCGATTACGCCCACAATCTTGATGATCCCAACGACTTCACCTTGGACCATCTTCATAATTTCTCCAGTGATGAACTACACAGCGCATCGCTGGTGGCCGAGCGTCTTGGTTTTGGTGCGGGGGTCTATCTGGAAACCCCAATCACGACGCGGGGCGCCCGGCTGCTCGGCTCTGTCGGTCGTTTGCCTGACGGATTAGTGAGCAAACTGATAGACCATTTCAGCCTCCAAGAACTTTTTGGGGCTTCCGTCGCGGAGCTGCAAACCTTGGAGGGAATTGGCGCCACCCGGGCCCGGTTGATCCGCGACGCGCTGTTGCGCATCACCGAGGCTGCCTATTCCAGACCTCAAGCTCGGACTTAAGTTTCTGTCATCCTAGGGCCAAGCCCGATACGGTGACCTCAGTATCAATTTCGTTAGGGAGGACTTGATGGACATCCAGGCCCCGGCCGCGCGCGCCCGGAAGCTCAGCAAGTCATATCCGGTGGGTGAGGTTAGAGTCATCGCGGTCAAGGACGTCTCCTTCGACATCGCCGCGGGCACGTTGACTGCGCTCTTTGGCCCCTCTGGATCGGGGAAAACTCCCTTGGTCAACTGCCTGGCTGGGTTGGAACCTGCCAGCGCCGGTACGGCCTGGATTGGGGAACACGAGATCACTGCATTGACTGAGAAGCAGTTGACTCGGATCCGCCGCAATAACGTTGGCATCGCCTTCCGCCATCCCACCCTGGTACCAGCCTTGTCGGTGGAAGAGAACCTTCGACTGCCGATGTCCATCGCTGGCCGAAGCCCAGAAACCGACTGGTTCAAGGCCCTGGTGGATGTGGCTGAGTTGGGGCCCTTCCTCGAAACCCCCGCCTCTAATCTGCCCGCATCGCTTCAGCAGCGAGTCTCGGTGGCCCGCGCCCTGCTGCCGCAACCCGATCTGGTCATCGCTGATGAGCCCACCGGCAACCTCGCCAGCGAACCCGCTCGCACGCTACTGTCCTTCATTCAGCGCTGTGTCAAGGATCTGGATGCCACTGTGCTGTTAGCCACCCATAATCCGATCGCCGCTGAGCGGGCCTCACGGGCGTTGGTGCTCTTTGATGGCCGCATTGTCGACGATATCGACTCCCCCACAGCCGAAGCTTTGGCAGCCGCGTTGGTGAAGTTGAACGGGTCTCGCTGATGTGGCGGTTGAGCTGGCAGACCTTTAAGGAGCGTCGCGGACGCGCCGTGTTGGTGGCCTGTGTATTGGCTTTCACCGTCGCCTTGCTGGGCTGCCTGTATTCCATGGCACGCACCGTCGCCAACACTGCCGACGCATTGGCCGAGTCGGCTGGTGTCGGCTTGCAGGTGATGCCTCGCACCTGGCTCACCGACGCAGAATCAACTGGGGCGGTTGGCACCCCACTCAATGATGAGGTGCTAGCCACCGTCAAATCCTTAGCCGAGGTGGAGGATGTCCGGCCCCATATTCTGGGACGTGGACTGATCCCATTGCGCTCGGACGGCTCCCCCTATATCCCGGCCATGGCCGCAACCCAATCCGGCGCCTTCGAGGAGGGCGGCAGACTCACCCTCATCGATGGCGAGGCGCCCAACAATGCCGGGGAGGTGGTGATCGATGCTGTGACCTTGAAGGAGCTTGGTAAATCCCTCGGCGACGAGGTGTTGCTCATCCACGACGCCTCATCCCGCACCCTCAACGCCACCATCGTTGGCGTCGTGGAATTGGCAGGCTCCTCTCCTGGCACCTCATCCTTCGTTATGCTCAGCCCCGCTCAGGCCCGAGACCTCTTCCTCGGCGGCCAGCAGGGATGGAACGCTTTCGCCCTGACCCTGGCTGATGGTGCCGATATCAACGCAGTTGCCGGGGCGGTGAACTCGACGCTGCCCTATGGCTATGTCAGTGCCACCCCAACTTCTATCGACAATGCGCACCGGTTCTGGCTACATCCGGCGTTGACTGGCACCTTGCTTGCCTTAGCTGCGCTAGGGCTATTGGTCATATTGGCGACCATCGCCTTAACCAATACCGTCTTCGGTCGTCTCGTGCGACGGCAACACGAATCCATCGTTTCGTTGCGGGTAATGGGGGCCAGTCGGCTGATGACCTGGCAGATGGTGATGAGTGAAGGCCTCGCTGTCGCTGTGACCGGTTCCTTGGCTGGTGTGCTGCTGGCAGCGCTGCTTCAAGGCTGGGCCCATAACACCTTGGCCCAGGCCGGGATGCCGATCGGGTCACCATCGCCTGGACTTGGTTTTGATGGCGCAGCTGTGGTCTTCGGCGTAGGTGTGCTGTGTGCGCTATTGGCAGCCAACCAGCATGCGCTGGCCGCTACCCGGACCTACCCGATCTCAGTACGTCGCTTCAGTGCAGCCAGCCAGTGGTTGGGTGAGGAGGCCTGGAGCGGTATCGGTTTGGTCGCTGTTGGTTTCGTTTTGATGTTTGCCCAACGACTGGGCGCCATGCCGGTGCCGGTGTTGTGGGCGCTCGTCGCCAGCGGCGCATTGATCGCCGGGGCTGCTCTGACTAGTTCCATGGTGGGCCGCCCTGCTCTGGTTTGGTTGACCACCCGAATCCCCGGTCACGTGGGCGCCTTGACTCGGGTGATGGCCCATCAGGCAACCCAGCGTCCCCATCGCCTCAGTGTCGGGCTGGCGATATTGGTGATGGCAACTGCGGTGTTGGCCGCGAGCGGCGTCGTCGGCGCCTCCGGCAAGGCCACTGCGGAGCGTGAGATCCCACAGAGTTTCACCGCAACCCACCTGATCACCAACCAGCGGGGCCACAGTTTCTCTCCCGAGCTGACCCAATTCGTCGCCGCGGTCCCTGGGGTTACTGGGGTCAATTCCGTGGCCATCCACCACGCCAATGTCAACGGTAAGCCGCTCAGTGTGGCCGTGTCCGCCCCGGAGGACTTCCCTGCGGTATTCGCCACCGAGGTCCGATCTGGGCGCGCTCCGACACAGCCCAATGAGGTCATGGTCTCCTCAAGTTGGGCCAAGGAACATGGCATCGCCCTTGATGATTTATTCCGGTTCACCCATGGCCGCAGCAATATCGCCTTACGCGTGGTCGGGATCTTCCATGTGGCCGGTGAATTCAGCCCCGCCGATATCGTGACAGTGCGTGAGGCCCTCACCAGCCGCGGCATCGCCGATGTCGATACCTGGGTGGGCCTGAGCCTCAGCAGCGAAGAGGCCTACGACGAGGTGGTCGCCGCCATGGCACCGATCATCGAAAGCAACCCGCTGATGATGGTGACCACCCCCACCGAGCTGGGACAGCTCAAGGCAGAGGCGGTGGCGGAGGATTTCCTGCCATTTACTGAGTTCTTCCAAGTCGCATTGACGGCTGGGGCATTGGGGCTTGCGTTGCTATTGGCTCTGGCCGTTCTGGATCGGCGTCGCGATTACGGGGCGTTACGGGTGATGGGCGCCAGCGAGCAACAGTTGGCGGCCATGATGCTCGGTGAGGGGGTGTTGTTGGCGGCCTTTGGCATGATCCTCGGTTTGATCAGCGGCACCATCTCTGGATGGGCCATCCAGCATGCCTTGGTATATCAGGGCTTCTCAACGCTGGCTACTCCTCTGACGACGTCGGTTCTTCCATTGCTGTTGGCCATTCCCGTCGGGCTCATCGCTGCCATCCCAGCAGCGGCCCTAGTCCGCCGGACCACGCTGAGCCACAGCTTGCCCACTCCCTGACCCAGATCAGCCGAATCAGCCCTGTCTCAGCCACGACGAGGGCCCCAGCCGGTGTAACGTTCGCCGTCTGTGCGGACGTATGGGTTTCGAACCGCCAACGGCACGACGGCTGCCCCAGCACCGTCGATGTAACGGTCTTGTGTGGGCTTGTCCCCGTACGGCGCCGGTATCCACGACAAGGCGGGCGACCAGCACAGCGCCCCCGGCATTCTCTGCTGGCGCCATGCAGGGCCGCAAACCATCGCGGTATTTCAGCCAAGACACAGCAGTGCCCCCCGGCGTAACCGCTCGGGGGGCACTGTGGCGATGGTCAGGACGCTGGGACTGTCTCCGGTTTGGCCAAGCCGGTGAAGGTGAAGGGCAGCTCGGCCCCGTCTTCAGCAGCATCGACCTGGACGATCTGCCCGGGCACCAATTCACCAAACAGGATCTTCTCGGCCAGCACATCCTCAATATCGCGCTGGAGCGCGCGACGCAGTGGACGGGCTCCCAGCACCGGATCGAAGCCACGGCGCGCCACCAGCGACTTCGCGGCGGGGGTCAATTCCAGGCCCATATCGCGGTCGGCCAGCCTGGCCCCGATCTGAGCCACCATGAGGTCGACGATCTTTTCGATATCGGCCTGGGTGAGCTGATGGAAGACCACGATCTCGTCGACGCGGTTGAGGAATTCCGGACGGAAGTGCTGCTTCAGCTCGTCGGAAACCTTAGCCTTCATCTTCTCGTAGCTGGAGGCTTCATCCCCGGCCCGCGAGAAGCCCAGGTTGACACCCTTGCTGATATCGCGTGAGCCAAGGTTCGTGGTCATCACGATGACGGTGTTCTTGAAGTCCACCACTCGGCCCTGGGCGTCGGTGAGGCGCCCCTCGTCGAGAATCTGCAACAGCGAGTTGAAGATATCCGGGTGGGCCTTCTCGATCTCATCGAAGAGCACCACAGAGAATGGCTTGCGACGCACCTTCTCGGTGAGCTGGCCGCCCTCCTCATAGCCGACGAATCCGGGCGGGGAACCGAACATCCGAGATGCTGTGTGTTTCTCGGAGTATTCACTCATGTCGAGGGTGATCAAGGCATCCTCGTCACCGAATAGGAATTCCGTCAGCGCCTTGGTCAGTTCCGTCTTACCAACACCCGAGGGGCCGGCGAAGATGAATGAGCCGGAAGGACGCTTTGGATCCTTGAGTCCAGCTCGGGTACGACGAATCGAGCGGGCCAAAGCTTTGACCGCGTCTTCCTGCCCGATATACCGCTTACCCAGTTCCTGCTCCATCCGAAGCAGTCGCGCCGATTCCTCCTCGGTGAGCTTGAACACAGGAATACCGGTGCTGCCAGATAGCACTACCGCGATTTCCTCTTCACCCACCACTGCCGGGATATCGGAGTCGCCCTGCTTCCAGGCCTCCTCCTTCTCCTGACGCTGCGCCTGCAGCCGGGTCACGTCATCGCGCAGCCGAGCCGCAGTCTCGAAATCCTGGGCGTCAATGGCCGCATCCTTTTCGACCTTGAGGCTGGCAATCTGCTCATCGAATTCCCGTAGATCCGGCGGCGCGGTCATCCGCTGAATTCGCAACCGAGCACCGGCCTCGTCAATCAGGTCAATGGCCTTATCCGGCAGGAACCGGTCCTGAATGTATCGATCCGCCATGGTTGCGGCAGCCACCAACGCCTCATCGGTGATCGTGATGCGGTGGTGGGCCTCGTAGCGGTCCCTAAGTCCCTTGAGAATGTCGACGGTGAGCGCCACTGAGGGCTCAGCCACCTGGATCGGCTGGAAGCGACGTTCCAAGGCCGCGTCCTTTTCAATGTGCTTGCGGTATTCATCCAAGGTGGTTGCGCCAATGGTCTGCAATTCGCCGCGAGCCAGCATCGGCTTGAGGATGCTCGCTGCGTCGATGGCCCCTTCGGCTGCGCCGGCCCCAACCAGGGTGTGGATCTCGTCGATGAACAGCATGATGTCACCACGAGTCTTGATCTCTTTGAGCACCTTCTTCAGCCGCTCCTCGAAATCGCCACGGTAGCGAGAGCCCGCTACTAGCGCACCGAGATCGAGGGTGTAGATCTGCTTGTCTCGCAGGGTCTCAGGCACATCGCCACGGACGATTGCCTGCGACAAGCCCTCGACGACGGCAGTTTTGCCGACACCGGGTTCCCCGATCAGCACTGGGTTGTTCTTGGTGCGACGGCTCAGCACGGTCATCACGCGCTCGATCTCACTGATCCGACCGATCACCGGATCGAGCCGGTTTTCACGGGCCGCCTGGGTGAGGTTACGCCCAAACTGATCCAGCACCTGAGAGCTGGACTTCTCCGGGCCGGCTTCAGGGGCCCCAGCCATTGATGCCTCTTTACCCTGATAGCCCGCCAGCAGCTGAATGACAGTGGCTCGCACCCGGTTGAGGTCAGCGCCGAGTTTCAGCAGCACCTGGGCTGCAACCCCTTCGCCCTCACGGACCAAACCGAGCAGGATGTGCTCGGTACCGATGTAATTGTGGTTCATCTGCAGGGCTTCGCGTAGCGATAGCTCCAGCACCCGCTTGGCGCGCGGTGAGAACGGGATATGGCCAGTTGGCACCTGCTGGCCCTGGCCCATGATCTCAACCACCTGGCCACGGGCTGCCTCCAAGGTCACCCCGATCTGCTCCAGGGCCTTGGCCGCGACGCCCTCACCCTCATGAATGAGGCCGAGCAGCAGGTGTTCGGTCCCAATGTAATTGTGATTGAGCAGCTTGGCCTCGTCCTGCGACAGCACGATGACGCGTCTGGCGCGATCAGTAAACCGATCAAACATATCCTTCTCCTCCTGCGAGACGCGACGCAACTTGCGCCTGCCTCGCTCAACCCAGCTTAGAGCCTGGATCAAAACAGCCTAAAACCCGGCGGGTCGTCGCCGCCTCGGTGGAGGGTTGTGAATCGCGCAGACCTGAGCAACCTCAGCTCCCAGCCCCACCAAAGCAGCCAACCAATTCCACACCCCGGGCCCACGGAAAACCGACGGAAACCACACCCTAAGCCGTACCAACAGCCGACAGCCTGGATCCTCCACCCACAGCAATAACGCCGACCTCAGGAAACTCACAGGGCTGGATTCACTGCCTAGAGCGCGAGGATTCCCTACGTACAGTGCAAGAAGTCCCCACCTATCGTGCAACCGCGGTGGAAGCTCAGCTTCCACCGCCCTATACCACCGCACGAACACCCTCAAAGCTAGATCCTCCAGCCCACAGCAATCCACAGCGAAGACCCCAGATAAGAAGCAGAGCTAGATTCCCTACGTACAGTGCAAGAAGTCCCCACCTATC
>JBHAEB010000226.1:0-4703 GCA_041855345.1 Arachnia sp. | reverse complement strand
GACCTTGAGGTGGTTGCTGTCAACGACCTCACTGACAACAAGACGCTGGCCCACCTCCTCAAGTACGACTCGATCCTGGGCCGCTTCCCCGGCGAGATTTCCTATGACGACGACGCCATCCACGTCGACGGCAAGGAGATCAAGGCCTTCGCTGAGCGCGATCCCGCCAACCTGCCCTGGGGCGAGCTGGGTGTCGACATCGTCATCGAGTCCACCGGTTTCTTCACCGATGCCACCAAGGCTAAGGCCCACATTGACGCTGGTGCCAAGAAGGTTCTCATCTCCGCCCCCGCGAAGAATGAGGACATCACCATCGTGATGGGCGTCAACGACGATAAGTACGATCCAGCAGCCCACCACATCATTTCCAATGCATCCTGCACCACCAACTGCCTGGCCCCGATGGCTAAGGCCCTCAACGATGCCCTCGGCATCACCAAGGGCCTGATGACCACCATCCACGCCTACACCCAGGATCAGAACCTGCAGGACGCCCCCCACAAGGACCTGCGTCGCGCCCGCGCCGCTGCCTTGAACATCGTTCCCACCACCACCGGTGCCGCTAAGGCTGTCGCTCTCGTGCTACCCGAATTGAAGGGCAAGCTTGACGGCTACGCCCTGCGCGTTCCCACCCCGACCGGGTCGGCTACCGACCTGACCTTCGAGGCTGCTCGCGAAACCACCGTCGAGGAAGTCAACGAGATCGTTAAGAAGGCCGCTGACGGCAAGGTCTTGGTTTACAGCGAAGAGGATCTGGTCTCCAAGGACATCGAGACCGATCCGGCTTCCTGCACCTTCGATGCCAAGCTGACCAAGGTGATCGGCAATCAGGTCAAGGTTGTCGGCTGGTATGACAACGAGTGGGGCTACTCCAACCGCCTGGTTGACCTCACTGCCCTGGTCGGCAGCAAGCTCTGATCTCACTCGTGACATTCGGCCCCGTCTGCAGCTGTGTAGGCGGGGCCGGTGTGTCCTCAAGCCCAACGGGAGAAACCTATGAAGCAAGTTGCTCAGCTCGGCGATCTCGCCGGTAAGCGCGTCGTGGTGCGTTGCGACTTCAACGTGCCGCTGGACGCGGATAAGAACATCACTGACGACGGTCGGATCAAGGCCGCGTTGCCCACGCTGACCGAATTGCGTGCAGCCGGGGCCCGTATCGTCATCCTGGCCCACCTGGGACGTCCCAAGGGTGAGCCAGATCCCAAATACTCTCTGGCCCCCGTTGCTACGCGGCTGGGCGAACTCCTCGGCACCGATGTGAAGCTGGCCGAGGATGTCGTTGGTCCCTCCGCGCAGGCCGTGGTGGCCTCGCTGGGTGACGGTGATGTCGCGCTGCTTGAAAATGTCCGCTTCGAAGCGGGGGAGAAATCCAAGGACGATGCCGCCCGCCAAGAGTTGGCTAAGAAATACGCCGCCTTTGGTGATTACTTCGTCTCCAATGGTTTCGGTGTGGTGCACCGCAAGGAGGCCTCGGTCTACGACATCGCCAAGCTGCTGCCTTCAGCGGCTGGTTCCTTGGTGGCCACCGAGATCGAGGTGCTCGAGGGCCTGACCGAGAATCCCAAGCGCCCCTTCGTTGTGGTACTGGGTGGCGCGAAGGTCGCCGACAAGCTGGCTGTCATCGACAATCTGCTCAAGGTTGCCGACACACTCATCATCGGTGGTGGCATGGCCTTCACCTTCCTCAAGGTCCAAGGCCATGGTGTGGGCGGCTCCTTGGTGGATGATGCCTCGATCGAGGCCTGCCTTGGTTACCTGCAGGCAGCCAAGGACGCCGGTAAGCGAATCTTGCTCCCGGTGGATGTCCGGGTGGCCAGTGAGGTCGATTTCGCCGCCCGCACGGTCGGTGAGGTTGAGGTTGTCAGCGCTGAGTCGATTCCCGCCGACAAGATGGGTCTCGACGTCGGTCCAGCCACCGAGGCGTTGTTCGGTGCCGCTATCGCGGAGGCTGCCTCGGTGTTCTGGAATGGCCCCATGGGGGTCTTCGAGATTCCTGGCCTCGAATCCGGCACCCGCGCCGTGGCTCAGGCCTTGACTGAGGTTAAGGGCGTGAGTGTGGTTGGTGGCGGCGATTCCGCATCCGCTGTGCGGGCCCTCGGTTTCGCCGATGAGGCCTTTGGTCATATCTCCACAGGCGGCGGCGCGTCGCTGGAGCTCATGGAGGGCAAGATCCTCCCCGGTATCGCGGTGCTGAAGGAGGGTAACTGATATGGCGCGCAAGCCGATTATGGCGGGTAACTGGAAGATGAACCTCAACCATGTGGAGGCGACGGGTTTGGTTCAGAAGCTGGCATGGACCCTGGCCGATAAGGAATACGACGGCAAATCCGTTGACTGCGTGGTCATCCCACCATTCACCGACCTGCGTACCGTGCAGACCCTCATCGAAGGCGACAGGTTCCCGATCAAGGTGGGTGCCCAGAACGTCTCCGAGCACGACTCGGGTGCCTACACCGGTGAGATCAGCGCGGACATGCTGGCCAAGCTGGGTGTGCAATATGTGGTGGTGGGCCATTCCGAGCGTCGTGAATACCACGGTGAGACCGATGCCCTGATCAACGCCAAAGCTGTCAAGGCACTGGCTGCCGGAATGACCCCGATCATCTGCTGCGGCGAGGGCCTCGAGGTCCGCAAGCAGGGCACCCACGTCGAATACACCCTTGAGCAGGTGCGCGGTTGCCTGGCGGGAATCCCCGCCGAGCAGGTCGCGAGCCTAGTGATCGCCTACGAGCCGGTGTGGGCCATCGGCACAGGTGAGGTCGCCACCCCTGAGGATGCTCAAGAGGTCTGCGGCGCCATCCGTCAAGAGGTCGCCGCTCTCTATGACCAGGCCACCGCTGATGCTATCCGCATCCAATACGGCGGCTCTGTGAAGGCCTCGAATGTGGCCGAGATCATGGCCCAGCCCGATGTTGACGGCGCCCTGGTAGGAGGCGCCAGCCTGAAGGCGGAGGAATTCGCTGCCATCGTGCTGTTTGGCTGATCCCCTCACGAACGCCGGGTATGGGCTGTTTCACTGGCCCATACCCGGCGTTTGTGTATTTCTCCTAGTCATTTAGGATTGCTGTTCAAGCGGCGGGTTTTGCTCGCACTATCCAAGCCCGCAATGTGATGAATTTTGAGTGCTCAGTTAAACTACTCGGCGTGATCGTCCCCCTTGTGAGTTGGCCCATCACCACGCTGTCGGTGATTCTCATTGTCCTCAGCGCGCTGCTGGCCCTGTCCGTACTTCTCCACAAAGGCCGTGGTGGCGGCATGTCTGACCTCTTCGGCGGCGGCATGTCCACCTCGATGGGTGGGGTGTCAACGGCTGAGCGGCGGTTGGATCGCATCACATTGGTGCTCACCATCGTGTGGGTTGTTACAGTCGTCGGCCTGCTGGTGCTTTACCGCATTGGCGTGTGATCGTCGATTCCCTATTCGAGCTGTCTAGGAGTTAGTTGTGGCAGGTGGCAACGCCATCCGCGGTAGCCGCGTAGGCGCCGGTCCCATGGGAGAGGCAGAGCGGGGCGATGCCGCCCCCCGGCTTCATGTTTCCTACTATTGCGCCAGTGGGCACGAAACTCGTCCAGCTTTTGCTGCAGACGCCGTGATCCCTGAGTCCTGGGATTGTCCCCGGTGCGGGCTCCCGGCCAATACTGACGCCGAGAATCCACCACCGCCACCCAAGATCACCCCCTATAAGACTCACCTGGCTTATGTGAAGGAACGTCGTTCCGAGGCTGAAGCCGCTCAAATCCTGCAAGAGGCGGTGGCCGCGCTTCGGGCGCGCCGTGCCGCAGGTGAAGTGATCTACTAAGGAACGCTCTGGGCTGAGCCATCAGACCATGGTCGTCGCGCGACGAAGCTGCCGCAGTAGAACGCGCCGCGACGACCTGTTTTCGGTCGGCCAGCCCTTTTATATGGGGCAGCGGTATCGCGGGGGAAGGTGAGCGGCAGCTGCCTCGTCGATAAACCAGAATGTGGCGCTTGTGCCATGGACTTGAGAGGCCGGTAGCTCCTCGTCTCCTGCCAGGGCAGCCGCTAGGGCTCGGGCCTTGGCGGCACCTGTAGCCACGAACCACACCTCGTCGGAGCGACACAGCGTAGGCAGGGTCAAGGAGATCCGCTCAGCTGGAGGTTTGGGTGATTCCGTGACCCCGATGACGGTGCGGCTGGTGGGCTCACTGCTGGGGTGGTGGGGGAATATCGAGGCGACGTGACCGTCGATTCCCATCCCCATGAAGGTCAGGTCGAATCGTGTAGCCCCCAATTCGGCAGCATATTCAGCGGCGCTCTCGTAAGCATCGGCCCGGCCTTCCTTGGCCGCCATCATATGGATATGTGCTGACTGGATGGGCAGGGTTCGGGCGAGGCGGCTGATAGCCTGCAGCGAATTGCGGGCCGGATCAGTGGCGGCGACGAATCGTTCATCTCCCCACCACAGGTGCAGATGGGTCAGGTCGAGTTCCGCTCCAGCAGCGAGTTCAGCGAATTTCTCATACACCTGGTCAGCGGTACCGCCACCGGTAAGGCAAATATGGACCTCGTCGCGGGTGCTGAGTAGCTTGGTCAGCCGGTCTAGGAAGCGCTGAGCGACCACCCCCGCCACATCGGCGGGCGTGGCGAGCCGCACCACGCGGGTGTACATCAGGCGCCAACCTCGCAGGCGATGCGTCGGATCACGTCTTCGAAGACCTCATCAGGGTCCATTCGCTGTAACT
>JBHAEB010000225.1:0-3061 GCA_041855345.1 Arachnia sp. | reverse complement strand
CACTCCACCGGGTGGAGTTTGTCTCCGAGCGGACGACGAGATTCGAACTCGCGACCCTCACCTTGGCAAGGTGATGCTCTACCAACTGAGCCACGTCCGCATGCGCTGATCAGTTTCCCTTCCGTGGAAGGGGCCCCGTTTGGCGCGTAGAGAACATTAGCAGCTTTCTGGGCCTTTGCAAATCCGCTCCCCCTCGGCTCGGAAAATCAGGCTCAGTGGCTCGTGGGCAGCCCAAGATAGATGGTTTCCAGGTACTCGGCGATGCCCTCCGGTCCCCCTTCACGCCCCAGGCCGGAGTGTTTTACTCCGCCGAAGGGCGCAGCCGGGTTCGAGATTGCCGCAGAGTTGATCCCGACCATGCCCACTTCGAGTCGCTGCGCCATTCTCATCGCCCGATCGATGCTGGCGGTGTGCACATAGGCGGCCAGCCCTACGGGTGAACTATTGGCCCACCCCACCACCTCGTCCTCGTCCTGGAAGCTCACCACGGGGGCGACGGGGCCAAAAATCTCCTCATGAACCACATGGGCAGCAGGATCCACCTTGTTGAGGACCGTTGGTCGATAGAAATATCCCTGCTCTCCAACAGATTCCCCGCCGGCAAGTAGCTCGGCCCCGCTGTCACATGCCTGATTGACCAGCCCCGCGATCCGGTCTCGATGAGCCTGCGTGATGATCGGACCGATATCCGTGTCGGGATCGAGACCATCACCCACAACGAGGGGCTCAAATTCAGCAGCTAACCGATGTGCGAACTCGTCGGCTACTTCGTGGGCAACATAGAACCGATTGGCCGCATTGCAGGCCTCCCCCATATTGCGCAGTTTTGCCGATCTGGCGGCTTGCACGGCGCGATCCAGGTCTGCATCAGCGAAGACGATAAATGGGGCACACCCGCCAAGCTCCATCGATGTACGCAACACATTATCGGCGGCCTGCCGAAGCAGCGCCTTACCCACCTGGGTGGAGCCGGTAAAGGACAGTTTCCGCAGTCGAGGATCCGCCATGATCGCAGCCGTTACTGGGGGCGCATCCGATGTCGGTAGGACATTGATGACCCCCTTGGGTATTCCCGCTTCCCGGCAGGCTTCAGCGAAGGCCAATGCGGTCAACGGGGTTAGCAGCGATGGTTTAAGAATCCCGACGCAGCCAGCCGCCAGCGCCGGCCCCAGTTTCCTGGTGGCCATAGCGAGGGGAAAATTCCATGGCGTAATTGCCAGCACCGGCCCAACCGGTCGGGGCATCGTGAACACGTGGAGATTCCCCTCCGGGGTGATAGCTGATCGGCCATCGATGCGAACTGCCTCCTCAGCGAACCACCGGAGAAACTCCGCGCCATAGAGCACTTCCGTCCGCGCCTCAGCCAAGGGCTTACCCATCTCCAGGGTCATCAAGGTAGCGAAATCCTCGCTCCGGTTGCGGATGATGTGAAACAGATTAAGCAACAACTCCGCCCTGGTGCGGGGTGCGGTGGCCGCCCAGGATTCCTGGGCAGCCACCGCTGCATCCAGGGCAGCCATCCCATCATCGGGTGTGGCATCGGTTACCTCGACGAGGATCTGACCCGTTGCGGGGTTGATGACCGGAAACCTGGCCCCGGTGGCAGCCTCGCGCCATGAACCGTCGATGTAGATTCCGGTTGGCACATTGTTGAGGGCGTGCGCCACTTGCTGGGACATGGTGGGCTGGGCCGTCATGGCAATCTCCTCGTCGACGTGGAACTGCTGGTCAACCCTACTGGATTGGCGCCAGGCCTGATGGTGCGCTAAAGTGTCTGACCGCACGGGCGATTGGCGCAGTGGTAGCGCGCTTCGTTCACACCGAAGAGGTCGGCGGTTCGAAACCGCCATCGCCCACCGTTGCTCCTCCGAGCACTCCCTATTGATGCACGAAGGAGGATGATATGGCCGCTCCTGCGATCGTTCTCGTCGCCCGAGGCGATGACGATCCCCTCGCTTTAGCCTCCCTCGATGCCGTTGTTAACCGACTCCGCATGCTGCGCCCTGATCTTGATGTGAGTCTGGGACTGCTCAATAGCCGCACCCCGACGGTCCAACAGGCGGTCTCGAAATTAGCGGAGGCCGGAAGTTTGGAGATCGCGATGGTCCCCATGGATCTGGTCTCTGCAGCCGATCACTCACCCGTGCTGACTCGCACCAAAGACGAGGTGGTCAGCCTATTTCCCGATATCAGCATCGTGATAGCCAGACCCATCGGCCCTGCCGTTGAGTTGCTCAATGTGCTGGATGCCAAACTCCGCGAGGAGCTACACCGTGCGAACGCCGTTGAGGTGGATGCCCTCGTCCTGGCCTGCCCTGCCGGGGGTGATGTTCGTGGAAATTCCTTGCTGGCACGTCGAGCCCGCCAATGGGCAACTCATCACAAATTGCCCGTACAACTCGCCCACAACGACACCACGGGAAGGGCAACTGCAACAGCCATTGCTGCTCTTCGATCCCAAGGACGTCGTCATATCGCAGTTGGGTCGCTGTTTCTGACCTCAGGTCCGGTGTTTCGAGCTCACCATCAAGCTGCGTTACGTGCTGGCGCACTGGCAGTGACACCGCCCATTACCGAAGATCCCCGTGTAAGTGAACTCATCTTGGCGCGTTATGCCTTCGCAGCGATGCGCCTGCTTGACATCGATCCACACGAAGGATGAATGATGACTGGCCCTTTTCCCTTGGATCTCAGTGACCAGCAGTGGCGGCAACGCCTCAATGAACTGGAATATCGGGTGTTGCGCCAAAACGGCACTGAAGCCCCATTTACTGGGGAGTACACTGACACCACCACACCAGGGGTCTATGCCTGCCGGGGCTGCGGCACCGAACTGTTTGCCAGTGACTCTAAATTTCACTCTCAGTGCGGCTGGCCGAGCTTCTTTGAACCGTTGACGCCAAATAGCGTGCTTTACCTTGAGGATTTGTCTATCCCATCGCGTCCTCGGGTCGAGGTTCGGTGTGCTGCCTGCAACTCTCACCTGGGTCATGTCTTCCACGGTGAGGGCTATGACACCCCCACAGACGACCGCTACTGCATTAATTCGGTGTGCTTAGTG
>JBHAEB010000224.1:0-6477 GCA_041855345.1 Arachnia sp. | reverse complement strand
GGCACCGTCACATTCGTAGCCACCATCGACGGCTATCTGGAGGAGTACACCGCCTACCAAGGCACCTTCGTTGGCAGTGGGGAGCAAGTCGCCACCATCGTCTCGCAGAAGAACAAGACAGTGCTGGCACGCTTCACCCTTAACCCGTCAGATTACGGCCGCATCGAAACCAACGGACCGGTCACTATTCACCTACCGGATGGTCAGCTGGTCAACGGTAATGTACTGAGCGTGAAGATTGATGATGACGAGGCTGGCGGTGCGACCGTCACAGAGGTAACCGTTGTCAGTGAGGAGCTCCAAGCCGAGGATCTGGAATTGCTCACTCGACGCGGCACACCCGTAACCGCCATCATGAGTCTCCGGGATGATGGTCTATTGGCCGGGCCCACCGAGGCTATGAGACAGTTCTTGGTGAAGATCGGGCTGCGGTGAGGAAGTTTTTCACCCGCCCTTTAACCATCATCGTGCTGGTGGTGCTACTGATCTGCTTGCTGAGCATCCTTCTGCGCCCATCACGAGAGCCTGAACCGGCACCCACCAGCGATTTACCGGGTGAAAAAGCAGCCCTGGACGGGGTCAGCCACATGGTGGGGAAGGACCTAAACCCGGCGCGTCTTGCAGAAGGGTTGGTTCCCCCCACCAATCGGTGGTTCTCTGGGCTTGTTTTCGGGGCAGAACCCCTGCCGGTTTATCCCCTACCGCTCAGCTTTCAGTTGACTTCGGCTGGTTTCACTTTTGGTCTTCCCGATGTGCAGGCCACGGCCAACACGTTGACCGGTGGACACAAAGCCGACGTTACGGTGACCATCCCCAATATCCAGGGCTGGCGTGTGGTGGCTTATGACACGGCCACCGTCACGGTGGAGGCCTACGATAGCTCCGGGGCGATCGGACGGGTGGTCCTAGCTCAGGGGTCACCGCAAATCACTTTCACCGCGTCTCAATCGGTAAGCCTCAACTACGGCAAGTTGGCCGAGAACTTCGCTCTAGCCACCTCTGGATTAGACCAGACTTCCCAGGTTCAGTTGGAGACCGGACAACACGCCACTTGGCTGGCTATTCCCGATGGCGCGTCTGTCGAGGATCTGGTGGCGCAAACGCACCCCATCACCTCATCGAGCCTGGAATGGCGGGCGGACGACCAGGAGGTATCTACCACCATCGGGTGGCAGACCGATGACGGATCCCCTGCCCTGGTGGCTGCTATGCCACACCAGTTGACCGAGGAAAACAGCGCTGATTGCCAGCTTGGCACCTATGACAGCGTCTACGGCCAACTGCCATTGTGTTCGACACGGGCACTGACCTGGACCGCTCCAGCGGTTGACGCACCCGCCACCTACCCCGTCGAGAAACTCAACGACGAGGCAAAGGCCGATCTCAGCACCCAATTAGAGCAGGATGTCGCGGGGCTCGCCGATTACCCGGCCGACACATATTTCGGCGGGAAAGCACTGGCTCGGGACGCCCAACTGCTGCACCTTGCCACCTCGCTAGGACGAGACGACTTGGCCCAACAGCTCCGCGACCGACTGGTGCCGGAGTTATTGACGTGGACCAATCCCGGAGGCTGTGGCAGCCCCGATGCGGCACGGTGTTTCTTCTACGACGTGACCAACCGGGGCATGGTGGGGCAAGTCCCCAGCTTCGGATCAGAGCAGTACAACGATCACCATTTCCACTACGGCTACTTTCTCTACGCCGCCGCGCTGGTCGTGATGGACGATCCTGAACTCAAAGATCGTGTCAGCCCCATCATCACCTTGCTAGTTTCGGACATCGCCCGCCCCTCAGCCTCCAATGCGTTCCCACAGCTTCGCGTCTACGATGCCTGGGCGTCGCATTCCTGGGCTTCTGGGGTATCCCCATTCGCGGATGCCAATAACCAGGAATCCACAAGCGAGGCGGTCGCGGCCTGGATGGGCTTGCGGCTGTGGGCGGGGGTGGTCGACGACACCGCGTTGGCTGATCAAGCCGCCTGGATGCACGCCAGTGAGGCTGATGCGGCACTGGCATATTGGCTGAATTTCGACATGAATGATCCGCTCTACGCCCCCTTAGAGCACAGCTATCTGCCTCTCAATTTCGGAGGCAAGCGGGATTTCGCCACCTGGTTCTCGGCCGAGCCCGAGGCGGGGCTAGCGATCCAAGTGCTGCCGGTCACCCCTGGCTCGACATATCTGGGAGTGGACCAGGAACGTGTGGCCACCAATGTCGAGGAGGCGCTCACCGCTGATACCTTCGACCGGACATACGGGGATCTGCTGCTCGCCTACTATGCGCTGTCCAGTCCCGAGGCGCGCGCCGAGGCCCTGGAATTGGCCCGTGAGGTTCCTATCGACGACGGCTTTGCCCGCTCACTCCTGTTGGCTTGGCTCTACACCCTGGACCCCTGACACTCTCCTACCGACGAAGTATCTAGGCCGAGCAGTCGGCGCACAGCAGCGCGACTAGACCACCGCTGAAGGATGAGGTGAAAAAGTGGTAGCTTCTCGTGCCATGAGTGAACCGGCGATCCCAAACAATTTCATCACCGAGGCCATCCGTCGCGATAACGAGGCGGGTACCTACGGCGGTAGGGTCCAAACCCGGTTCCCACCCGAACCCAACGGTTTCCTACATGTCGGCCATGCCAAGGCCATCGTCGTCGACTTCGGCACCGCCAATGACTTCCAGGGGCAGTGCATGCTGCGACTCGACGACACCAATCCAGAGACTGAGGAGGAGGAGTTCGTCACCTCCATCGTCGAAGATATCGAATGGCTGGGTTATACCCCCGCCGATGTGCGCCACGCCTCGGACTACTTCGAGCAGCTTTATGACTGGGCTGTGCTGCTGATCCGCAAAGGCCTAGCCTATGTCGACGACCAGGATGGCGAGACCATCTCCGCCCAGCGCGGATCCTTCGGCACCCCGGGGGTGAATTCCCCCTATCGAGACCGCTCGGTGGCAGAGAATCTCGACCTGTTCACCCGGATGCGTGCCGGAGAATTCCCCGACGGGTCGCGGGTGCTGCGCGCCAAGATCGATATGGCCCACGAGAATATGCAGATGCGTGACCCGGTGATGTACCGCATCCGGCACCTCGCTCACCACCGGGCCGGTGATCAGTGGAGCATCTATCCCACCTATGACTGGGCCCATGGCCAATCCGACGCCATTGAGGGTGTCACCCATTCCATCTGCACACTGGAGTTTGAATCCCATCGTCCGCTTTATGACTGGTTCCTAGAGCAGGTTGAGTTGGAGGCTGCTCCCCCACGGCAATACGAGTTCGCTCGCCTTGAGCTGACCCACACCGTCACCAGCAAACGCCGTCTAGCGAAGCTGGTGGCCGACGGTGTGGTCGAAGGCTGGGATGATCCCCGGATGCCCACCATCCGGGGGCTGCGTCGTCGCGGTTACCCCGCCGCCGCCATCCGTGCATTCTGCCGAGAGGTCGGCACCACCCGCACCAACTCCCGCAAGGCCATTGAGGAGCTGGAGTCCTTTGTGCGACGCGAACTCAACAAAACCGCGCAGCGCCGCATGGCTGTCCTGCGTCCTTTGAAGGTCGTGCTGGAAGGCTGGCCCACTGATCCCCAGGGCGATCCCGTCGTGGAATGGTTTGAGGTACCGAATAACCCCGAGAATCCAGCCGATGGCACCCGCCAGGTACCGTTCACCGGCGAGCTATGGATCGAGCAGGATGATTTCCGCGAGGTCCCGCCGCCGAAGTACTTCCGGCTCAGTCCTGGCCGGGAGGTTCGGCTACGCGGCGCGTATTTAGTGACCGCCACCGATCTGGTCAAGGACGAGGCCGGCAATGTCGTCGAGGTCCGGTGCAGTTACGATCCTGAATCTCGTGGCGGCACCCCAGCCGATGGCCGCAAGGTGAAGTCGACGATGCATTGGGTTTCAGCCACTCACGCCTTAGATGCGACGGTGGCCCTCTATGAGCGGCTATTCACCGCCGAGGCTCCTGGGGAACGCACCGGGGAGGCCTTGGACGACCTCAATCCGAACTCCCGGGAACTGCTGCCCGCTGCCAAGGTAGAGCCGGCTCTCGGAGAGGTCACCCCCGGTGAGGTGGTGCAGTTCGAAAGGCTTGGGTACTTCGCAGCCGATGATCGCACCCCGCTGCTGTTCCACCGCACCGTCGGTTTGAAGGACGAATGGGCCAGCATTCAAAAACGCGGCTAATGTAGGCCGCCATGCCAATGGCCAGGCTGTCGATCTGGTTGCTGCGCTCCGGCTCGGCGATTCAGGACAGCGAGGCCCTGTGCTGCTCCCTGGAAGCGGTGTCGTGCGTGAGGGTCATCGGTCCCGTAACTGGCTGAGATCTGGCTCGTGGCCCGGCAACCGGGGCCAAAGGCGCTGCCCTGATGCTAGCCAGTTGCTTGGCTGCGGATAGCTTTCTCCAGTCGGGAGGATGAGCAGCCAGCCAAACGCGGAAGGGCTACGGCCAGTTGCGTGGCGGTCCACAGCTTTCTTCAGCCCTTCCCTATGCGGCTCACAGCCAATTCCCGGGGCACCGACTACGGTGGAGGGTATGTGGCCTGCTGAAGACACCCCCACCGACGTCGCCCTCGATCTGTTGACCATCACCGGATACGCGGCTATCGGTTTCCTGATCGGAGCGGCCGCATCGATGGTGTTGTCGCTGCTCATGCTGCTGATCATGCGGAAACGCCCAAAACTCGGTTCCCTCAGTAAACACCTGCGGATGCCGCAACGGGTATTTCTCACCTTACTCGGGGCCGGTATTGGGGTGATGGTGGCCTCGGGACCGACCCCATATTCGACGGTTCCGGCCTGGCGAGACAGTTTCATCCACGGTTTCGTCATCGCCTTGATAGTGGCCAGCGCCTATGTCGTCACTGGCATCATCAAGGCCGTCGAGGACTCGGTCATCGCCCGCAACCACGACGCTATTGAATCCCCGAAATTCCGGCGAATCCGCACCCAAATGCAGGTCATCGCGAAGGTGCTGATCAGCATTGTCTGGGTGGGGGCGTTCGCGGGCGCATTACTGACCTTCGAAACCTTCCGCGCCGTCGGTGCTTCCCTGCTGGCCTCGGCTGGCCTGCTATCTCTGGTGGCGGGTTTGGCAGCCCAGTCCTCACTGACGAATGTCTTTGCCGGTATCCAGATTGCCTTTACGGATTCACTGCGAGTCGGGGACATCGTCGTCGCCGATAACAACAACGGAACGATCGAAGAGATCACATTGACCTATGTGGTGCTGCGCAGTTGGGATGATCGTCGCTGGATCGTGCCGTCGACCCTGTTCACCACACAGACCTTCGAAAACTGGACCCGGGTGGAGCCGAAACTCCAAGGAACTATCGAATTCGATTTGGATTGGCTGGTTCCAGTGGAGGCGATGCGTATCGAATTGCAGCGGGTGGTTCAGGCCAGTGAATTGTGGGATGGGCGGACCTGCGAGTTACAGGTCACCGACGCGATCGGCGGCTATGCCCGCATTCGGGCGGTGGTTTCCGCTCATACCGCCGCGGATTTGTGGAATCTACGCTGCCTGGTACGCGAACAGATGATCACCTGGCTCACCACCGAGGCGGTCTACGCACTGCCACGCACCAGGTTGGAGCCAGAAACCACCTCGGCGCCGCCTCCAAATGTGCGGGTTGATTTCGTCGAGCAGGTCAAGGCGGATTGGGAGGCCGAACAAACCGGTCAAGCCGATCAGCTTCAGCCACCGGCTGATGAACCCAGCTCTCAGCCTGGACATGATGGGCCCCAGGACTCCGGGCGACTGCGCTGGCTGAAGGCGCTGCGTCGGCTGTGAGCTGGGTTCCAGCAAGCACCCAGGATCGCTGCTAACCACGTCAGCTTCGCTGGCCTGAGCTGGATGGGGGCCGGATCGTTGTTGCCGCCGCTGTGGACAGGCCCCGTTTCATTGCCGCCCCATCCCATGTGGTGTCGCTGGTCTCATCGCCCTTCGTCGCTGCCCTGGGACCAGGAGATCGCGCTCGGGTGAAGGGAACAGTTGCGGCCAAGGAACGAGCAGCTGGCCAGGTCTCGTCGGCTGCCCTATCCCCGGGGCTGAACGCGGTGATTTTGTCATCGCCCCCTTCAATTTCCGGCCCTAGCCGGCCAGGTCTCGTCGGCTGCCCTATCCCCGGGAATCAGCCCCATACGTTGAGCTGGAAGAGGGCGGGATATGACGACCTGCCCTAACCCTGGGGATCAGTCCGCCGCTCAACGAGTTCAAAGACTGGATAAGGAGCCCAATAAAACAGGGCCCGCATCGCAGTAGCGATACGGGCCCTGAATCGGCTTGCTAGATCACTTGAGGATCTTGACGACCTTGCCGGCGCCGACGGTGCGGCCGCCCTCGCGGATGGCGAACTTGAGGTTCTCCTCCATGGCGATGGGCTTGTTCAGGTGAACGGTCATCTCGGTGTTGTCACCAGGCATGACCATGTCGGTGCCCTCCGGCAGCTGAACCACACCGGTGACGTCGGTGGTGCG
>JBHAEB010000223.1:0-14711 GCA_041855345.1 Arachnia sp. | reverse complement strand
AAGGCCGGGGTGGGGCTTTCTGGTGGGCAGCAGCAGCGGCTGTGTATCGCGCGAGCCATCGCGGTGCAACCCGATGTGCTGTTGATGGATGAGCCCTGCTCAGCCTTGGATCCAATCTCCACCTTGGCAGTTGAGGACCTGATCCACGAGCTGAAGGAGGAGTACACCGTCGTCATCGTGACCCACAATATGCAGCAGGCGGCGCGAGTTAGCGATGAGACGGCCTTCTTTAACCTCAAGGCTCAGGGTGAGCCTGGGCATCTCGTTGAGGTTGGTCCTACTGAAAGGATCTTCCACAATCCCCAGCAGAAAGCCACCGAGGATTACATCACCGGCAGATTTGGGTGACGACGGGGCTGAAGAATTGGCCCATCGTGTGAAACCTGCCCCGAGGTTGGTGCGATAGCCGGTCGTGAAACGATGGCTCCATGCTGGCTCTCGCGAAAACACGTCCAGGGCCGGGGCTGGAGCTGATCGAGGTTCCTACCCCACGCCCGGGTCCTACGGATGTGCTGATTAAGGTTTCCCGCACCGGTATCTGCGGCACAGATGTCCACATTGACCGGTGGGATGGTTGGGCCGCCGCCACAGTCGCCACCCCCCGGATCTTGGGGCATGAGTTCGCCGGTCATATTGTCGAGGTGGGCGAACTGGTAACCAACCTCAGCATCGGCCAATTTGTTTCCGGTGAGGGCCACTATGTGTGTGGGCGGTGCCGGTCCTGTTTGGCGGGACGACGGCACCTGTGCCGCAACACCCAAGGCATCGGCTACCACGTCGACGGCGCCTTCTGCCAGTACTTCGTTATGCCAGCCGCAAATGTCTGGGTGCATCCTGATGGCCTTGACCCGGATGTCGCAGCGATCTTCGATCCCTTCGGCAATGCTGTCCACGCGGCCCTCCAGTTCCCGGCCCTGGCTGAGGATGTGCTGGTTACCGGCGCCGGACCGATAGGCATCATGGCTGCCCTGGTTGCGAAATTCCAGGGCGCCCGCAATGTCGTGATCACCGATCTCAGTCAGGAGCGGCTGGAGTTAGCACGTCGTCTTGGGTTAACTGCGACGGTGAATGTGGGTCGCGAGGACCTCACCGACACCTACGACCGTTTCGGCATGGTGGAGGGTTTTGATATCGGGCTGGAAATGTCGGGTTCCGAGGCGGCATTGCGGTCGATGATCCAGCATATGACCCATGGCGGCCGGATTGCGTTGCTCGGCACTCCGACCGCGCCGTTGAGCCTTGACGTCGCCACTGTCATCTTCAATATGTTGACTATTCAGGGGGTGACTGGGCGGCAGATCTTCGAAACCTGGTATGCCATGAATGCATTGATCCGTTCTGGATTGGATATCAGTGGGGTGATTACCCATCGTTTCCCTGCCACCGAGTTCGCAGAAGCCTTCGCCGTCGCCGGTGACGGTAAATCAGGCAAGGTGGTCATGTCCTGGGATGGGGAGCTGCTGTGAGGCCGGGAGCTACACCATGATCGGCCCCGCATTTGAACCAGTTGGTGAGCCCATAGAAAGGACCCGAGATGAATTTTGTTGATGAACTGGCCACTCAACTGGATCAGTTACGCACTGAGGGCCTGTATAAGGTGGAAACCCCGCTGACAAGCCCGCAGGCGGCAGCCATCACCACACCTAAGGCTCCGGTGATCAACCTGTGCGCGAATAACTATCTCGGTTTGGCTGACTCTCCGGTGCTTATTGAGGCGGCCAAACAGGCCTTGGATCGTTGGGGTTTCGGGATGGCCTCGGTCCGTTTCATCTGCGGCACCCAAACCCAGCATCAAGAGCTGGAGTCCCGGTTGACCTCCTTTCTACGCGGGGGTGCGTCAGGATTCGACTCGATCTTGTATTCGTCATGTTTCGACGCCAATGGTGGGCTATTTGAAACTCTCTTTGATGAGCGCGACGCCATCATCTCCGATGAACTCAATCACGCCTCCATCATTGATGGGGTGCGGCTAAGCAAGGCTGCCCGATTCCGCTACCGCAATCGTGATCTGGCTGATCTGCGCACCCAATTGGAGGCGACCGCATCGGCCCGTCGCGTCGTGATCGCCACCGATGGTGTGTTCTCGATGGATGGTTATCTGGCGCCCTTGGCTGAGATTTGCGCCCTCGCCGATGAATATGGGGCTCTCGTGATGGTTGATGACTCCCACGCTGTTGGTGTGGTGGGCGCCACCGGGGCAGGCACTCCTGAGTTGTTTGGCGTGACTGAACGTGTCGACATCATCACCGGCACCCTCGGTAAGGCCTTGGGTGGAGCTTCTGGAGGCTACACCTGCGCCCGCGGCCCGGTTGTGGACTGGCTTCGGCAACGTTCCCGACCGTATCTGTTCAGTAACTCGCTCGCCCCAGCGATCACCGCCGCCACGATCGCCGCCCTCGATCTGCTGGCCAACTCGGGAGATCTCTTGGACCGGTTGCGGGACAATACGGAATACTTCCGTACCCGCATGACCGAAGCCGGCTTTGAGATCCCCGAATCGGATCATCCGATCGTGCCGGTGATGATCGGCGACGCGGTACTCGCAGCCCGCATGGCCGATGCAATCCTGGATCGTGGGGTATATGTTCGCGCCTTCAGCTACCCGGTAGTGCCCAAGGGCAAGGCCCGGATCAGAACCCAGCTGTCTGCCGCCATGACCCGCGACCAGCTCGACACCGCTATCGCAGCCTTCGTCGCAGCCCGCGATGCGGTCCACGGCCGCAGGTGATTATCCAGTCAGGGTTGGGTTGCCGCGTCTAATGTCCGCCGGGCAGCAGGTCGCTTTAAGCGGGTTACCGGTTCCTCGCGGAGACCCGCTCCATAGCCATTAGGCCGGTAGATCGTTGGAGAGTGCCTACTCCTCCAGCAGTCGGGCGTCGTGGATCAGGATCGCTACCTGTGTGCGATTAGTGCACCCCAGCTTGGTTAACACCCGCGTCAAGGTGGCCTTGACCGTCGCGACGGATTGGTACAGCCGACTCGCGATCTCCGCATTGCTGAGTCCCCGGCCAACCTCGACGGCGACCTCCAGTTCCCGGCGGCTCAGGATGTCGAGTTCGGCTCGGGCTTGCTGGGTTCTGTTGTCTTCAATCGAGGTGGCGGCCGCGATGACTGTCGACAGCACCGACGGCGATAGCGCCGATTCTCCGTCGGCCGCCCGATGAATGGCTTGGATCATCTCGGCAGGTGCGGTGTCCTTCAGCAAGAACCCCTGCGCCCCGGCCCGCAACGCTCCCAGCACCAATTCATCGGTATCGAAGGTGGTCAGCATCACCACCTTTGGTGGGTCCGGCAGAGCCAGTACTTGCCGGGCCGCCGCTATGCCGTCGAGATGGGGCATTCGGATGTCCATGAGCACCACATCTGGCTGCAGCTGGGAGGTCAATCTCACCGCCTCCGCCCCGTCGCAGGCTTCACCGACGATTTCCAGCCCTGAATCACCGCCCAGCAGCAGGGTCAGTCCAGCCCTCACCAGGGCATCGTCATCGGCGATCACTACCCGACGGTTCACCACGGTAACCACACCTCCACTACAAAACGATTCGGCCCCGGACTCACCTTCATCCTGCCGTCGACCAGTTGCACCCGTTCTTGCAGCCCAATCAACCCTAGCCCGGAGCCAAGGCTAGGCGGCTGGACCAGCGGGCAGGGATTGGTCACCACGATCTCGACACCCTGGTCTTGCGAGCCGATCAAACTCAAGTTCACCGCAAGTCCGGGAGCATGGCGGGCAGCGTTGGTTAGGCACTCCTGGATGATCCGATAGGCGTGGCGGCTGACCGTCGTTGATGGTTCACCTGCCAGCTCGATCCTGGTCTCAATCCGACGGCCTGCCATGCGATATTCCGCCAGCAATTCGTCAAGATCTATCAGGCTCGGCTGCGGTGGCAGCACCTGACCATCGGCTCCGGTTTGCCGCAACCCGCCCAAGATCATCCGCAGTTCTGCCAGCGCCTGTCTAGAACTGGTCGCGATGGTCTGGGCCACAGCCTGCTGCTGGCGACCATCCAGATCCTCCCGATGAGCTAAGGCCGCAGCATGCATCGCCACCAACGACATCTTGTGGGCCAACACATCATGCATCTCTCGAGCCAACATCACCCGCTCCTCCGCCCGAGCAGCTTCCATCCGCAGTTCACGTTCCAGCTCCAAGGCGGCAGCCCGTTCCTGGTCGGCCTCCCGACGGGCACCCACAGAGGTCCCCAAGACGGCCAGCAACAGCACCATCAGCAGGTTCGACCCGTAGGGAGCCAGCCACCCCCAGATCCAGGACGCATCCGCCTGAGTTGGCACCAGATAGCTGCCATAGCCCAAGGTTCCTTCAAGAGAACTCGTGGCATACAACAGCACCCCGCACAGCACCGACCATCTGACGTTTCGATGGGTACACACACTCAGGTAAGCCCAAAAAGCGCAGCTTAAGGTCACCGGGAAGGCGATCGCGAGCATCGAAACCGCCACGCAGATAGCCACTGGATGAGTTCTGCGCCACCTCATCGCAGCCAGACCAACCAACCCACTGATGCTGTGGATGATCATCGCCCAGATCGTGGAGCCGAACAGCGGCTGCAACCCGGCTGTTGCGGCCTGCTCAGCGAGGTTGTCTGATGGGGTGGTACCGAGGAGTTCACCAAACAGGGTCGGAAACCCTAAGCCTGAGGCCAGCAGCTCCACCAGCATCAGGGCAGCGACGATGGCATACCGCCACCAGCTGTCCTGCCTAGTCGTCACCACTCATCGACCCTATCGATGTCTAAGCGCTCACCGGTAGCAGCGATCGGCTGAAACCCGGGCATCTTTTGGCTTCCGATACCTAGACCTTCACTCGTAGCGCATACCCAGCTGGCTGGGTTGGCATAGTCGTCATGATCGCATTTCGCAACCTCACGAAACGTTACGGCCCGGTGGCTGCCGTCGACGACATCAGCTTCGAGGTCCATCCCGGCACTATCTGCGGATTCTTGGGCCCCAATGGCGCCGGAAAGTCCACCAGTATGCGCTGCCTGATCGGTCTGGCCCATCCCGATACCGGGGCGGCACTCATCAACGGGCAGCGCTACCGAGATTTGAGAAGCCCAGCTCTGGAGGTGGGCACCATACTCGACGCTGCCGCGCTGCATCCTGAACGCACCGGTCAGTCGACGTTACGGTTAGCCACCATGGCACTCGGCCTGCCGCCGAGCCGTGTTGACGAGGTACTTGAGACCGTCGGTTTGACCCGGGCGGAGTCAAAGCGCCGGGTGGGTAGCTATTCGCTGGGGATGAGGCAGCGGCTGGGTGTGGCTCAGGCGCTGCTGGGGTCGCCGTCGGTGTTGGTGCTCGACGAACCAGCCAACGGCCTGGACCCGGCGGGGATCCGCTGGATGCGGCAGCTGCTGCGTGATTTCGCCGATCGAGGCGGCACTGTGCTGCTCAGTTCCCATCTACTCGCCGAGATCCAGCAGATAGCCGATGAGATCGTGATGATCGGTCACGGTCGAATCGTCGCGGCTGGCACCCAGCAGGAACTTCTCGGCTCCAGTAGCGACCTCGAAGAACTATTCCTCACCCTCACCGAACCCACTTCCCGTGAAGGACGACTGTCATGACCCAGACTCCCCGGTTTAGCAATGTGTTGCGCTATGAGTGGGGTAAATCCCTGGCCACCCCGGTGCAGCGGGCCCTGTTGATCGCCAGCTATGCCGCCACTATCCCGATGGCTTATGCTCTATATGCGGCTTTCCCGCTGCTGGGAGACACGGCTGCGAGTTGGGCGGATCTTGGGACCATCATCAGTTATATCCCTGCCCTCTTGTTCATCCCCTATCTGGTGCTGTTGAACTCCGGTGAATGGAGCACTCGCAGCGCCATCACCACATTCACGCTAGTGCCTCGTCGCGGCTGGGTACTTACTGCTAAAGCCCTCATCGCGCTGTTCCACATCGTGGTCTATATCACCCTCAGCTGCATCTTGGCTGCCCTGGTGATGAGCTATGGCACCCCACCGGAAGGGGTTGAGGTGTTATGGCAGTTTTCATGGTCAGCCACACTTCAGAGTGTAATTCCAGCATTAGCGAAATATATCTCGGCTTTCCTTCTGGGGGCAGCCGTGATGAACACCCCCGTGGCCATCGTACTGGCGTTAGCTGTGCCGCCAATGCTCAGCATTGGGTCGCTATTCGGCGGTTTGGGTGAGCGGATCATCCTATCCTTCCACCTAGAATCCACGCTGAGTCAGCTGCTGACCGAGCCACTGACCGTCGCTGTAGTGGTTTCAGCCGTCGTTGCGACCACAGCATGGCTGACCATTCCTGCGATCCTCGGCATCACGAGGACCCTGCAGCGTGAAGCCGCGTAGATGAAGCCAGCTGAATTCACCGAATACCGGCGCATCGTCGCCCTGGATGTGCTGCGAGGAATCGCCATCCTGGGTACCTTGTTGACGAATATTCGCCTATTCGTCATCCTCCGGGGCGACGAGCAAGTCTCGCTGATCACCCCGGACCTCACCACCAAGCTGCTAGGTCTGGTTACCGACGGCAAATTCATTGGGCTGCTGACCCTCATGTTCGGTATCGGGTTGGAAATCCAGCGCCATTCGGCACTGCGGAAGGGACAACCCTGGCCTGGCAATTACTATTGGCGGGCCGCGCTGCTGATCCTTGATGGGCTGCTCAATTTTATATTTATCATCGAAATCGATGTGCTCATGGGATATGGCCTAACCGCCCTCATCGTCGCGGCTATAGTGGCGCGCAAACCCAAAACCCAGTTGATGTGGCTGTGGGTCTCGCTAGGCATCCATGTCGCCATCCTCGCGGGATTGACGGCGGTGTGGTTTGCGATGATGAATGACGGCCAACACCTGGGCTCCTATATGGAAACATACACCGCCTACGAGCACAGCTCCTACTGGGCTGATGTCCTATTTAGGATCCAGAACTTTTTCCTGTTGCGTACCGAAATCCCGATGATCATCATGAGTGGCATCCCGCTGTTTCTCATTGGCTGTCACCTTTACCGGGCCGGCATCTTTGAACAGCGTGGATCCCGGCTGCGGCGAAGGATCATGATCGCCTCCTTCGGGATTGCGTTGCCGATTGACTGGGCGCTACGGCTATTCCTTCACCCAGTCAGCGCTCCACTTGCCCGTTACTTCACCTCAGCCTGTGTCAGTGTTGGGTTGATCGCGGCGGTGGCGGCGTTCTACCTCAACAAAGACCAGCTGGGTCGAATTGGGCGTCCCCTCAGCTATGTGGGCCGCATGGCGTTGACCTGCTATTTAGCCCAAAACCTCATCGCCTCATTCATCTTCTACGACTACGGTTTGGGTGTGGCGAAACTCATCCAAGGTCCGCATCTCACGGCCTGGATGCTGTTAATCTATATCGGTATCGCAGCGATCTTGACCCTGGGCTGCGCCTGGTGGTTGCGACGCCATACCCGTGGCCCGGTGGAGATGCTGTGGCAATCCTCCTACACCTGGATTACACGAGCCACCTCGCCTCAATAGGGCGCTGGCAAGCGGTTCCCCGGCGAGGAGGCTCCACCCTCCTCGCCCCGGGCGCTGCTGGTGCCGACCAGCCAACGCCTCGCAGGACTCGTCTGCGACACGATCATCTTTCAGCAAGCGCTGGCGATCGCCTCGCGACCGGGACTCTATTCATCCGGTGAAGGTCAGGTCCCGAAACTCGAGCCAGTATCCGTATCCCGAGCAGTACCTCGCAGGGTTCCCCGAGGCCAGATCATCTATATATGAGTCCTGGTATCCATCTCCCGGCCGACCCCTCGTGGGGATTGGCTCCGCGCTCGGCGTGAAGGTTAATGGGACGAGGGCACTGGCGGCGCGGGGAACCTCACCAACCACTGCTGTTGAGCGCGCCGCCAAGTCAGAGGGCACAGGTGGCGTGGGAAACCTCACCAACCCCTGCTGTTGCGGCTGCATCCACAGCGGAAGCACCGGTGGCGTGGGAAACCCCGCCCCTAGGACTCCAATTCCTTGGATTTCTTGGCGGATTTCACAGCCAACAACGCATTCTCGACGACCTCAGGCAGCGCCGGATGAATCCAATATTGGCCCCTGGCCAGCTGGTCAACGGTGTTGCCTAGGCTCATGGCTTGGATCAGTGGCTGAATGAGCATCGAGGCATAGGGGCCGACGATATGGGCGCCCAGCAGATGCCCGGTGCGACGATCAGCCAGCAGCTTGACCACATGGCCCTCATCTTCCAAAGCCCAGCCATAGGCCACATCCGCGTAGCTGTGGGTGGCTGCCACGTAGGGCACCCCCCACTGCCGCAGCTGCGACTCGGTGGCACCCACCGCCGCGATCTCCGGCTCTGCGAATACCGCGTGCGGGACATAGCGGTGATCTGTCTCCACCAGATCTTCTCCCCCGCCCAGGGTGATCAACAGATTCTGGGCAACGGTGCGGGCTTCAGCATTGGCGACGTGTTTGAGCAGATGGGCGCTGGAAACATCGCCAAGGGCCCAGATGTGATGCCGATTGGTGCGCTGATGGCTGTCGACTCGAACCTGGCCGTTCTCGCCCACCTCGACCCCGGCGGCTGGCAGGTTCAACCCATCCGAGTTTCGGACCCGGCCAGTGGCCACCAGCACCGCGTCGGTGGGGTACTCGTATTCGACGCCATTTCGGTCTTGGGTCACCACCAGGATGTCGTCTTCTGGCCCGGCCTCAATGGCAGAAATCCGCTGGTTGTAAATGAGATGGACGTGTCGGCTGTGTTCGGCAGCAAAGATGTCGCGGATCTGGTCGTCCTCACCACGCAGGATGGTTTCGGAGCGATTGATCTGGGTGACCTTGACCCCCAAGGATGCGAAAACATGGGCGAACTCGCAGGCGACGAATCCACCACCCAGCACTACGAGGCGACGGGGCAACTCGTCGATTCGCATCACCGTATCGGAGGTGTGGATACGGTCGTGGAATTCCGTAGGCACCTCAATGGTCAATGGGCGGGGCCGCGATCCGGTGGCAATGACGATCTGGTCAGCGTGGATGTCCACATCGCCGATCCGCAGCGTATGCGGGTCGAGAAACTGGGCCTGGCCCTCGAAGAAGGTGACCCCTGGCCCGGTGATTCGCCACTGCTTACCGGCCTCCGAGATGGGGTCAATCCGGCCGAAGATCCGATCTCGGATGGCGGGCCAGTCCACGGCACCCAATTCCAGGTCGATTCCGAGCCGGGCGGCCCGCTGCGGCGCGGCGGCGGCCTGCGCGGTGGCCACCAACATCTTGGTGGGAATGCAGCCCCGGTTCAGGCAGGTGCCGCCAAAAACTGGACCTGATTCGATCAAGGCGACGTCAAGGTGCGCGAACCGTTCGTCGATGATGGTGTTGCCCGAACCGGACCCGATCACGGCGATATCGAAGTGCTGCATGGCACCATCTTGTCACGGGCGACAAGGCGGTCAGTACGGGAGCTACCCCCAACCCTAACTAGCAGCAACAACCACGACCAGATAATTTCACCGATACCGAAATGACACGGCTTGATTAGCCAACCAGGGCTGCAGCTTGAACAGGATGAATCGATGGTTGCCTAGACTGCACCCATGACGCAATGGGCAGTGGTGACTGGAGCCTCAGCAGGGTTGGGCGCGGAATTCGCCAGAGAACTGGCACGGCAGGGATCGCACCTGATTCTGGTGGCACGCAGCGCCGACAAGATGACGAAGCTGGCCGCTGAGTTGAAGGCCGATCACGGCATCATGGTGGAATGCTGGCCCTGCGACCTGACAAATCGCGGTGCCCGCGCAGTGTTGGTGGCTGATCTCAGGGCCCGCGCCATCCACACCTTGGTCAACAATGCCGGTTTTGGCACCCTCGGTGAGTTCAGCGAACTGCCTTTGGAGCGGATCTCAGCGGAGATGGAACTCAACGTCGTGGCATTGACCGAACTGACTCACGCGGTGCTGCCGGGGATGAAGGCCCGCGGTCGAGGGGCGATCATCAATATCGCCAGCACCGCTGCCTTCCAACCCATCCCCCAGTTCGCCACCTATGCCGCCACCAAGGCCTATGTGCTGCGGCTATCGGTGGGATTGTGGGCCGAGTTGAAACACACCGATGTGCGGGTACTCGCGGTATGCCCCGGCCCCACTGAGACCGCCTTTTTCGCCAATGCGGGCAATGGTGACGCCATGGCGAACCGGCGGAGTGTGCAGCAGGTCGTTGCCACCTCTTTCGCCGCGCTACGTCGCCGCAAACCCTATGTGGTCGACGGGGTACGCAATACGGCCATGGCCGAGGCAACCCGCCTCGTCCCGGCCTCGGTCGCTACCTCCATCGCGGGTTGGATCGCCCAACACTGAGGGCAGCGCCGGTACCGTGTCCCCCAAACACTGGGATCAGTCTGAGCGTCCCACCCTGAGCTGCTGAACTCGCCACGTGTCCCCCCAATCACTGGGATCGGTCGGTCTCAGAACTGGATGACACGATCCATGCGGGGGCTCCCAATCATTGGGATCGGTCACTGCCCCAGGGCCCGCCGCGGAGCGAAGGGCTCCCGACCTATGGCGCCGGGTGCCGCCACGTGGATGAAGTCAACTGCCTCGCTGCGACTGCCTCACCACTGCCTGAGCTTGAACAAAACCCGCCAGGCATCACACCACGACAGAGCGGCCTCACAACCAAGGACTCTCCCCCAGTTCATGACGCCGGGTGCCACCACATGGACGTCGCAGCGACTGCCTCACCACCACCCGAGCCTTAACAACCCACCAGACGCCACACCACGAAACACAACGACAACCTCAACCAAGGGCTCTCCCCAGCCCACCGACCACGGTTTTTGTCCTGGCGGTCTTTCCGGCCTCACCCATTGGTGCTCTGGTTGGGGCTACAGCACCACGACGGATCGGGTTTCGTAGGCGACCAGATCGGCACCGCTCTCGTCGGTGTAGCTGGTCTCAACCCGGATGAGATAGGTGCCCGGGGTCAGGTTCACCGACACCGTCCACGGGAACCAGCCATCCTCGGTCTTGTTCAGGCTGGTTTGGGCGAACTGCGAACTCAGCAAGGTGCCGCTGGAGTCGGAAACAAGTACCCGTGGCTGCTCGGCTGCGGGTTGGACCAAGCCTGAGATCACCACGGTGCCGGAGGCTACCTTGGCGTTATTACTCGGCCACACGATCCACACTGGGGCGAGGGAGGTCATTCCGCGACGCTGATGCACACCTTGGAAGGGTTCTGGTGGTGCCTGACCCGAGGCGGTGAAGGAAACCGCCAGCTCTGGTTGGCCCAGAATCTCGGTCACCGTATACACCATCTGATCGATCGCGACCGCGGCCTGCTCGTCGGTGACGTCGCTAGGGAAGGACTCGGCGCTGAGGCTGATCACGAGGCGGTTGCCATTGAGTTCGGCACTCACCACCCGTCCGGGATTCCAGGCCGAATGGTAATCCGGATCTAGTGGCGCCAAGGTCAGTACCGCCTCCACCACCGAGGTGACCAGATCACCGCCGCCGGCGAGGTCACGTTGTTCGCGATAGAGCCGCTGGTCCTGGCGGCCGACATAGTAGACGGGAATGTTTTGCAGCTGGGTGGGCAAGGAACGCGAGGTGACCGCCGTCGGTACCGCCGTCGCACTGATCGTGGGGGTGGGCAGGGTTTGCGGGCGCCGGGTCGTCGCTAAGGCGACCGTGCCGCCAGCGAACAGCGCCATGCACACCACCATGACGGCCGCCCACATCGGCACCACCGTCGGTTTGTTGCCTTTCAGGCTCCGTAACTCGGCTTCCAGGGTTTCGGTGCCGGGGGCTTGCACCAGCCGAGCGGCGGAACGCAGCGCAGCCGTGAGTTCCTGGGAGAGGGATTCAATCACCCCGGGAACGCTCCCAGGTCCGGGATCACCGACGGCTCGGCGCAGCGCCTCCAAACCCTCTTCAAGTCGCTGATTACAGCTGCGCACCGTCATCCTCATGATGCCGGCCAGCTCTGGGCCGAATACCGACAGATAGTGGGAGACCAGCAGCAGCTCACCCAACCTGATAGGCAGCCCCTTGACTGCGCGGCAGATCTCCTCCTGCCTGGGATCGGCGACGGAGGCCAGCGCCAACCCACCCGCAGCGCCACGCACGGAACGGGACTGATGCACCACCATCTCGGCGAGATATTCCACCCGCTCCCCGGGGTCGACGATCCGGTTCGACCGCTTCGCTAAACCTAGGAGCGAGGTGCGCAGGATATGTCCAGATTCGGTTTCGGCTCCGAGCATGACGCACAACCGGTGCAGCGTCGAACCCTGTTCCTCAAACAGGTCAATCAACCACGTTGATGTCGTCATCTCTCACCTCCGATCTCGTACCGCCTTGGTTGCACAACTCTACGCTGAGCGGCCCTGTCTCCGGGGTTTCAGGTTCCCACCCGGAACCGGCGACCCCGCTTGGGGGGTAGCAGGTCAGCGGCGGGTGCGCTGTAGTTGATGGCGGTGATCTGCCCCTCACGCAGCGTGAACGAGGTGACCGAGGTCAGCGTGCATCGTCGTCGCCGAGGATCGTGGGCTAAGGCTCGTCCCTCGGCGTAGCGACGGGCGATCTCGATGGGAAGCTGGTGGCTGACGATCAACGCCTGCCCATCCTCACCGGCTGCTGCGGCGGCATCGTGGATCGCGGCATGCATCCGCTCCGCGATGCTGGTGTAGGGCTCACCCCAACTGGGGCGCAGCGGATTGAGCACATGGCGCAGCATCCGCACATCGCGCAGGGCCTTGTTGGTGGCGCCGAAAACCTTCCCTTCGAAAGCATTGGCCGCCTCAATGACCCGCTCATCGGTGACGATTTCCAGGTGCGGGAAGAGTGCCGCAGTGGGGGCCAGGGTTTCTTGGGCGCGTTGCAGCGGGGAGCAGCGCAGGTGGGTCAGCGGCACCTGGCTCCAATGCTCGGCTAGGCGTTCAGCCATCCGATGCCCCAGCTCGGATAGCCCAAATCCAGGAAGGCGACCGTAAAGCACCCCGTCGGGGTTGTGCACCTGCCCGTGGCGCATCAGGTGCACCGTTCTCACGCGGGATCCTTCGGCTTCCGGCGGCGACGGCGACGTTGCGAGGGTTTGGTGTCTGGGAGCCCTTGGGCGGCCCGGTCATTGCGTCGCTGATCGGCGAATCGCGCCAGCCCGGCAGCCACAGATTCGAAAGTGGGGGCTTCGGCTACAACATCAACCCGCAGGCCGTGCATCTCACAGGTGGCGGCGGTCGCGGGGCCAATGGCCGCGATAATCGAGGCGGCATGGGGTTTACCCGCGATCCCGATCATATTGCGCACCGCCGAGGATGAGGTGAACACCACCGCATCGAATAGGCCGGTCTTGATGCGTTCCCGGACCTCGGCAGGTGGTGGTGCGGCCCTGACAGTGCGGTAGGCAGTGACCTCCTCGACCTGCCAGCCTAGGTTCGTCAGGCCTTCAACCAGGTCTGCGACGTGAACATCAGCGGTAGGAACCAATACCCGAGCCATGGGGTCGATCAGTTCATCGAAGGCGGGGAATTCCAGGGCCAGATGGCGTGCCGTGTCCCCCTCGGCGGGGGTGAGATCGGGCACTAGCCCGACCCGGGCCAGAGCCTCTTGGGTGCCACGCCCAACAGCCGCCAACTGGATACCTGACAATGCCCGGGAGTCCAGCCCGTATTCAGCTAGCCGTTCGATGATGGCGCGCACCGCGTGAGGTGAGGTGAACACCACCCACAAGAACCGGCCATCGACGATACCCCGCACGGCCTTCTCCATCGCCTGCTCGGTGCGGGGTGGCTCGATGGACATCGTCGCGACGATTTCACTGGAGGCACCGAAGCGGGAGAGTTGGCCGACTAACTCAGTCACCTCGTCCTTGGTGCGGGGCACCAAAACGCTCCAGTCAAACAGCGGTTTTGAGGCGAACCAGTCCACCAGGGACCGGGCCTGCTCCCCGATCCCAGGGCCAACGACGAGGAACCGGGCTCCACCCACTGGGGCGGTGCTCAGCGATGCCCACGTGGTCAGCACCGAATGCTGCGAGGTGGTCCCGAGGTTGGTCAACTCAAGTACCGGGGATTTGTCGCCGTAGACGGCGCGTCCGGAGGCCACCAGTTCCGCAACCAGCTCGTCGACCACCCGGAATACCGCGGTTTCGGCGCAGGGCCATTGCTCCTGGGAGGGCACCTGAGTGGAGACATCGCACATCGCCATGGCGGCTGTAGGGGCGATGGCCCCATAGGCCAGAGCCGCATTCCAATAGCTCACCCCCGGGATCAGGTGGGTGCGGATCCGTCTATCGGCCAGGATCTGGCGCAGCGTCGACCCATGGTTGGGGTCGGTGAAGAAATCTCCACTCACCAAGCGCACCACCGACCGGCCGGTCTGCACAGCTACTAAGAGTTGCGCTGCCTCGTCGTCCTCAACCTCCACCACTTCACCAAGCGGTTCGATTCCGACGCTGGCGAGAGCCTCAACCATGGCGGCGGAATCCACCACGAGCAACTCAGCTGAGGTGACTTCACGGCCTCCGGCGTGCGTAATCAGCCCGGGATCACCGGGACCGAAGCCGACGAAGGTAACAGCGCCGGGTGGCGTCTGGGTCGGCTCGGGTGCCTTGTTGGTCACGGACTAACTCCTGACGGGTTGGCCCGCACCGCCTTCAGCGGGCGGGACGAAGCTCACTTACCAGCGCGTCGACGCTGAATACGAGTGCGCTTCAGCAGCTTGCGGTGCTTCTTCTTGGCCATGCGCTTGCGACGCTT
>JBHAEB010000222.1:0-12193 GCA_041855345.1 Arachnia sp. | reverse complement strand
GCCATGAAGAAGGCGTTGATAGGAGTCAACGCCCCCGCCATTGGGCCAGTTACCAGTTTGACCAACACATTTTCCACTGCGGCCGATTCAAGTTGCCACCGAGGTGCAAATAGTAGAAAACCCGCAACTAACGCTTTCCCGCGATATGAATCCAAGGATGACCAAATAATCCACTACACCAGGGACAAGTTCCATCTCCATTCCGAGTATTCTGCCTACTCTCAGAGACGGTGACACCCGAGATGGAGGCAGCTGAACAGACGACAATGGAAGCATAGGTTATGACACGCACCTTGAACCACAACGAGCAAAGGCACTGTATGCGTAGGTTAGCCCTTGCTAGCCTGTTTATTGTGACGCTGGTCAGCGGCTGTTCCGCTCCCTCGCAGGGGGCGGAACAAGCCTGGGCGGCAGAGTTTGATGAGGCCCGTCAGATATACTCGGCGGCTTTTCCGCAGGCTGCATTCGCGGATAATCACATTAGCGACGCCGAACTGCAAGAGGCTAAGCAGCGTTTCATCTCATGCATGGACGCGGCCGGATTTCCCGGTACCACCTTTGACGAGAGAGGCATTAGGTCAATACCCAATCTGGGCCAAACGGATGCGCAGTATGCTGAGGCAGATAACGCCTGTGACGATGAGACTGGGGTGATGATGATCCTGTATCTGCATAAGGAGCCTCGCCAGAACCCGGACAATATCGACTGGGGAATACTGATTGCCGATTGCCTTGTTCGAAAGGGAGTGGTCGAGACTGGTTTCTCCGCCGCCGACTACAACGCGGCTACGGACCGCATAGTTGCTGATGCAGCAAGTGGGCAGGAGATCGACGTATTGAGCTATTACCCATTTGTGGTGGATGCCGAAACTGCCGAAACAGCCCTCATAGATTGCGAGGACAAGCCCGCAAGTTAAAGTTCACCCACAGATAGACCGTTCTGGAAGCCTGGCGAGTCACAACTGACAACGACTCGGTCATCGCGTGGGCTAGGTCTAGTCCAGATCTAACTGACAAACCAATCTACCCAACGGCAAGCCCAAAAGGTGCATCTTATGAATCTACGAAGCGTAGGGGTGCTGGCATTCGTCGCCGCATCAGCGCTGGGTTTGGGATTCGGACTAGGTATTACGGTGGTCAACCCACCCCAACCAGAGTCTTTGCAAGATGCTGGAGAGCCCACAGCAGTTCCTGTGGCTCAACGCAGTTTCTCAGACTCCCGGACGGTTACAGTCCAGTTCGCCCGCGACGGTGAGCATGTTTTGCCGATGCCATCCGCAGGGCGGGTCACCGCAATCGCGGCCATCCCGGGCGCCACGATAGCTTCAGGCCAGGAGGCTATCCGAATAGATGGTGTCCCCCTGATGGCGCTGTATACCGAAGTACCGCTATGGCGAGACCTAGCCGAGGGAGACAAAGGCGAGGACGTCACCGCATTGCAGACCGAGTTGCAGCGTCTTGGACACCAAGTAGCGGTCACTGGACAGGTTGATCGGGCAACTCGCAGCGCCGTAGCGGCGATACTGGGAGGTGACACAGCCGCCGATTCGGTACCTGAAAGCATCCCCGCCACGGAATGGGTATGGCTGCCGTCCCCCGAAGTCACCGTCGCGAAGGTCAATGCTCAGGTGGGCCAGACGGTTGCTGAGAATGATCCTTTCCTGACCTTGACCGGAACTGCCTCGCGAGCAGTGATCACGCCGATACCCCAGGACGCGTTGCCAGGGGAACGGGTGATTGATATTTCGGGAGTGACCTACCCCATCAATGACCAAGGAGAGATCTCAGACCCCTCAGCCCTGGCCGAACTCCTCAGTTCGTCGGCCTACGAGACCGCTAAAGCCGCATCCGAAGCCGATACCGCTATCAAGTTGACCGCGAAATGGTCATTGGTGACTCCGCAACTGGTGACTCCGGTGCCCCCGGCGGCACTATCCGGTGCGGTAAATGGAACAGGCTGTGTGTCCGTAGCCGGTCAGGCCGTGCCAGTACAAGTGGTCAGCTCTGAGCTGGGGAACACCTTGGTCACTAGTGAGACCATGCTCACCAGCATCGACTCCCGCTGGCCAGATGGATTGACATGCCCCTCAAGCTAGACTCAGTTGGCCATCACTTTCCTGCGGCACCTTGGCTGTTTCGTCAGCTGAATGCCCAGATCGAAATCGGAGAGGTCGTCGCCTTAACCGGGCCCTCTGGGTCGGGGAAATCAACCCTGTTAGCTATCGTCGCGGGATGGCTGCCACCGGCTGAGGGAAGCGTGACTCGCGAAGGAATACAGAAGGTCAACTGGGTGTTTCAAAACCCCCATGGGGTGGCCAGACGCACTGCCGTGGATCACGTCACATTGCCCTACCTGGCTCGCGGCGAGAGGATCATCGAAGCCGAATCCAAGGCACGGGAACTGTTATCCGCGTTCAACATAGAACACGTCGCCGAACGTCAGTTCTTTGCTTTGAGTGGAGGTGAGAGCCAGCGACTGATGCTGGCCCGAGCAGTGGCCTGTCAGCCCGATCTTTTGCTCGTCGACGAGCCGACCGCCCAACTCGACCAAACCACAGCCCGAGAAGTGGCAGCCTCGTTGACTGCGCTGGCTAGTCGGGATGTAACCGTGGTAATCGCCACCCATGATCAACACGTCCGGGCGGCATGCACCCGGGTGATAGACCTCGCAGCGGCGGAAGAGGCATCATGAGGTGGGCAGCGATTGTGCGGGAGGCCCGCCGCGACGTCACCAGCGGAACCACCGGCACCTTGTTATTTGGACTGGTCGCCACCGCGGTTATCTCCGGGCTCGCGCTGTGGGAACTGTTGGTGATTCACCAACTCACGATTCAAGCGCAGGAGTACCGACAGGCAGGAGCAGCCGTTTCCATCATCCGCGCGGAGGACTCCATAGATGGGGTTACTTGTGAGGCCCTGGGACGGCTGCCGGGGGTCACGGCAGGGGCATTTCGCCAGGCAGAGACCAACTTGGTGCCCGCGGAGCTGCCAGCAAGTAGTCTGGCCACCTACGAAGTGACCCCTGGAATGGCCGCCGTGCTCGATACCAACGTCTCAGGGCCCGGGGTGTTGCTGCCGACTCCGGCTGCCGAGACCCTCGGCGTGGCAACTGGAGAGCAGCTGGATTTAGAAACTGGCAGCACTACCGTCGCTGGGGTGTATCGGTGGGATGAAGACGACGGTAGACGTCCAGGATTGGGCTACGCGGTACTAATCCCCCAGGTCGCACAAAGCCTCTATGACGAATGCTGGTTCAGTTCCTGGCCGCAGATGCCTTTCCTCGATCGCTTGGCTGCCCTCAGCGTGATCAGCACTCAAGATGATCAGGTCGCAGTGGAGCGAACCCAACTGAACTCAAGTTTGGGTGCCACCTTCGCAGGTGAGAAACAGTTCACCAACCGCCCCACTCGCTATGCCCCCATTGGGGTGGCGGCTGCGGCCTTAGCGATTGGGTTTGTAGCGGTGCGACGCCGCAAACTTGAGCTCGCCTCCGACCTACATGCCGGCGTCTCACGAACCGACCTGACCTGCAAGTTGCTGCTGGAAACCACCTCCTGGGCCTTACCAGCAGGCCTGCTGCTGTTACCGACTGTGGCTTGGCTCGCCGCTCACGGGCCCAGCCAAGATCGGGCAGCCATGCTTAGTTACGGCGCTCTGCTGGCCCTCATGGGGGTGCTGGGCTGTCTCGTCGGGGCATACTTAGCCACCGTGATGACTCGCGAGGCTCATCTCAACCGGTACTTCAAGACCCGCTAAAAATCGGACAGCTTCCCAGCCACAGTTAGTCATCTTGGCAGGCTGAATCAGCCAATGAAGGCCACATACCGACGGGCTTGGCACGCCCCACTCTCAACCCCCTGCGGTTAGACGGAACGCAGATCAACCGCCGTAGAACCCACAAGAGTCGCCGAGATGCAGCACCGTCGATATAGCCTTACTCGCGTTAACCTGATGCCCGGTTCCGATACCGGTGAAGCTCGTATAGGAGTGAGATATATGTCTGAAGCTCAGCAGCAGGGGTTTGTCGTCAAAGCGGCAAGCTGGCTGTCCGGTCTTGACCGGGTGGGGATGACGGCGCTACGTGTTGGCGTGCTGATCGTCCTGGTGTGGATCGGCGGGCTCAAGTGGTTCAAATATGAAGCTGATGGCATCGTGCCTTTCGTGGCGAACTCGCCGTTGATGCGCTGGATGATCGGCGATCCCGATAACTACAAGTCACATATCAATGCCGAGGGCGTGCTCAACGAGGCCAACCGAGCTTGGCATGAAGCCAACGGCACCTACCCGATGTCGATCTTTGTAGGGGTCTGCATCATTCTTATCGCCGTGTTCATCGCCCTGCACTGGGTGAGGCCTGAACTGGGGATGCTAGGCGCATTAGCCCTGATCGGTTTTAGTTGCGTCACCTTGTCCTTCCTGCTGACGACACCCCAGGTGTGGGTTTCCGCCCCAGCCGAAGGATTAGCTGACGCCGACTTGGGATTCCCCTACTTATCTGGGCGCGGTCGGCTCGTGCTCAAGGACTGCATCCAGATGGGAGCAGCACTCGTACTGCTAGTGGATTCGGCCAAGATGACCCTGAAGCGGCGGGGGCTGAGTTCCTAGTCGTGGCAGCGGTCAGGACCGGCCACTAAGCGACCTGTGGAGCCGCTATGGGCACGCGAGTAGCCTGCTTTTGTGCGACTCACGGGCTTTCAGGGGGACTTTCGGCGAGATGAATCGCGGAAAAGCAGGTTGTGGGGCCGGGCGGCGGATGGGCCTAGTGCGGCAGATGGGGCTGGGCGCGGCAAGCGCACCTAGGATGAGAGGAAACGCACCCAGTTGGGGCCACCACCAGAATGCACCTGGTCCATTCGATGCAGGGCCCCATTGGTGGGGTCGACGCGATAGAGACCGATCTCGCCGCTAGCCTCGCCAGCGACTACCGCCAAGGCACCATCGGGCGTGACAGCAAAGCCACGGGGCTGAGCCTCCACCTTCGTGATCGCACCGGATTCGACTAGGGCTCCATCAAGGCCAACCCGGATTGCGGCGACGGTGGATTCGGTGCGTTCGGAGCTGAGCAGCCACTGACCTGCCAGGTGAAGGTCGGCACCCCAGATCAGGTGTTCGGCCACCGGGTCAGCGCCATACCGGCTGACCCGCAGATCGCTGTTCTGGTCATAACCGTTGGCAGAGTCCGCGATCCCCCAGCTTCCCGATTCGGCCCGGGTATAGCGGAGAAGCTGACCGGTGAACTCGGTAACGACGTAGAGCGAATCCTGGTCGGGACTCAGGATGAGATGGCGCGGTCCGCAACCTTCAGGGGCGGGCAGTTCCTGGACCGCGATCAGCCCGGCATCGGTGATCTGGCACACCGCGATGAGATCGTCACCCAAGGATGCGGCAAATGCGTAGCGGCCATCGGCAGAGGCGACGATGCTGTGCAGATTTCGGAAAAAGACCGGTGAGGTAGGTTCCCCGATCTCGGCTCCCTGGATGGGCCAGGTCATCGCCCAGCCTGCGTGATAGGAGGCCCCCAGCAATGAAACACCGTCAGGGGGCGCGCTGAGATAGGCCAACGGGGCTGGGATGGGTTTCGCAGCGAGCCGGGTGAGTTCTCCGGTCTCCCGATCCACCCGGCAGACGACGATGGCTGGTTCCTTAGTTGCGACGTAGAGATAGTCACCCACCACATGGAAGGTGGAGCATCCCACCCCCACCTCAGTGACACCAACATGTTGCAGCCTGTCCTCGCAGACGCGATAGGTGGTCAACGTGCCAGCGGCTGCATTCGCCGCAACGATGAGCTGTTCTGCCATGAATCAACTCTACGGGGGGCACAGACCACAGGAGCACCAGCCGACGATCACGAACAACCGCTCCTCGACACCACACCAACCCCCGCACAACCAGAACCAACAGCGAAGCCGTCGACATCCAACAAAAGGGGCAGCTAGGAAAAGGGTCAGTCCCCTCCCCACAGACCGCTGAAGCACCACCCAACGATCACGAACAACCGCTCCTCGACACCACACCAACCCCCGCACAACCAGAACCAACAGCGAAGCCGTCGACATCCAACAAAGGGCGAAACCAGAAAGGAAGGGCAATCCCCCACCCCACAAACCACAGAATGATCTCAGCCACGCGAGGAGTGGCGCGGGGCAAGTCCCCTACCCACAGACCACCGGGGCACCACCCCAACAAGACGCCGACCCCGCAACACGACGCCTCGGGCGGTAGGTTCGGTGTCAACCTGATTCAATACCGACCCCTCGCAGCGTGGGTCATCTACCCCACGGACCACGAGGGTGCCTACCGAAGAACCACCATCTCCCCCCAGAGGACTACCCAGATATCACCCATTTGGTGGACTTCCGAGGGCAATCCTGTGGGCTAGAGTGTGCCCGTGACCACACCTGCTCACGTTAATCGTCCCCTCAAGGTTGCCCAGTTCATCGATAACTACGGGCCCGGCAGCAACGGTTTGATGTATGCCGTACAGCAGCTGGAGGGCAACCTGCTCGACGCCGGGCACGAGGTGATCGTCGTGGCTCCTCGGGCGAAAGGCCCCAACCCCCACTTCGGACGACCGGGAAGGCTTGAACTGCGACTGCCTTCGGTGCGGGTCCCTAATATGCCAACGCGAGTGGCCAACGGTCGTCGGTTCGAACGAACCATCGAGCAACTGCGGGAGCTCAATCCCGATGTCATCCATGTTCATGGCCTCGGAACCATCGGGGTTCTCGGAGTGTGGGCCGCTAAACGGCTCCGCAAGCCCATGCTCATGACCTGGCACACCGATTTCGACGCCTATGCCGACCACTATTCGGCGGTGCTTCCTCTGCTGCGGGGCGCGGTTCAGGCCTTCGCCCGGCTCACCAAGGGTGAAATCATGGATTCGGCAGATATCCGAGATGCCCTGATTCGATTCGAGGAGCGCGGACGCTCAACCGCGACCCTGCTGGGGCTGTGTAAGAAGATGCTGGAAGCCGCTGATCTGGTGACCACCCCGTCGCCAAAGACCGCCAATCGTTGCCGTGAGCTGGCTCCCGACACCAACCTCATGGTGGTGCCCAATGGGGTTGATCCGCTGCCTTCTGGTCCCCCGCCGCTGATCGTCGAGAACCGCCCCCTGGTGCTCTATGCCGGGCGCATCGCACCTGAGAAGGGCATCCCACTGCTATGCGACGCCTTCGAGCTCGTCGTAGCCCAGCGCCCAACGGCCCGGCTCATGGTGGTGGGCGATTGGCAGCGCTACCCGAAGATCGCCAAGGTGCTTGATGAGGGTCGGCAACGCGGCTACATCATCCTGCCGGGCGAGCAGAAACGCGACGCCCTAGGCGCCTTCTACGAGATGGCGGACCTCTTCGCCTTCCCTAGCCAGACCGACACCCAGGCCTTGGTTCTCCATGAGGCAGCATTGGCAGGGCTACCCATTGTGTCGGTCGATCCCGGCTTGCAGCTGGTCTTGGAACCCGGGGTCAACTCCGCATTGGCTCGCCCAACCGCAGCTTCCTTGGCTGCCGGGATGCTTCGGGTCATGGATCAGTTGGAACAACCCGGCTGGCGGGAACGAGCGGCCGAAACCTCTCGTCGCTTGGCACGCCAGTGGTCTATCGACTCCCAGGCCCAGCAGATGCTGCACCTCTACCAGGAGGTCGCCGACGGCCGGCATTGGGACCACTCCGCGGCCGCCTAAACCCCGTAGATGAGCTGGGGCGGGTTGCTAAGGCGACGCCGCCTCCGCACCGCCAAGCGCGCGGATGAGGCGGACGACCGCCAGGACCATGAACACCGTCCCTTGGTGAAGACAGCCGTCGACCCTGAGCGCTCTAGGCGCTCACCCGTGGGCCAAGATGGTTGAGACCTTCCACGGCAATGGAAGACAGCTGCCAGGCCGGCGGGAGGAAGGACTCGAGTTATCGAGCTGACGGGGCCTTGACGCAGTTGTCCCCCGGTGGTGAACCGACCGGGGGAAACCGCTGAGGGGAGGGAAAGGTGTCATCTATGCGGGAGACGACGTTGGCTTCAGCCTAACCCATTCCTGAACGTATGCCAAGTATTAACTGAGATTTTCTTAGAACATGCCCGGGCCGCTCCATCCATCCCGCGCGCAACTGCACCATGACAAGCCATAACAGCCAGGACGCAGGATTACGACGCCGGGACGCACCAAACCCCGGGCACGACCCCCGTTGCCTTGTAGGTAGCCCAGAAGGTCGGAGTTCTGATCGCTAGGCCCGACATGACTTACTTCCCATGTCGTTGATGATTCGGGGTGTTATCACCGGGTTTCGGTGGTGGGGTTAATCACCGACAGGAACACCCCAGCCGCGTCCTCGAATCGCCGATCTGAAGGGCCACCGTATGGACTGAGATGCACCTATAGCCAGCCTCGAATCACTGAAAACGACGTAGTCGCAGCGAGTTGAGCACCACGAACACACTCGAACAGGCCATCGCGGCGCCGGCAATCATCGGCGTGAGCCAGCCGAGGGCGGCGATCGGGATAGCGGCCACGTTGTAGGCGAAGGCCCACACCAGATTGCCTCGGATCGTCGCCTCGGTGGCTCTGGACAATCGGATCGCCACGACGATTGAGGCCACGTCGTCGCGCATCAAGGTGAGGTCACTAGCCGCGATTGCAGCATCGGTGCCAGCCCCCATCGCCACGCCAAGATCCGCCCTGGCGAGGGCAGCAGCGTCGTTGACTCCATCACCAACCATCGCCACCCGAGCCCCTGCGGCTTGAAACTCAGCGACGACCTCAGCCTTGTCCTGGGGCAGCACCTCTGCCCTGACCTCGGTGATCCCGATCTGGGCAGCTACCTGATCAGCCACCTCCCTCGAGTCCCCGGTGACCAGCACGGGACGAAGCCCCAGCGCGACGAGTTCGGCAATGGCCTGCGCTGCCCCAGGCTTGATCTGGTCTCCGACGACCAGACGACCCAGCAGGTCGCCATCTCGAACCACGAAGACCTCACTGCCAAGCGAGGTGGGTTCGCCGACAGGTTCGATCCCCAGTTCCGCAAGTAACCGTCGCGATCCAGCAGCTACCGGCTTCCCCGCCAATGTGGCGGTGACCCCTCGGCCAGGCAAGGACTCGAATCCCTCGGCCCGCTCATGACCCAAAGCAGCAGCCACCACGGCCCGCGCGATGGGATGCTCCGAACCAGCCTCGACGGCAGCAGCCACCGAAAGCAATTCCGGTTGACTCACCCCCGCAACGGGTTCCACAGCGACCACGGCCATCTGACCGGTGGTCAGCGTGCCGGTCTTGTCCAACAGCACTGCTTGGATCGCCCGGGCCTTTTCCAAAGCCTGCGCGCCCTTGATGATGACCCCCAATTCGGCGCCCCGACCGGTACCTACCAGCAGCGCAGACGGAGTGGCTAGACCCAATGCGCAGGGACAGGCGATGATCAATACTGCGATCCCAGCAGTCAGGGCAAAGGTGGCGCCAGAGCCAATGGCCAGGTGCACCAGGAAGGTGGCCGCGGCGATGAGGAGCACCCCCGGCACGAAGAACTCCGTGATCCGGTCGGCTAGCCGCTGGGCCTGAGCTTTGCCAGTTTGGGCCTGCTCGACTAGCCGCGCGATCTGCGCCAGCTGGGTGGCCGAACCAACAGCGGTGGCCTTGACCACGAGCCGTCCAGTGGTGTTGACGACACCCCCGACGACGCTATCGCCGGGAGCCACCTCCACCGGCAGCGATTCACCGGTGATGATGGCGGCATCTACTGCCGAGGCCCCCTCGACGACGACTCCATCAGCAGCGACTTTCTCGCCGGGCCGGACCACGATCAGATCGTTGAGGGCAAGTTCACCAGCGGGGATAGCGACCTCAGCCCCGTCGCGCAGGATCGTCGCCTGCTTGGCCCCGACTTCCAACAGCGCTCGCACCGCCGAGCCCGCTTCACGTTTAGATCTCGCCTCAATCCAGCGGCCAAGAAGCAGAAAAGCCACGATGCCGGCTGCCGCCTCGAAATACACATTGCCCATCGGATCGGCGTGACCCAGCGAGAAGCTGAATTCGTGCACCATGCCGATCATGCCGGCATGCCCGAAGATCATCGCGATCACCGACCACAGCCAGGCCACGCTAGTACCCAGGCTGACTAGGGTGTCCATGGTGGTGGTGCCATGCCGGAGGTTCCGATAGGTGGCCAGGTGGAAGCTGCGGCCACACCAGAACACCACGATGGTGGTCAATACCAGCGCTACCCACTGCCAGCCGGGGAATTGCCATGCAGGGATCATCGATACCGCGATAACTGGAATAGCTAAAGCGAATGCCAACTGGACCCTTGGGGCCAGCACATCGGCTCGTTCCTCCGGCGGGGTCACCGCGGTGGGTCGGGCGCCATATCCGGCCGCCTCCACCACAGCGATGAGATCCTCGACGGCGGTACCTTTGACTGCGGTGATTGTGGCCTTCTCAGTGGCGTAGTTGACGGTGGCCTGCACGCCGACAACCTTGTTGAGTTTCTTCTGGATCCGGTTAGCACAAGAGGCACAGGTCATGCCGGTGAGATCCAAGGAGATCTCTACGGTTTCTGGGGATGCCAGAGAGTCAGTCACCGAAATCCTTTCAACAGTTTTGGGCAGCATTCATAGCTTCGGGGCGAGCCGAGAACGACCAGAGATGACAGGACCTGGCCTTTGACGGCAGGACACCGTCGACGCACATCAGCCAGCCCTGCGCCACCGGCCTAGGCTGCCGCGGTTCCAAGGTTGGATTCTTGGAGGGCCGTCATACACCAGCCAGCGCTGCGCCACCGGCCTAGGCAGACAGCTGCCGACAGGTCGAGCCGTCCATCGCGACGACCAATGCCGTTGCTCGGATCAACGGCAAGGTACACCCCGCGAGGCGCCTGCTCCCGGGTTACTCAGCAGGGATTGACTGAGGTTAGGTGGTGTTAGGCCTCGACGACGGTGTAGTTGCCGGCTTCAGCGACAGCACCGATCACAGCATCAAAGGGGAGCGGTTCTGCCGATTCAATCACCATCCGACCCGACTCCCATTCGACGCTGACCCCAGTGACCCCGGCAAGTTCCTGAACTTCCTCAGTGATATGGGCGGCGCATCGACCACAGGTCATGCCAGTGACGATATAGGTGCGCTTCATAGCGGTTCCTTTCCTTCGAATCAGTACAGCACGTCGGTCAGACATTCTTTGGGGATACGACGATTCCTACCGGGCCAGTCTCGCTATGGCAGTCATCGCCTCGTCGAGCTTTTCCTGGGCAACCGCCCCTCCTTCGCGCACAGCAGCGCTCACACAGTGGTCTAGATGGTCTTTGAGCAATGCCATGGACACAGCTTTGAGTGCATTGGACACCGCCGCGATCTGCGTCATCACGTCGATGCAGTAGGCATCAGACTCGACCATCCTGGCGATGCCACGGGTTTGCCCCTCGATCAGCCGCAGCCGACGCAGGTAGGCCTGCTTTTCGTCGCTGTAGCCGTGACGACCGTCGTTTTCCACGACCATTACGATACCCCCCTGGGGTATTTGAGACAAGGCATGCAGACTCAGCGTTCACCTATGTAGGCAAATCCCAGGATTTATCCACAGTTATCCCCAGGCGGCTGTGGGCAACTAGCGTCACAACGGGATTGCGCGACGAAAGATAACAATTTCATAACGCTCGACTCGGGTTTTCCCCGGGATGGGACCACAACTGGCGCACAATTCCCACCTCAATCCACAACCATCCACAGAGTTATCCACAGAGTTGGCTGCGGTGTGGGGTCGTCGATCCAGAGAAATGTCAGCGGCAGCTACTAGATTGTGGATTCTGGTGGCGAGTTGAGGCCTGCCGGGGAGAGGGAATCACAGTGTCCGAGGATTACAACGACGACTCCACCAGCCGCACTCCGCCACAGGATCTGTTGGCCGAACAGAGTGTGCTGGGCGCAATGCTCATGAGCAAGGACGCTATCTCGGATGCCGTGGAGGTGCTGAGCGGCGGGGACTTCTACCAGCCGAAACACGAAACCATCTTCGAAGCCATCGTCGCCCTCTATGGTCGAGGTGAGCCCGCTGATCCCATCACCGTCGCGGCTGAGCTGGGCCGCTCTGGAGACCTGCAACGGGTGGGCGGTCCGGTCTACTTACATGATCTTCTGGCTTCGATCTCCGTTGCCGCCAATGCGGGCTATTACGCTCAGATCGTGCGGGAGAAGGCCATCCTGCGGCGGCTG
>JBHAEB010000221.1:0-13558 GCA_041855345.1 Arachnia sp. | reverse complement strand
CTGGTGGCCTGAGAGTCGTTGAAGACCTTGACATAGCCCGCCTCATCCAGGCTGACCTGGCCTGCGACCAGCTGGCTTCGCGGGTCGTGGCCGATGGCGACGAAGGCCCCAGCTACTGGAAGTTCCCTAGTCTGTCCGGTGATCACGTCGCGCAGTGTCAGTGACTCGACCTTGGAGTCACCATTGAAACTCTCAACGACGCTATTCCATGCGATCTCCAGCTTGGGATCGTTCTCAGCGCGGTTGATCATCGCCTTCGAGGCCCGCAACTGGTCGCGACGGTGGATCAGCGTGACCTTGGAACCAAAACGAGTCAAGAAGGTCGCCTCTTCGACTGCGGAATCGCCGCCCCCGATGACCGCGATTGGTTGATCCCGGAAGAAGGCGCCGTCGCAGGTGGCGCACCAGGACACCCCTCGTCCCGAGAGCCGATCCTCACCGGGGGCTCCGAGTTTCCGGTAGCCAGAACCCATGGCCAAGATCACTGCCCGAGCCTGCCAGACGTTTCCTGCGGAATCGGTGACCTGCTTGATCTGCCCGGTCAACTCCACCGCCTCAACATCATCGGTGATGAGCTGGGCACCGAACTTGGCAGCCTGGTTGCGGATGTTATCCATCAGATCCGGTCCCATGATGCCGTCGGGGAAGCCGGGGAAGTTCTCCACATCGGTGGTGTTCATCAGCGCACCCCCGCTATCGAAGGAGCCTTCGAAGACCACAGGCTTCAGATCGGCGCGCGCAGCATAGATGGCAGCGGTATATCCAGCCGGCCCGGAGCCGATGACGATGAGGTCGTGAATGGTCATGATTCCCCTAGCGATGATCGAGAGCCTCACAGTCTAATCGGGCTGCCAAACAGCAACCTGTGGTTTATCCGCCTGGGGGTAGCGGAGGTGTCTGGGTGAGCACATGGATCAGAAAGATCGTCAGAAGCATCGCCAATGCGAGTGCAGGTGTCGAGCCCTGCTTCAGTGCCGCGCGGCGATGAGCTGGTGATTTCGCAGCCAACACCACGGCGGCAGCCAGCATCGATCCCAAACCAAACACACACAGTGCAGTTCCTGCTTGAAGCAGAGGTTTAAAGAAGGTCAAGGCCAACCCCAGGATCACCTGGATTGCGAGAAACAGGTTGTAAAACCCCTGATTGAAGGCATAGAAGGCGTGGGGGCGGGCCTGTTCTGGGGTGCCGCCGAAGACCTTCCGAGCCAATGTCCCTTCCCAGGCGATCGACTCCATATAGAAGATCAGGATGTGAATAGCTGCCGCCACTAGCGCCAACACGAGGAAGCCCCACCCAAGAAAGTGAGACAGCAAGGTCCAGCCCGAATCGTCGTACATACTGCCACCCTATGCCCAGCGACGGCGGCGGGACTGGTCTTGTGGGTCACCCAATGGCGTGCCGCAGGGCGGATCCCTGCTAAATTTTAGCGACGGTTTTGTGACGAAACCGCTGGAAAGCGACTGGAAGGATCGGCGTGCCGAAAATCGCAGCCCCAACCGTGGCCCAGCATCGCGCGATGGTTCAGCGTCGTTTGATCGATGCCGCCGAGGACATCATGAGGTCTGGAGAGCCAGAGAAACTCACCGCCGGGGCTGTCACCGCAGCGGCCGGGATCGCCCGAAACAGTATTTATCGCTATGTCGATTCCGTCGATGATCTGCGGGGTATGGTTCTGGCCCGTCACCTCCCCGCCTGGATCGCTGCGGTCGGTGCCCAGTTGGATGCCGTCGATGAACCAGCCGAGCGGATCGTGGTGTGGGTCAAGGCGAATCTGGAGCAGGCGGCACGCACGGGACACGGTTGGTTGATGGGTTTGGGTCGGGCTGTCACCCCGTCAGCAGCTACCGCCCAGGTGATGGAGGGTGCGCATACCGTGATGCGCGATGCCATCGCGCAGGCTTGGGGGCAGTTACTCACCGACCCGATGGAGATGCGAGTCGCCGCCGGGATGACGAGGGGACTATTGGAGGCCGGATTCCGCCAGCTTGATGGGGGCATGCCAGCCGAGGTTGTGATTCGGGTGGGTGAGCGCGCAGCCCGCGGCCTGGTCGCGGAGTTCGCGAGAGCCTGAGTTTGGCTAGCCAGAATGCGGCCGTGTGGCGGATGGCTGCCTCGGTGAGTATCGCGACGGGAGCCTATGGCATCTCCTTTGGTGCCCTGGCCTCAGCGGCTGGGTTGAACCTATGGCAGGTGATGGCCCTCAGTGGGCTGATGTTTACTGGTGGCTCCCAATTCGCCTTCGTCGGGGCCCTGGCAGGTGGTGGTCTGGCCGCCGCCGGAACCGCAGTACTGGTGGGTTTGCGCAACGCCATTTACGGGATGCTGGTGGGGTCCTGGTTTCATCCCCGCGGCCTGTTAAAGCTGGCCATGGCTCAGATGACTATCGACGAATCGGTGGCGGTCGCTGGGGCTCAGCCGGATGAATCGCGTCGTCGGCTGGGATTCTGGGCGGCCGGTGTTGGGGTCTACGTGCTGTGGAATGTGATGAGCCTGGTGGGGGCGCTGCTGGGTGATCTCGTCGGCGATCCCAAGGTGTGGGGGCTCGACGGGGCTGCCATCGCCGCATTCTGCGGGTTACTGTGGCCCAGACTCAAACATCGCGACGCCGTCGCCACCGCTGTGGTGGCTGGAGTGGCCACGATCGCCCTGGTGCCGTGGGTGCCCTCCGGGCTGCCGATCATGGGCGCGGTCATCGTTGGCGGGGCGGCCGCCTGGCTGCAATACCAGCGGAGGAGTTCCTGATGTGGGGTTGGGTGCTGATCGGATCTCTGGCCTGTTTCGCGACGAAACTGGCGGGCTTCCTGGTGCCACGTCGCCTCCTTGAGCAGGAACGCACCGTATTGACCATGGCTGGCATGACGGTCGGAGTGCTGGCTGGACTGGTGGCGCTCAGCACCTTCGTCACTGGCGCCATCGTGACCATCGACGCTCGGCTGGGTGCCCTCGTCGTCGCCATCGTGGCCTTGCGGCTGCGGGCTCCCTTCCTGGTGGTGGTGATCCTGGGTGCCGCCGCTGCAGCCCTGCTGCGGCTCGTCGGGGTGGCCTAGCCGGGCAGATCAAGGGAATGCCGATTCGTGGCCGCCGAATTGGTTGGGCTGAAAGAACCGGCATATCCCGACGTCAGGGGCTAGCCTCCGATGGTCTGGTGGAGGAAGGACCAGATCAGGGCGTTCATCTTGGCGGCTTGGGCGTTGTCAGCGGCACCACCGTGACCGCCCTCAACATTCTCCCAGTAGCGAACATTCGCGCCGATCCCCTCCAGGGCTGCCGCCATCTTGCGGGCATGGCCGGGGTGGACGCGATCATCGCGGGTGGAGGTGGTGATCAGCGTCGCCGGATAGTCGGTGGTCTCCTCAAGCAGATGGTAGGGACTAAATCCCTTGATGAACTCCCAGTCCGCCCCAGCCGGATCGCCGTATTCAGCCACCCAGGAGGCACCAGCCAGGAGTTGGGTGTAGCGCTTCATATCCAGCAGCGGCACCTGGATCACCACCGCCCCGAAAAGTCCAGGTGAGCGGACCAGCATATTGCCGGTCAGCAGCCCACCATTGGAACCGCCGCGGCAGGCCAGCCGTTCCCTGACGGTCACCCCACGGGAGATCAGATCCTCCGCGACCGCCTGGAAATCCTCATAGGCGCGATGTCGATGCCGTTGCAGCGCGGCCTGATGCCAGGACGGCCCATATTCGCCGCCGCCACGGATATTCGCCACGACATAGGTATGGCCCCGTTCCAGCCAGGCCTTGCCAACCAGCGGGCTATACGACGGGGGCAGCGAGACCTCGAAGCCACCGTAGCCATAGAGCAAGGTCGGATTTGCCTCCGGAGCTGGCTGATCGATCGGTGAAACCTGGAAATAAGGCACCCTGGTGCCGTCGGCGCTGATCGCGAAATGCTGGGTCACCTCCAAACCGGTGGTGTCAAAATGCGAGGGCTCGGCCTTCATCTCCACCAGCGGTGCCGGATCGTCGCCTTCAAGGATCGGCGCAAGATCCGCCAGATACAGGGCGGAGGGCTGGAGGAAACCAGTGACGGTCAGCCATAGCTGATCACTGGTGGCATGATCAACCACCGAGACTCCCAGCGAACCCTGCACCTGCTGATAGACCCGACGGGTCTGCCAACCGTCGGGGGTCAGGTAATAGACCTCCAGGAAGTGGCGGACATCCTCCTGCCCAACTAGCACGATGAAATTCGCGGTGGCGTAGTACTCGCTACACGAGATGCCCTCCCCTGGAGTAAAGAGCACCGTGACGCGGGGCGTGGGGCCGTCGTAGCCAGGAAGGAAGCCAGCCAACGGTGCGACGGCCAACGCGCCGGCGGGCACGACCAGACCATCAACACTCCAATCGGTGCGAGGCGATAACAGCAGATGGTCGCGGTGGGGTTCAGCCTGGCAGTCATTGGGGACATCCAGCCGGGTCAGGTCGCCGGACTCCTCAAGCAGGAATAATTCGTCGTTGTAGAAATCGATCATGCGGGAGACCCAGTCCCGTTTGAACCCGGGAGTGTGGTCCCTAGCGCCGCCGACCAGCATGTCGGTGGGTGCTCCCTGATAGACCAGCTCCGCCTGTGACATCGGGGTGCCGCGACGCCACCGTCGCAACTGCAATGGGTAACCGGCCTCGCTGGTGCTTTCGGGGCCGAAATCGGTGGCGACGAAGACCGTGTTCTCGTCGATCCAGTTCAGATTGCCCTTCGCCTCGGGTCGCACGAAACCGCCCTGGTCGGCTGGCAGGAATTGGCCGGTGACTAGGTCGAACTCGCGGGTGACGTCGGAATCAGAGCCGCCATGGGATAGGGCGATCAGGGCGCGGCGCCAGGGCTGTCCCTCCTCAGGACGCAGTACGACCGCGCCATGCCATACCCAATCCTCCCCTTCGGCAGCGTTAAGGGCATCGACGTCGATGAGCACCTCCCAATCGGGATTCTCGCTGCGGTAGGAATCGTGGGTGGTGCGACGCCACAGCCCGCGTGGATGCTCGGCGTCGGTCCAGAAGTTGTAGAGGTATTCACCGCGTTGCACGACGAAGGGGATGCTAGCTGGCGAGTCCAGGATGGTTTTCAGCTCCGCGGTTAGGGCGGTGACCTGGCCATCGGCATCCAACTCACCTTCGGAACGGGCGTTGCGTTCCTGTACCCAACTCAGGGCGGTCTTTCCGGTGACTTCCTCAAGCCACAACCAAGGATCGGTGGAGCCGTCGCGGGCAGGCAGGGCAGCGTGGCGGGGGGCAGCAGCGCTCATGGGGTGAGCTTAATACCGCGTCGCCACAATGACTCAACGCTGCGCAACTGAAAGTCGCACCCAGGCAGGGGTGAACCACATGGGTGTAACTTGTGAACAGCCGGGGATAACTCTGTGGATAACTATGGTGGATGGCTACGGTCATGCATCCAGGTCCAAGGAAGCGCCATGCCTAAGGTGACCGATGCCCAACAGTGACCCCAATAGGAGGGCTCATGAGACAACATGTGATCATCGACATCGGCTTGATCCTGGTGACCGTCGGGATGCAACTCCTCGGTGTGCTGATGTGGGGATGGCCCATCGGCAATATCGTCTTGTTGCTGTGGTTTGAAAACCTCGTGGTCACGATCGAGGCAATCCTTCGGATGTTCATCTACCGCAAAACTGAGGGTTTCAAGTGGTCCCACGCCCTCGTGCTCGCCGCCGTGCTCCTGCTATTCACCGCCGGTCACCTGCTATTTTCCGTAGTGTTGGCGTTTTCGACCGGTGTCGAACTCACTGCGATCGCACTCTATCTCCCAGCTGCACTTATCGTTGCCCGCACCTTGCTGGATACGGTGTGGCAGGCAGCCACCCCGCCGCGTCAGTTCAGCCAGATCTACGGTGTTGCGCTGCGCCGGGTCGTCATGCTGCATATCTGTTTGTTTGTGTGTGGGGCCGTGCTGATCGGGGGCACGATCTTCCTGGCAACGAACCCCGATCTCGCGCACATCGATATCCGTCTGGTGATTCTGGTGTTGCTGTTAGGGATCAAGACGGTGGTAGAGATCGTGCTGGTGAACGGTCATGCCAAGGCTCAGGAACCCGGATCGCGCAGTGAAACCACAGCCGTGTGAGGTGTGGACATCAGGGGAAAACCCTGTGGATAACTATGGGAGATGTGGATGGCGGGGCACCCCAGCCCTGAGCTGCAGGACTATGCCTGGTAAGCCGAGTCCATCGGGCGACGGGAAGAAGGCGCCTCCCCGTCGCCCGAGCTGCCAGTTGTCGTGCTGCTAGCTGGGTTTGGGGGCACCCTTGCGGGCGTAGCGGATCCAGGTGATGACCACGCCGCCCAGCGCAAAGACCACGCCGATCCAGTAGAAGACCACGGCGCCCAGCAGGCTGACGCCCAAGCCGAAGAAGAACGGGCCGAAGGCAGCGATGGCGGCCGTCCAGCCGATCACACCGCCGGCCTGGCGAGGTTCGAAGATCATTGGCATCTGCTTGAACGTCGAAGCATTGCCGATGCCGGCGAACAAGAAGATCGACAACATGCCCCACAGGTACAGGTTGAAGCTGCCGTCTAGGCTGGCCACGGAACTGGTGTCTGGGGTCAACCCGAGGATGGTGACCGGGATCGCGATGAGCAGGCCTAGCGCGGAGATCAGCGTCCAGATCGCTCCGCCCATCTTGTCCGTCAGTGGCGAGAAGGCGACGCGTGCCCCAGCCCCGACCAGCGGACCGAGGAAGGCATAGACCGCTGGGTCTTTCAGCATGTAGCCCTGCGCCACCAGGGCGTCCAGACCGGCCCCGGCGCCGTACAGATTTGTCATGAGCAGGCCGAACAGGGCCGACAGTCCTGCGAAGGTGCCGAAGGTCATGATGTACAGGTAGGTCATGTACCAGGTGTCTGCGTTGCTGAAGATGTCGAACTGCTGCTTGATGCTGGCCTTGATGGGGACCGACTTCAAAGCGATCCAGGACCAGATGGCCACCGCCACGAGTAGCGGGACCCACACAAAAGCGGCGTTCTGGTACCAGACGCTGCCCGATGGGCCGGGCTGCGCGGCACCGAGCCAGGACACCATCGAGAAGCCGATCAGCCACGGAGTGAGCAGCTGAACCAGCGAGACCCCGAAGTTGCCGATACCTGCCTGCAGGCCCAGTGCCGTGCCCTGCAGCCGCTTCGGGAAGAAGTAAGAGGTGGAGGGCATGAATCCGGAGAAGGCACCGCCGCCGATGCCAGCCAGGAAGGCCAGCGCCATGAACATCCAATACGGGGTGTCGGGATTCTGGACGGCGAAACCCCAGCCCAGTAGCGGCAGGATCATAAGCACCGAGGTCATCGTTACCAGTTTTCGGGTGCCGAGAATGGGTGGTAACACCATCCAGGCCAACCGCAGCAAGCCAGCTGACAGCCCGACCATCGAGGTCATCCAGTAGAGCTGATCCTTGGTGAAGGTGAAGCCAATGGAGGTCAGCTTCGGGATGATGGCGCTCGGCAGGAACCAGGAGGCGAAGGCCATGGTCAGCGAGAAGGTGGTGATGGTGAGCGTGGTCCAGGCCAGGCGGGAATCCCACGTGGATTCATCCTGCGGATTCCAGTTTTCCAACCACTCGGTGGACTTGGCCTCGGTGGGCTTCGGCATGGTTGCTCCTGATATTAGTGGTGACCAGCGGGGGAATCGATGAGTTCAGTCTCGGGGTGTGCCTTCTTCATCTTGACGATGACCACGTGCATCCAGACCAGCGAGATAGCGGTGATGATGGTCAGCACGATCCACGGGGTTGAACTCAAACCGGTGAATTTGTGGATGTAGGCGAACATCGGAGGTAGGAAGAAACCGCCCAGACCGCCGAGCATCCCAACCAGCCCGCCCACGGAGCCGACGTGATGGGGGAAATAGGTGGGGATGTGCTTGTACACGGCGGCCTTGCCGATGCCCATGGCACAACCGATGAGGAATACCAAGCAAACCACTAGCCACAGCGGCAGACCGTATGCCTGGCCGTTGTCGTCGACGCCGCTGGGCAGACAGAGCACAGTAAGGAAGGCGCCGATGCTGAGGAAGGTGCCATACATGGCGGTGCGGGCGCCGAAACGGTCCGATACCCAGCCGCCCAGGGGACGAAGCAGGGAGGCGGGGAAGATGAAGGTCGTGGTCAGCAGCGCAGCGGTGCCCAAGCTGGTGTGGAAAACGTCCTGGTAATAGTTCGGCAGGATGGCGGAATAGGCGACATAAGCACCGAAGACGATGACGTAGTACAGGCTGAACCGCCACACTCGCACGTCACGCAGCGGTGAGAGCATGTCGCCCAGATTCGCACTCCTGCCGGGCCGCCGATCGATCTTGGGGGTGATCAACCACACCGCGGCAGCTAGCCCGAACAGCAGCACGGCATAGACCATGGGGATGAGTCGCCAGCCACCCTGAATGCCGAAGATGTAGGTGCTGCCAGCGGTTGCCGCGATGATTCCAGGACCGATCAATTTGGTGACCGAGGCCCCGACGTTTCCGGCCCCAAATACGCCTAGGGCAAATCCCTTGTGCTGGTCGGAGTACCAGGCGGAGTTCCATGCGATACCCGCTGAGAAAGAGTTGCCGACGATGCCGACACAAAACGCCAGCACCAGCAACATCCCGTAGCTCGACTTGTCAGCGAGAGCAACGCCGATGGAGGCGAAACCGCCGAGAACCATCATTGAGGTCATCACGATCTTCCCGCCAAAGCGGTCGGCGAGGATCCCGGCGGGTAGCCGCCACATGGACCCGTTGAGCACGGCGACGGCACTGACCCAACTTAACTGGACGTCATCTAAACCGAACTCCTGCTGGATCGGTTTGCCAAGGATTCCAAACATTAGCCACACCGCGAACATCAGTGTGAAGGCTGTGGTGGACATCACAAGGACGCGGACTGCCCCAGGGGCTTCGCGGTGTTGGGTGGGGGGTGTAACCACTATTCCTCCGGGGATTCGGTTCCCTTCAAATTGATGTCGCGAGCCTAAGGCGGGCTGTAGGATCACGTCAAGGAGGATGTGATTGAAACCCCGGAATAACGGGATGAGAAGACTCATTCGGGCTGAGGTTGGTACAGTTTCACCTCCACCAACACCATCACTTTTTATTCTTGAGGAGGGCGATGTGGCAACTGAAACCAGCCATCCCACCATGTCCTCTGTGATCAAGGATGCGATTGTTGAATTGCTTGGTAGCCGTATCTGCGGATGTACGGCCCGGGAAATAGCCGCAGCTGTGGGTCTGCATGTCACCACGACACGGGTGCATCTCAACGCCCTAGCAGACTCAGGTGCGGTCTTGTATCGAGATGAACGCGTCGGTGTTGGTCGCCCCCTGCGTCGCTACTTCCCATCCCCTCAGATCGTTCAGGTGGCGGAGTTGAAGCAGAGCTACCACCTGTTGGCTGAGGTGCTCGACGAGACGCTGCGAGCTCATGTGGACAACAACACGCTGGAACGCATCATTCAGGCCTGGGCTGAGCGCAGCATCGACCGCCGTCTACTGGGGGTGCCCTCTGGCTCCATTGCCTGGCGCGAGCAGACCGAAGCGCTGATGAATCTTTTGCGAGTGTGGGGTTATCAACCTGAGCTTGAGGAACACGGCGAGGGCCGACTTAGGCTGGCTTTGGGTCGCTGCCCACTGTTCCGTGACGACGCGCAGGCCCAGTCCGCAGTCTGTGCGGCGCATCTTGGCATGGTGCGCGGTGCCATGGGGGTGTTGGGATCTGGCGATGTCCAGGTCTCATCCTCCCCGCAATTGCCAGGTGGACCCTGCCACCTGCTGGTCAGCCGGGATACCGGCAATAAAGGAGAGAACCTATGACCGCTACGTCACCTGATCGACTGGATGGTCCCTTGACGGCCTCGCTTGTGCGCGCGGGGAGGTACTTCCGCAAGGCGGAAGTATCAAAGGACGGCAGGTCGGTCCATGCCCAAGGTGGCCAGTCCGACTCCTTCTATCGGGATCGCTGGTCCTATGACAAGGTGGTCCGTTCCACCCATGGGGTTAACTGCACCGGATCGTGTTCGTGGAAGGTCTTCGTCAAGGACGGGATCATCACCTGGGAGGCGCAGCAGACCGATTACCCGTCGGTGGGTGCCGACAAGCCAGAGTACGAGCCGCGTGGCTGCCCCCGCGGCGCCTCGTTCTCCTGGTACACCTACTCGCCCACCCGGATCCGGTACCCCTACATCCGGGGCGTGCTACTTGAGATGTACCGGGAAGCCAAACTGATCCACGGCGACCCGGTAGTGGCGTGGGCATCGATCGTTCAGGATGAGGAGAAGGCCAAGCGCTACAAGAAGGCCCGAGGCAAGGGCGGGTTCGTTCGCGCCAGCTGGGCCGAGGCCATCGAAATGGTGGCAGCCGCTCACACCTACATCATCAAGCGCTATGGTCCCGACCGGATCGCGGGCTTCTCGCCCATCCCGGCGATGTCGATGGGCTCCCACGCCTCCGGGGCGCGCTACCACAGCCTCATCGGCGGCTGCATGCTGTCCTTCTACGACTGGTACGCCGACCTGCCCGTCGCCTCCCCGCAGATCTACGGCGACCAGACCGATGTCCGCGAGTCCGGCGACTGGTGGGACGCCGGGTATCTCATCATGTGGGGCTCCAATATCCCGCTGACCCGCACCCCCGATGCGCACTGGATGGTCGAGGCCCGCTATCGCGGCCAGAAGGTCGTAGTGATGAGCCCCGACTACGCAGAGGCCACGAAATTCGCCGACGAATGGGTGCCGGTGGCTCCTGGAACCGACGGTGCACTGGCCATGGCGATGGGGCACGTCGTACTCAAGGAATTCTTCGTGGACCGGCGGGTGCCGTTCTTCGAGGAGTACAACCGCACCTACAACGACTCCCCGTTCCTAGTCGTGCTGGATCCTCAGCCGGACGGCTCCTATCGCGCAGGCAAAAACCTGGTGGCCGGCGACCTGGAGGGCGAGATCGCCGACCAGGCCAACGCCATGTTTAAACCGGTGGTGTGGGATCAGGCTGCCGACGCCGTGGCCAGCCCCAATGGCACGCTGGGTCACCGCTTCGGCGAGGCAGACATGGGCAAGTGGAACCTCAAGTTGGGGGACATCGTCCCAGCCCTCACCCTCATGGATACCCCCGGCTACGAGGTGGCCGAGGTGGATCTACCGTGTTTCGCCAGCGACTCCGATGAGCCTTTCGGGCTGCGACGAGGGGTGCCGGTGCGTCGCGTCGGCGACCGGCTGGTCACCACCGTCCTTGATCTACTGCTGGCCCAGTACGGGGTCTCCCGTCCCGGGCTGCCGGGCGACTGGCCGACGGGATACGACGATGTTGAGGGCATCTACACCCCGGCATGGCAGGAGACCATCACGAATGTGCCTGCCGCGCAGGTGATCCGGGTGGCGCGGGAGTTTGCGCAGAACGCCGAAGACACGCGGGGCCGGTCCATGATCATCATGGGTGCCGGTGTCAACCACTGGTATCACGCGGACATCATCTACCGCGCCATGATCATGCTGCTCACCCTGTGCGGCTGCGAGGGTCGCAACGGCGGCGGCTGGGCCCACTATGTCGGCCAGGAGAAGGCGCGCCCGATCACCGGCTGGGCCGCGATGGCCTTCGCGCTGGACTGGCAGCGCCCCGCCCGCCAGATGATCCAAACCGGCTACTGGTATATCCACACTGACCAGTTCCGCTACGACACCTTCAACGCCGACACGCTCTCGGCTAAGGAGTTCGGCAACAACCTGTTCGAGGGCAAGGTCACCTCCGATCTGTACGTGCAGTCCGCCAAGTCGGGCTGGATGCCGTTCTTCCCGCAGTTCGAGAAAAGTCCGCTCAACCTGGCCGATGAGGCCGCGGCGGCGGGCAAGGAGGTGCCGGACTATGTCGTCGAGGAGCTCAAGCAGGGCAGGCTGAAGTTCTCGGTGGAGGATCCAGACAACCCAGAGAACTTCCCTCGGGCCCTGACGCTGTGGCGCTCCAATCTGATCGGCAACACCGCCAAGGGCGACGAGTACTTCCTGCGTCACCTGCTGGGCACCGACCACGCCGTCACCGCGAAGGAGGCGGAGGGTGAGATGCGCCCCAAGGACATGGTGTGGCGCGACGTCGCCCCCGAGGGCAAGCTGGATCTGCTACTGACCTTGGACTTCCGCATGACCAGCTCGACGCTGATGTCGGATGTGGTGCTGCCCGCCGCGACGTGGTACGAGAAGCACGACATCAACACCACGGACATGCATCCGTTCATCCATCCGTTCACCCCGGCGATCAACCCGCCGTGGCAGGCCAAGACGGACTGGGAAGCTTTCCAGCTGCTATCGGACAAGCTCTCCGAGCTGGCAAAGGACCACCTGGGGGTGCGCCAGGACGTCATGGCGACGCCGCTGATGCATGACTCCCCCGACGCGATGGCGATGCCCCACGGTATTGCGAAGTACTGGGCTAAGGGCGAGATTGACCCCATCCCGGGGGTCACCATGCCGCGCCTGAGCGTCATCGAGCGCGACTACACGGCTATCGGCGCGAAATATGGTGCCGTGGGGCCGCTGCTGGACAAGATCGGTACCGCCCAGAAGGGGCTGATCACCGACGTCACGTCAGCGGTGGAGTACCTGAAGAAACAAAACGGGGTGCGACGCGGTGGTCCCGCTGACGGCCGTCCGCAGCTGGATCATGGCATCCACGTCTCCGAGGCGATCATGGCCCTGGCCGGCACCACCAATGGGCACCTGGCGACCCAAGGCTTCAAGACCCTGGAGAAGCGCACGGGTGTGGAGTTGCATGATCTAGCCGCCGAGCATGAGGGCAAGCTGATCACCTTCCAGAGCATCGTCGCCCAGCCGCAGCCAGTGATCACCTCGCCGGAGTGGTCGGGCTCGGAGTCCGGTGGTCGCCGCTATGCCCCGTTCACCATCAACGTGGAGCGGTTTAAGCCGTGGCACACCCTGACAGGGCGACAGCACTTCTACCTGGACCATGACTGGATTCAGGCCCTCGGTGAGTCGCTGCCGACCTATCGTGGCCCGCTCAACATGACCCAGCTGTTCGGCGAGGCCCCGCTGGGCGAGACCAACGAGCTGGGGGTGTCGGTGCGTTACCTCACGCCGCACTTCAAGTGGGCCATCCACTCCCAGTACCAGGACAACTGGTTCATGCAGACCCTGTCTCGGGGTGGCCAGCAGGTCTGGATCAGCCCGCAGGATGCGGCCAAGGTGGGCATCAAGGACAACGACTGGGTGGAGCTGGTTAACCGCAACGGCGTGGTCTCGTGCCGTGCCATCGTCTCCCACCGGATGCCCGAGGGCACTGTGTATATGTATCACGCCCAGGACCGGGTGATCGGGGTGCCGTTGACTGAACGCGATGGCCGTCGTGGCGGCATCCACAATTCGATGACCCGGATCATGATCAAGCCCAGCCATATCGCGGGCGGGTACGGCCAGATCGCCTTCGCCTTCAACTACCTCGGCCCCACAGGCAACAACCGCGACGAGGTGACGATGATCCGCAAACGTTCCCAGGACATCTCCTACTACTGAGCCAGAAAGGACCGAGAAGATGAAGATCATGGCCCAGATGGCGATGGTGATGAACCTCGAT
>JBHAEB010000220.1:0-9545 GCA_041855345.1 Arachnia sp. | reverse complement strand
CGTGGCGGTTGCGAATGGACCCTCTGGATCCATCAGCATCATCATGTGATGATCAGCGTGGTCACGCCACCAGGTGCTCATCCCGGTAGCAGCGTCCTGCCGCAGATGTTCCCAGGCACGCCACAGGGCTTCAAGCCGAATCACCGCTTCGTCGTGTTGCCACCACCGGCCTGCCCAGCAGCGGTGGCGTCCGTCAATCCGACGGCGATAGACGTAACGTAGGTAGTCGCGTACAAATTCGTCAACTGAACCGTAGTGCAGAGAGTGTTGAGGGTCTTCTTCAAAGTTGTCCTCTTCTCCATTGATCATGATGCGTCCTGAGAGGCTTCGACGGTTGCAAGTTCTGTCTGCGCTTCACCTATAGTGCGTTCTGCTTGAGGGTCGTGGGCAGCGATAGAAGCTTTGACTGCTGCAGCGTGGGGGCCGACCATCCACGGCACGGTGCGGATGAGTGTGGGCCGTGAACCCGAGGCAATTACAATTGCTCGCCCCTTGGGCATCGCGGCGAGATCGGCAACGTCAAGAATACGTTCGCGTTGGAGTTGTTGCGAGACTGTTCGTTGGCCACGGCCATATGAAGTAGATGAGGAGAGGCGATCGTAGTCGCCCACGATTCGCGACAGATCTTCGAGGAATGCGGTTTCGCTGACTCCGCCTCCATAAACCTTGACGTTTGAAGCGCTCCACAACTTCTTCATTCCAGACTCCCCCCAGACCTCGACGCCTTGAGACCAGGACTGCAGGATGGTCATCAGGATGATCCCGCGTGAGCCGTAGTGACTATATAGGTTGGGTAGCTCTCGCCATCGGCATACATTTGCTGCTTCGTCGAGCACTCCGAGAAGCGGCGTCGTCAGACGTCCGCCGGCCGTTCGAGCTGCCAACTCTTCGGCGGCCTCAACGACCGCGACAGTGAGTGCAGTGACAAGTGGCCCAGCTGTGCCGCGTCCTTCCTTAGACAGGGAATAGAGGGTGCCGCCGTTAGCTTGTACGAACTCTGCTGGCCGGAACTGTGGTCGTGAGTCTTCCGGTCCTTGTGGAGTGACCCAGCGTGCCACTTGACGATTGGTGAGGCACGAAGCCATCTGCATGGCAGTGCCGTAGATACCGCCGCGTTGTTCATCGGGGGCAGCGATGACGCCGGCCACTTGGTCTGCCATCAGACTAAATTCATGGTCACGCAAGATATCGCTGGGGGTCTCATCGGTTGGTCGGGTCAGCCAAGTGTAGACTTGCGTAATAGGGTAGTCCGCGAGTGCAGCGGCGAGTAGCAGACCACTGAGTAGATCTTGTCCGGCTGGGTCGAAGTAGGCATCGGTCTTGGCGCCTGGATCGCGCGAGCCCGTTGCGAAATGTTCGGCGAGCTTAGCAGCCTTGACCTCGTCAGTGACATAGCTGAGAGGATTCCACCACCAGCTAGGTTCTTCCAGCGCGATGGCCTGTGGGTCGAACACCCAAACAGGGCCGGACGCGCCGCGTACGTCACGGGTGGCGTCCACGACATCGCGTTTGTTTGATGTGACTAGGACCGGTCCTGGGGCTTCGAGGATCGCTGGTACGGCGCGGCTAGTCGTCTTACCGGTGCGTGGCCCCCAGATGTCAATGTGCATGTCCTCCCAGGAACCATAAAGTGGTTTTCCTGTGGCGACTGCGCGGCCAATCGGCACTCCTGGCGCACCGGATACATTGAGGCGTTGGGCCTTTGCGGTCGTATTCTTGAGACTTAGGTCGTCGATGTCACGCCCTTGACCCATGTAAGTTGCGGCTCGGTCAACGCGAGAACGGTTGCGATGTATACGACGCAACATGATCCCGATGAGGATACCAAGTGCGGTTATGAGCGCGGCGAGGCCTGCGAGGACCCACCAGCCGGCGGCTCCTGGCCAGGTGAGGTTACCACGAACCAGGTTGAACACGACTGCGAATGGGTCAGCAGGGACCTTGGCGCCAGTTCCGGCGAACCGATGACCGAGGTGCATCGCGACGTAGACTGTGCCGACTAGGACGACTACCGCCACGATACCGATCCAGAGCAGAATGACCTCACCAGAGAGACCGCCAGGAGAGGGGCGACGGTTATTGGGAGTCATGCGGTTACTCCTTCTGATGTGTGCAGGGCTCGTCGGCCTACTCGCGACTGCTCGTGCCACAGTTTATTGGTGTCGTTGATTGATAACTCGGTGCTGGTGAGTTGCACGTTGACAGGGATTCCGGGGCGACCTCCAACTTTTACAAGGAATTTTCCTCGACCGGGTGGTTCAGCTTCACGACCGGTCGAGGGGTCCCAAGCGGGTGGGTCTTGCCAGCCGATCAGTAGTTCCTGTTCAGCTTGGGAGAACGGTACGGCAGCAGTAAGCTGAGGCATCTCAGCTGATGGCAGGCCGCCGCAGATAACCATACCTGAGCGTTCGACGAAACCACGTGCCTTCATGCGATCCTCCTCACCCGCAAGCGCGAGCAGATCGCTCATGGTATGTGAAATCATAGCCATGCCGACACCTCGTTGACGGTTGAGGCGAGTTAATGCGTCAACGCGATCGACCATACCGCGACCAGCGCGTAGAGCTCGCCATAATTCATCGAGGATCACGAAATAGTGCCTTCTGGGCTCCAGTCCAGCGTCTGCTAGGGCATTGGCGACGTTTACTGTGCCAAATCCTGCTGACCAGCATGCTAGCAGGGTTGCAGCTTGTAAGTCCATCTCGGAGTCATCGATTGCAGAGACATCGTAGACCACGGGAGCATCGCGGTGCATTGGGTTCGTGGTGTGGCGCGCAAAAGTCTCTCCGAGCCGTCCACCACCGACAAGCCCGATAAGCGAGGCCTCCAAATCTTCTGTGATGGCCTTGTAACGGGCATCATCTCCGCGGTCGAGAGCCACTGCACGGACCTGTGGTGGCCCCTCCTGGATGACATGCAAGAGATCACCCAGAACGGGAACGTTGTCGTGGTGTTCATCGAGGTGTTTCAGGGCCCGGTCGATGATGGTCTCCTCACGATCGGTTGGCGGGGCCGAACGCAGGATCGTCAGCAGCGCTGAGACCATAGTGTGCCGACGGCCATGGGCGTCGGCAAGGACCTGTGCAGCTTCTTTGACAAATCCAGCTTGGCGAAGACGATTGGCTGCCTCAGTGGCCTCGCCCGGATCAAGGATGTTCAGATAACCGCGGCCGCGGCCCAGCGTGATTACTTGACCGCCTAGGGCCTCAATGAGATCGACATAATCAGGTTTCAGATCGCCTAAAACCAGCGGCATCACGCCATAGCCAGCCAGGCCGGTGGCCATACGGCGCACAATGGTGGACTTCCCAAGCCCTGGCTTGCCGAGTACGAAGCAGCTCGGGTTGCTGATGAGCTTGGCACGTTGAAACCATGAGATAGGGTCACAGCATAGTGTTGCCCCAGTGTGGATATGGCGGCCGAGAGGTGTTCCAACCATGGGGGTGCCGGTTCCAATCGCGAACGGCCACAAACCACAGACTTGCACGGTCGTGCCGCGCCACTCATCAGCTTGTTGTATATAGGAGGACATGCCCCGCCCGGGGCCGAGCCATCCGCGCATAGGAGGGCGTTGTGGAGTTACATCTGTGGACTGGTCAACTGCAGAGGAACGATGTTTCCTTTGGGATCGCTTGGCGCTCACAGTTTCTCCCTCAGCTCGGCTGGAACCTTGATGTGTTTTGGCAACACCAGACCCAGCGGTAGTGCGGCAGCAAAGGCTGAATCCTGCGACCCGTATACAAGACGCAGCCGCAGTCGTGCGGTTGCGGCTAGGTTATCGATCGCCGCACGCGCATCGGATTCCTGGGAGAGATCTGAGACAGTGGCAGTGACGAGCATCCCGAACTGCACTAGTCCTGCGCCAGAGGCCTCTTCCTGAGCAGTTGCTGCGGCGGCACGCACGGCGAGGCTATCTCGGGCAGCAGGCTTATTTGTTGATGTTACGCGAAACTCTGCGGCTCGTAGGTCAGCCTCGACGATCGCCGCTGCCTTTGCCGCATCGATCGGCCGATATAGCAGTGTCACGCGTTTGCGTGCTATGTCTCGGTGGGGAGCTAACAGGCGTGCCAAAACTCCAGACTGGACGTTACCACGTGGAGCTTGCGTCATTGACCATGTGCATGAATAGGCGGAGTCATGGCGATAACCTCCCCAGGAGGACTGAGTGGCTGAAGGGCCGACGTCAGGCCAGGCCAAGTCGGGCGTTTCACCGGCGGCGTGTGCCTCGTCAATCAATACTGCTGCAGCCGGATCATAGGCGATACGGATTGCCTCGCACAATTCTTGTGCAGACAACGGGTGTGCCGCCCCTGCTCCAGTGGCCTGCAAGCCGCCCGTAAGCCCAGGTAACCGCGCAGCGAGTTCATGGCCCATCTCGTCCGGCGTTCGTTTTTTGCTCCCCGCTCGTGGGGCCGCGTTGAATGTGATGGACACGAAGGCTTTCACGGTTGATGACCCGGATGGATAACGGTCCACTACTTCGTTCAACATTTTCTGTGCGAATGCTGGCGCGTCCTCATCGATGTTGGTTCTGACCTCACGACGCAGCCGTGTGCCAGAATCTGGTGCGGTTTCTATCGTCACTGATGCAGCCTCAATACCCGGTTCGTCGCCCAGGTTGGCGAGCCACTGACCCCAATCGGCTACCCAGATGTCGATCTGCTCTTGATCGACGAGCGCAGCGCCATCAGGTTCGGCTCCGATCACGATAGAGTAAGAGCCGGTAGCTGGGGTATATAGCATTGCGAACCGACGGCCATAGGAATCGCTGTGTTCACTCAGTCGCGTGGGGGCCGCCAACCCAGGAAGCTGATAGGTGCCCCACAAGGTTCTCCCTAGTGGGCCTGATCGGTAGAGGTTGGTTCCGCGAGAGCGTGAAGACCACCAGGCTAAGCGTGCGCTACCACGGCTGATCACATTCTTGCCATGGACATCCTTGATCAGAACTGCCAACAGCACAACACCCAGCAGTCCGGCGACTACCAAAGCGGTCAGAAGGTTGGTCACCATCACCGTGATCACAATGGCGATCAGACCGGCAAGCAGCAGCATGGTGCCCACCGATCCAAGACCCAGGATTCCTGGCGATGTTGGACGCCGCCAGTTACCGTAAGTACGGGGAGCCCGTTCAGCGACTGCCATCTGGCCCCTCCCCTGTTGCTTGCTCACCAATACTCTGGACCGCTTGGCCAGCCGCCTTGCCAGCCTGCATCGCGGCCTCAGCCCCCGCAGCGACCGGACCAGCCGCAGCGGATCCTGCTCCACCTGCGCCGGCAGAAGATGGGCCACCACCTGTGGGGCCAGCGCCGCCGCCCATAGGGTTACTACCGGAAGGGGAACCAGCGCCGCCCATGGGATTACCACCGGAAGGGCCGCCACTAGAGGTATTGGTTCCTTGGGTGGAGCCGGTGGCTTCACCTGCTGCCTGCTCGCCAACACTTTGAGCCACTTGCCCCGCCTTCTTGAGAGCTTCCGTCGCGGCCTGAGCTACCATACCAGCCGGCCCAGCTGCCGCGCCCGCACCAGCTGCCGCGCCCGCGCCAGCAGAACTCGCCGCATTTCCCGCTCCGCCGGCTTGAGAGATATTTCCAGTATTTCCAGTAGGGGGCGGCGTGCCACCGGAGTTGCTTTCACTGCCGGAGGGGCCTGGTGAACCACCACCCGAATCGGACTTGCCAGATGAGCCACCTGAAAAGAGACGCTTTGCTGAATCAGCTCCAGTGGGTAGCGCAGCCAAGGAACTGGCAGCTAACGCACCTGCGCCCGCTCCACCAGTCATCGCGCCAACCATGGGTGTGACGAAACGCATTAAAGCAGGCATCGCCAACAGTGCAATGACCATCAGCATCAAGCCTGTCAGTACTGTCAGCAGACCCGTCCCGTCCTCGGCGAACGCATCTGCGCCTGTGAGTTGGAATGCCGCCGCATAGACGATTGCCGCTGCTGGTTTGTACAAAATGAAGGCAACGAGCCATGAGATGCACTTCTTGAACCAGCTCTTGCCCATTTCGGTATTCGTGAATGAGGCTGATAACGGTAAGATGCCAGCCAAGATCACCAGCATCCCGCTGCGTGCCACCATCAGAACTATCTGGAAGAAGGTTGCCAGGATCGCGAGTAAGCCTAGGACGATGATGAGCAAAGAGCCTAAACCAGACGTGCTGCTCAAGGCTAACAGGGTCGCCATGTTTTTTCCGAAACATGATGATGATACATCTTCTCCGTTCTCGCATTCCAACGAGCTATTGATTAGCCAGACGGAGAAGGAGTCGGCAGCTTCAATGAGAATGCTAACAATCGTTACTCCAGCGCCTGCGACGACTATGAGGGTGAGCAGGCTTTTGATGATCTCGCGGCCTGGCTCGGCGCGTTGTTCCCATGCCATTCGTGCGCCGCCAATGATGACGGACACCACTGCTGCTGCACCCATATACCACCATAGGCCAGATTGTAAGAAGAGCACTGCTCCGCCCGCTTTATGTGGTCCCGAAGGCATGACTCCGGCTACAATTGCACTCGAACCGGAGATCAACACTACTGCGCCAAGCAGTATTCCAATGCGGCCGACGGCAGCGATTCCTTCGCCGGCTCGAAGTCGAAGAGCAATCAGCGCGCCCAGGAGGAATAGCGAAAGAATCGCCACCGCCAGGCTCACCCACATGACGTAGCTCAGCACTCGCGTAATCTCCTCGGATTTCGCAGCCGCTTCTCCGGCTTGGATAGCGGAACTGCCTCCCGATCCCGTCAAGTTCGGTGTCTTGACGTTTACCCAGGCGGTGCCGAGCGAGGCTACTGCCTTTCCGAATGCCTCAAGCACGGACTTTGCCACACTATTGATCGCTTCTTCCAATGCGACTGCGATTGCTTTGGTTGTATGACAGGTTATATCGGTGATGGAACACTCGGCCATACCTGATCACTCTCCCCAGGCTATATACCCAGTGCTGTCCGGAATTTCGGCTACGTTGACCGGCTTAGCGATGTCGGCGTTCAGTTTCCAGTCGCCGTCTTGCCAGACGAACTCATAGACAGCCGACATGGTGACGGTGCGTCCACCAACTGTCCCTCGAATCGCGATGTCGACTCGGGCGATATTGCCGTCATAAGCCAAAAGGCGAAAGCCAACGATCGCAATACGGACACCCTCGTCCGATGTGCCTTCACTGACGTCGGTACGCAGTTCTTCACGGTAGGGCCCTCTGGAAACGACGTAGTTCAACCACTCCCTAGCGACAGATTTATCTGAACCTTGAGGGATTGCGTTCGCAGCGGTGAACAGGGCGCCTTCAGGGGAGCGCTGGAAACAATAGCGGAATCCGCTCTTCTCGTCGGTGGCTCCTGGTCCGAATTTCTTCGAGGTCGGATAGGCTGTCGTGCCATGGTACTCCCATTCGGTCTCTGGCCCTATGGAGAGTCGTCCCTTGAGAACCTGGCCTTTGATGCCGCATACGCTCCCACTCTCAGCAGTATCCGCAGCGGATGGGGTGGAGGTCGCATTAGGAGGAGGAGTCGAGGAAACAGGTGATGTCGAGGAGGATTCGCCGCGAGTTGCGTTCACGATGCCCACGCCAACGCCAAGCATGATGATCAGTCCAAGCACTATCCCCGCCGTGACGAAACCGGGTCGGGTGAAGGGATTCTGCTGCTGTCCTGTGTCTTCTTTCATAGAGCTCTCCTGAGATTAGGCACCGGAGAGGAATCCGACAATCGTGGCAGCAGCGGAGATCACGATGACCCCTCCCAGCGCCATGCCAATCTTGCCCACGTGTTCACCGCCTTCACCGCGCCGCGACTGGATTCCCATCATAGCACCTGCGGCCATTAGTCCAAGGATGCACACTGCCAGCGCGACCCATTTTCCCCATCCCATGATGGAGAGGAAACCTTCTGTTCCAGGGGGTTGTACTGGCTTCGGGTTAGGCACCTGCTGTAGAACGATGCCAAGGATGCTTGTCATGTTCATAGTGTTATTTCCTTCCGTTGATGGTGCTCTTGGCGCCGGAGTCAAGAAGTGCATGTAGTTCGTCAACCAAGTGACGAACATCGCGGGTTACATCAAGAACTGGTGGTTCCCCCACGCGCCATGAGTCAATCCAGCCTAGATTCCATGTGCGTGGGAACCCGCCACTAACAATCTTCGCGAACGTGCGCAGGGGATGCGGCAGGCGGCCAGGAGCATCAGCAATTATCACGAGACCCAAAACCTCGACATGGGGAACCAAACCTGCTGCCCATTGTCTAGCGGCTGCTTGTGCGGCCTGAAGTCCACGCATGCTTGATCGAGCAGTCAAAATCACACGGGCTGGTGCTCCAGGTACTCGTGGCCATCTGTGTTCGGCGGCGCGCCACTCAGGGACTAGGGCCGCAAGGCTAGATTCGCCGGCTCCGCCATGCGCACCTAGACACCAAAGGTCTGCCCCTGTCGGCCACGTGCACGATGGAAGTTGATCGGCCCTATTAGGAATTGGTACTCCCCGTTGAGGACTCACTGGCCCGGTTGGTGGTGGCGCCGAGCTTGATATCACGGCTATGGGGGTATGCTCCGCCTGGGCTGGGCGTGAAAGCCATGGATTGCCATCTGTCACAATGTCACCCTCCCCTTCGAATGGTGTGTGAGGCACCTTCAGGAGTCATCATAGCTACGTGAAGGGGCAAGGACAAGAGTGATGTGGAAAATATACTCGGGTCTACTTCGGGCGGCGAGGGCGCATTGTAGTACCTCAAGTGGTTCAGTTGACCTGTGAAGAGCGGCGAGATTGGCATATTTCTGAAGAGACTGCTGCCGCTGAGTGGCAGGGAGCTGCTCAACGGTGTTTCCTCGAGCTTCGTGTGGACGATCCTGTTGTGGTTGAAGAGCGTGAGGCCGATGCGCTGAATCGGGCTGTGCAGGAGAAGCGGTGCATGTGGTCCATCATGTCAGGGTGAGGGCGTGATGGCCGAGGCGGCCAGGGAACCTGTCGAGTTGAGGGCATGCTGAGGAGCGTGGCCCATCAGCACCACCACTGGAATCATCACTATTGTCGGGTGCCAGCGCGACATGCTCGTGCGGATTGTGCATCAGCATCGACCTCTGTGGTATTAGCGACGATCTAGCCGGCACGCCTGTCCTTCGCGAACAACGACAGGATCATCTGATTCATCCGGCAGACAGCGTCGACGTTCGTCACGAGGTAGGACTCAAATGTATCGTTGCATCCCTGCGGGAACTTCGAGATTACGCCGACGTTATCGGTGAGCACCATCGTTGGGTTGTGCTGTTATCGCGTAGGTCGGTTGGGTTTACGAGTGGGATGAACCGCAGGAGGCAGGGTCTGTGTCGGTTTAGCTTTCTTGGTGGCCAGGAAGGTTGTGGAGCGTGCCCTCAATCTTCACGTTGTACTTCTTGTCAAGAAGCTCTTCGCGTGCTTTTTCGGCGATGGCGTTGGAGAGGTGGTGGACGAGGACGGCGAGTTCTCCGCGTAGCAGTGGGCCGCCGTCGGGCAGGGGGGCTGGGGCTTCGTGGTGGATGAGGTTATCCCAGTGGTGGCGTGCTTGATCGAGGAGGT
>JBHAEB010000219.1:0-23201 GCA_041855345.1 Arachnia sp. | reverse complement strand
TTGGTCGCTCCGCGCGCCTTGATATCGAAGTTGAACTTCACCTGGGGGAAGGCTTCAAGCAGCTCCGCCACCGTCGGGATCGGCTCACGCATCCCCACCCTCACCTCGCGGACAGCCGCCAACGGAAGATCCTTGATCCTTCCATCAACATCGGTGACGCGGGCTAGGTTCGGGTCGTGAAAGGCCACGAGATGACCGTCGGCAGTGGCGTGGACATCGGTTTCGAGGTACTCATATCCCAGCGCCACCGCATTAGCGAAGGCAGCCAATGTGTTCTCGATACCAAGGTTGGCAGTCAGGAGCGCGCCGCCTCGATGAGCCATGGCCGTAAACGACGGCCCCAAGAACCCTGCGCACATGAAGTCCATTATGCCGACTTCTGGAAGTCCTTGTGGAACGGAAGTGAGACACTGATCCAATGCATAACGTGTTGTCGATCCAGTCCGCTGTCGCCTACGGGCATGCGGGAAACTCTTCAGCGACCTTCCCACTGCAGCGCTCAGGGATCAACGTCTACCCGGTCTACACTGTCACCTTCTCCAACCACACCGGCTACGGTGCTTGGCGGGGACCACTGATTCCTGCCGCCGATGTAGCTGAGGTCATCACCGGCGTTGATGAACGCGGCGCACTGGCAGGGGTCAGTGCCGTCCTCAGCGGATACCTGGGCTCAGCCGAGGTGGGACAAGTCGTCGTGGACGCTGCCACCTTGACCAAGAAACGCAACCCAGAAGCGATATTCCTGGCCGATCCGGTCATGGGTGACGTCGGTCGTGGGTTCTTCTGCCGCCCCGGGATCCCCGAATTCTTCAGAGAACACGTCGTACCAGCTGCCGACATCATGACCCCGAATCTATTCGAGCTTCAGTTCCTCATCGAGCGAGAAACCACCACCCTGGCTGACGTGGTGACAGCCGCCCATGAGCTTCGCGCTAAGGGTCCCAAAACCGTGCTGATCACCTCGGTTACCGCCACTGACCATATGGATGGACAGCTGCGGATGCTCGCGGTCAACGATCAGGGGGCATGGTTGGTGGAAACCCCAACCTTAGACCGAAGCTTTGTCGGCTCCGGGGATCTGACAGCAGCCATGTTCCTATCGCATTGGCTGCGTACCCATGACCTGGGACATACCCTCAGCGCGACCGCATCGGTGGTGTATTCAGTCCTTGAAGCCACCGCTTCCTCCGGCCATCCGGAACTCCAACTGGTTGCAGCCCAAGAAGATATCGTGGCACCACGATTCACCTTCCAAGCTCAAGCCGTGTGATTCGATTGCACGAGGTGCTTCGGCCCGCCGATGGGGTGGCCGAACCACCCAGTCATTCCTGATCGGTGGGGGCTCCCCAGAACACGTTGATATTGGCACCAAGCTTGTTGAGCCGATGGGGGAGATCCTCATAGCCACGATTGATGACGTAAACATCCAACAGTTTCGTCTGGCCATGCGCTGCCAACGCGGCCAGCAGCAGACATACCGCTGGCCGCAAGGCTGGGGGAGATTCAATGGTGCGGCCACGCCAACGGGTTGGGCCGATTAGTAGCAACCTGTGGGCGTCCATCAACTGTAGATTCGCACCTAGATCCTCCAACTTCTTCAGATGGATCGCGCGGTTATCGTAGACCCAGTCGTAGATGACACTTTGCCCCTTGGCTGTGGCGCAAATCACTGCAAAGAACGGCAGATTGTCGATATTGAGGCCGGGGAAGGGCATCGGATGGATCTTGTCCAAGGGAGCCACGAGGTCCGATGGCTTGACGGTCACATCACTGAGCCGTGTCTTGCCATTGCGGCTGCGATATTCGGGGCTGAGCACCAGTTGCTGCCCCATCTCCTCCAGGACCGCGAATTCAACCTCAAGAAATTCGATGGGGCAGCGCCGCACCGTGATCTCAGAGCGGGTGACGATACCTGCGGTGAGCAAGCTCATCGCTTCAATCGGGTCCTCGGACAGGTAGTACTCGACATCACAGGAGATCTGCTCGACACCGGTGATGGTCAGCGTCGTGGTGCCAATACCGTCGATATTGACGCCAAGGAGCTGCAGATAGAAGCACAGGTCCTGGACCATGTAGTTACCCGAGGCATTGCGAAGCACCGTGACGCCTGGAGTACGTGCGGCAGCCATGATGGCATTCTCTGTGACGGTGTCCCCGCGTTCAATCAGGGTGATGGTGCGTTGGTTGTTGTCGATACGGCTGACGCGAGCGTGGTAGAGGCCTTCGGTAGCCTCAACCGATAGCCCCAGTCGACGAAGCGCCGAGAGGTGCGGATGAACAGTTCTGGCCCCAAGGTCGCAGCCGCCAGCGTAGGGAAGCTGGAACTCGTCGAAGTCATGCATCAGAGGTCCAAGCAGCATGAGGATGGAGCGAGTACGACGAGCGGCCGTGGCGTTGAGGGTGGCGATATCGAGCCGCTCTGGGCGGACGATCTCCAAATCGTTATCCCCAGTCCAGGTGAGCTTGACGCCGATGCTCTGCAACACCTCACTGATCCGGTCAACCTCCTCAATGCGGGCAATACCCCGCAACAAGGTCCGGCCGTGGTTGAGGACTGAGGCGCAGAGGATGGCCATGGCGGCGTTCTTCGAGGTCCGCACATCGATCTCGCCAGCCAGCGTGGTGGGGCCTTCGATCGCGAAATTCACCTTGCCCTGGGTTGCGGCCTGGATCAGTGGCATATCCAGCGCATCCGCTAGACGATCGATCATCGCCAGGGACAGGTTTTGCTGGCCATTCTCGATCCGATGGACCGCGCTCTGGACGGTTCCAAGCGCGTCAGCCAGCATCTGCTGGGACCAGTTTCGAGCCTTGCGGGCATCGCGAATCATCCGGCCAATCTGTTCACTCGTTGCGCTCACATCGCCAGACTATCTCACATGTGATATTACGCAAGGCGGCATTGATTGAGGTTAGTCCGATCCTGGATTCGTTGACCGCAGTTCGTCATCGACCCACTAGCGAAAGGGTCGAAGGAACCGAGGTCAGGCTCTAGAGTGGTGTGCATGAGCTCTCAATTTGACGTCGTTGTCCTCGGCGCGGGGCCTGGAGGCTACGTCGCCGCCATCCGCGCAGCCCAGCTCGGCCTGAAGGTCGGGATCGTTGAAAAGCGCTACTGGGGTGGGGTGTGCCTCAATGTCGGCTGCATTCCAACAAAATCCCTGCTGCGCAACGCCGAACTGGCACATATCGTTACCCACGAGGCCCAGACCTACGGTATCCACGGCGATATCTCAGTTGACTACGGGAAAGCCTTTAGCCGTAGCCGTCAAGTCTCGGAGCGGATGACCAAGGGCATCCATTTCTTGATGAAGAAGAACAAGGTCCAAGAGTTCAATGGCTGGGGCACCTTCGTCGACGCCCACACCATCGACGTGACCGCCGATGACGGCACCGTGACCCGTATTCAGGCCAGTAATGTCATCATCGCCGCCGGATCAGTGACTCGACTGCTGCCTGGCACCCAGCTCTCGGCCAATGTGGTGACCTATGAGGAACAGATCCTGGCCGATAAGGTACCCGGCTCCATCATCATCGGAGGTTCCGGGGCGATCGGTACTGAGTTCGCCTATGTGCTGCGCAGCTACGGGACAGAGGTGACCATCGTCGAGTTCGCCGATCGCATGGTCCCCAACGAGGACGCCGATGTTTCAGCTGAATTGGCAAAGGCCTACAAGAAACTCGGCATCAAAGTGCTCACAGGAACGAAGGTAGAGAGCATTGAGGATACCGGCGCCGGGGTGAAGGTCACCGTCAGCCCAGCAGCCGGGGGAGCCAGCACCGTCCTTGAGGCGGACCGTTTCCTCTCCGCCATCGGCTTCGCGCCACGCACTGAGGGCTACGGCCTGGAGAACACCGGGGTGGCCTTGACTGATCGTGGGGCCATTGCAGTCGATGATTACATGCGCACGAATGTTGCCGGTGTCTATGCCATCGGTGACTGCACCGCAAAGATGATGTTGGCCCATGTGGCCGAGGCTCAGGCCATGGTGGCGGCCGAAACGATCGCAGGGGTTGAGACCCACCCGGTCAACTACGACATGATTCCGCGTGCCACCTATTGTCAGCCCCAGATCGCGTCCTTCGGTTACACCGAACAGCAAGCCAAGGACAAGGGCTACGAGGTGAAGGTCTCGCGATTCCCCTTCGCCGCCAATGGCAAGGCCTGGGGCCTTGGTGAGGGAGTTGGCTTCGTGAAACTCGTGGCCGATGCAAAGTACAACGAACTCTTAGGCGCCCACATGATCGGTCCAGACGTCACCGAGTTGCTGCCAGAGCTGACCCTGGCGCAAAACTACGACCTGACAGCCGATGAGATCGCCCACACGGTTCATGCTCACCCGACACTGTCCGAGGCCATCAAAGAAGCCGCCCATGGCATCGGCGGCCAGATGATCAACTTCTGAGTTGCCACACAGCCCCCTGGGGATTACCCCAGGGGGTATAGTGTCCTGGGTATCTCAACAGGAGGATCTCATGTGTCACCCCATCCAGTGCGGTCGTTGCCGCAAGATCACCTGGGCTGGCTGCGGCCAGCACATCGACGAAGCGCTGGCGGGTGTTCCGCAGGAACAGCGATGCAGCTGTAATCGCAGCCAGGAGCGTTGATGGAACTCGACCCGGAAGACGTCAAGCCGGCAATCTTGCGACTGAAACGCGCCAGCGGGCAGTTGAATGCAGTAATCCGAATGTTGGAAGAGGGTCGTGAATGTTCTCAGGTCATCATGCAGCTGGCAGCAGTCTCCAAGGCCATTGACCGAGCAGGCTATTCCATCATCGCGCGCGGGATGCAGGCCTGTCTTGCAGCCGATCCGACGGGGGAGAGCCTCGACAGTGAGCAACTAGAGAAACTCTTCTTGTCCCTATCCTAAAAACCTGAGCCTCTAAGCCCTCCCGAGCGATAGGAAGCTCTGCGACCCGATAGCCGATGGCCAGATTCCGGTCACTGCGGCGAGGCCGCCGGGAATAATTTTCGATATTTATTTTCGATTAATCGAAAATCGTAACGCTGGGGGATTGCTGGTCAAGATATGACCGCTGTGTGAAGGTTCGCACCTGACTGTAACCCAGCAGAACGCCTACCAGCGCAGCGGAACTCATGGCGGTATGGCGGATGGGACGGATCGATTGGCCATCGGCTGGGCGCTTGCAACCCACAGGCGAGACCCCATGGCTCAAGGATCAGAGGGCCACGGCAGTTACGGCCAGGCCTCGGTGAGATAGATGTGCAACTCGGTTGGCCATCGGGTCCTGCCTAAAACACGGCAGGGTGCATCGACCATGGTGGGCTACGGCGAGGAACACGTAAGCATCGGGCGTGACCAACATTGTCTGCACGGCTTTGTGGTGGCTCAGATGTGTTGACGACCTGCTGAGTTCACCAAACACCAACCAAGGCCGAGGGCTTGTCGCAACAGATTTAGCGGCATGTTGCTGACAACGCAGCAGCACCTGAGTCGTGGCGATCCAGGCCTGCGTCGCAGATGTAGCTGATTGACCCACTATCGCCCACGCCGCCCACGCTAGTCCGATAATGCACATTATGTCATTTTGCCTGGGGGTGTCTCACCGGCGGCCCGAGCCCCTCCCTGCTATCCAGTCACACCTGGCCAGTAATCGTTGGGGTCTAGCCGGTTACCAAAAATTGCTTGACCCACACGGACGCAGGTCGCACCGTGTTGAATCGCCAACTCGAAGTCTCCGGACATGCCCATCGATAACTCATCCCAGGGCTTGCCGGTGGCATCCCTGAGCTGAGTTTGGACCTGGGTCATCACTGTGAAGCACTCAGCGATCCGGGCCTGATCAGTGGTGAACAGCGCCAAGGTCATCAGTCCGCGCACATTCAAGGCGTCGAAGGCATCAAGCTGGGCAGCAAAGTCCACAACCTCTGCCGGAGGCAGGCCGAACTTTTGATCCTCGCCTGAACTGTTGACCTGAACCAGCACATCCAGCTGACGGCCCTCCTGATGCAACCGTCGATCCAGCTCCGCGGCCAGCTTTATCGAGTCGAGGGCTTGGAATTCGGTAGCAAACCGAGCCACATTTTTGGCCTTGTTGGACTGCAAATGCCCGATGATCGCCCATTCGATGTCGCTGATCTCACTGAGCTCTTCCCACTTTCGCTGCGCCTCCATCACCTTGTTCTCCCCAAAGCGGCGATAGCCTGCTGCGTGCGCTTGGGCAATGACCGTGGGTGATTTCGTTTTCGAGACTGGGAGCAGCCGGATCTCCTGAGGATCACGGTCCACACTGGCTGCTGCAGCTGCGATCCGCTGCTCGATGACTAGGAGGTTCGCGGCGATATCTGTCACCCTCCCATCCTAGGCCCCCCCTAAACTCTCCTGTCGTGAACTCCTTTCGCATCAGCCGAGCCAGCCTGGAGCCGGGTCTCAGCCAAGGTCCCAACTCTCTTGTTGATGTGACAATCGTGGATGGCTATATCACCACGATTGAGGCCAGCCGACATCGGGCAACGGGCGATATCGACGCCGACGGCGCGCTGCTGCGGCCTGGACTGTGGGACAACCATGTCCATTTCAGCCTGGCTGCCATCATCGAATCGGCTCTGCCCATCCCTGCCGAGGCATCTCACAGCCAGGTTCTTGATCAGCTCCGCGAGGTCGCTAACCGTCCTAGCGGACAGGTCATCGGTTATGGCTTCTGCAGCGCAACCTGGCCTTCTCCCCCGCACCGTGCCGACCTCGATCTTCTGGGTCGGCAGCCCATCGCGCTGATCTCGCGTGACCTGCACAGCGTGTGGTGCAATGGCGCTGCCCTCACTCTCATTGGCATGCCGTTCCACCCCACTGGGCTCCTCGTTGAGGCTGATGCCTTTGCCGCAATTCGGACGTTATTGATCCAATCCCCCGACCTCGTTGAAACCGCCGTCGAATCCTTCGAGGCCGACGTTGCAGCCCGCGGTGTTGTCGGGGTCGTCGATTTTTCCTCTGGCTGGGCCCTTGAAGCCTGGCAGCAACGGGCAGCTCGGCGTGAATTGCGGCTTCGAGTGACTGCCGCCACCTACCCGGAACGGCTCAATGATCTACTGGACCTGGGCTTACCTAGCGGTAGCCGACTGACACCGCAGCTGACGATAGGTCCGCTCAAGGTCATCGCGGATGGGTCGATGGGATCGCGCACCGCTCTGTGTTCCCTCCCCTACCCCAATCCGCTGCCTGGACATCTCTATGGCAAGGCCAACTACACACCAGCCGAATTGACTCGACTGCTCAGCTCTGCCCATCAAGGCGGAATCACGGCCGCCGTCCATGCTATTGGCGATGCGTGTGCTAGCCAGGTCCTCGACGCCTTCGAAGCCTCCGGGGCTAGGGGCTCCATTGAGCATGCCCAGTGCTTGAATCCCACAGATATCACCCGCATGGCGAGGTTAGGGTTGACCGCCAGCATTCAGCCTGCCCATCAGTTATCAGATAGGGGTATCGTCGAGCAGGTCTGGCCCGCGTTATCTCACCAGGCATATCCGATGCGTGACCTGCTCGCGGCCGGGATTCCGCTAGCGCTGGGTTCCGATGCTCCTGTGGCTTGCCTAGACCCTTGGTCCACCCTTCGGGCGGCCTGCAAGCATCCTTTCCGGCCCAGTCAGGCCCTACCGCCATTGCAGGCCTGGCTGGCTTGTACACGCAACATCGTCGCCGTCGGTCAACCCGCGGATCTAGTGGTGACCGACGACGACGATGATGTGTTACTCACGATAATGGGAGGGAAGGTGACCCATATATCGGGAGGGATCAATCAAGCGGTGGTGGATTCTTGCGCAGTTCTGCGGCATCGATACCCTTGCCCGGAGCAACCTCCGGGTGAGCCTCATTGAGGGTTGTGAAGTTGAAGGACTGCCATTGGTTGGTTACCAACTTGGCGCGAGAGATCCCAATACCGGGAAGGTAGGAGTACTCGTTGCCCTCCTTATCTCGGAGCATTAGCTTCTCGTCACCGACCCGTGCGTCGATGTTGGGATAGTAGTCTGCCCCAACCTGGATCAGATACTGGGCCTTATCGCGATCGTCTGGCAGAGCGGACTCCCCCACCACGAGCTTGGCATCGATCTTGACGTGAACCGCCTTGATATCCCATGTGGGGTATTCCACGAGTCGTCCCCAGGCGTGGTACACACCGTCCTTCGCCCGAGTGGGAGGAAGCACATCAATGGAATTGCCTACCCTGCGCAGACTGGGAACCTGAACATCGGCGTTCATCAGGTGGACCGGGTAGAGAGCCCCCTCCAACGTATGGATCTGCACGGTCTGCCAGGTATTACTGGACCTTCGCAGGACGTTGAGCCGAATCTGGCCAAGCCGCACCCGGGTATTCACTGCCTTATTCTCAGGTGTGGGCTCAATCATCATCCATGGCGACATTGCGGTCCACAAATCCCCGTCGCCGTAGTCTGGATCTTTGAGGATGTCGCGCCAATAACCAGGGGTGTTGGTGCCACGCGGGTCATTACCCATCGTGTTACAGCCCCGGTAGTGGCGTCCCGGACCACTGCCATCAGGGGGCCCGAGGATGATGTCATTGGGTTTGGTCATGTCCTCAATTAGGGTCTCAACCGTGTTGATCCCCGTCGTTGGGGAGCTGGAATCGGCCAGAGCCGGAATGCCGAAGGCCGCCGCGCCCATGGCCAGGGCGCCCGATGTCAGCAGAACTCGTCGTTTCATGTGCTCTTCCTTCCTTAGTCGATCGTGCCGGTCTTGGGCGGCCGGGGCTTGACGCAGGTGGTGGTATCCACCTGCGTGGAGTAGGTCGCGGTGCCATCGCTGCCGTAGACCCACCCAGGTGTCAGCTTGCTTCCATCGATGTAGTAGCCATCATTGCTGGTAGCACCCACGGTGACCGTCGCCTTTCCTTCAGCGATATCGATCTTGGGGGTGCTGTAGGTGATGCCAGTGGTCGTCGGCAAGGTAACGATGGGATCAGCCGGTGCGGCGGCGTCGACCTTACACACCCCAGGCGTCACCTTCGGTGCAGCAGGGACGACACTCGTGAGGCAGGAGGGTTGGTCGATGCTGACTTCAAACTTGGCCAGCAAGTTATCGGCATCCCAGGTCCAGCCAGCGGGAAGGTTGGCTTGATCAATGACATAGCCATTCAACGCAGTTGCTAGCGCTTGGAAGTGCACCTTGGTGCCTTCGATGGCCCAGCTCACCGAATAGTCAATGCCCTCGGTTTGGGTGGCGGTGATCGTCGGGTTGTCAGGCCACGGCGCGCCGACCTGGCAGGTACCAGCTGCGAAGCTTGGATCCTTCGGAATCACCTTGACGGCGTCTGCACTGTGGTTGGTGACGTTGACGCGCAGTCGCTCTCCGGCCTTGGCGACGACCGTTGCAGATGGAGAATCTGCTCCGCCGTCGGTGACATTGGTTCCCGCAAAGGCGGGATCGCCGAACACATAGCCGTTGACCAGGGGCGAAATCTCGGTAAAGGTCACCTGCGTACCCTCGGTCAGATTCCGCAACACCGCAGGGGTGCCATCGGCTCGCAAGCCCATGGTTCCCACATACTGTTTCCCGTCTTGGGCGAACGAGTACCACAGGGCGAAGACCGTGTTTTGTGGGAGTGCACTGCCTTCGACGGTCTTAACCAGCTCGATGTGGCCGACGGTGGAGCCTGCTCCGGTGCCGCCGCCAGCGGCCTCTTTAACAGCGGTTTGTGAGTAGGCAACATCGTTCACCTTGGCAGTGTTGGTAAACTCACTGCCCGGAAGGATCGTGCCGCCAGTGTTCAACACAAGGTGGAGGCTGTAAATCTTCGAGGCATCAAAGGGGCCCTCCGCGGAGCCGGTGATGATATCGATGTCATCATCAACCTCGAAGCTGACACCGTCAGTGCTCGTGCCAGCCATACTCCACAGTTCGGTGTAGCAGGCACTGGAGAAGATGTTATTCCAGCACTCGGCGGTGCTGGGGATCGAATAGAAGGTGGCTTGTTCGAGGGTCAGTTCACTTCCATCGACGTGATACGGGTCCGCGATGGACAGTTTCTTCTGATCGACCAGTTTCGAGCCTGGGATGATGATCCGCCACACCAGCTTGTCGCCGTCAACATAGCCCATCTTGAAGGTGTCAGTCGGCACCCACGGATCGTAGGTGATGCCGGTGGCGTTATTGGGCAACGGCACGTCATGGGCGGTCCCATCGTTGACCAGGAAGGTCACGGTGGATCCGGCGTAGACCTGGTTGGCCTGAACCGAGACCCATAGCTTCCCGCCAACATTGCTTTGACCAACAACTGCTTGGTTGAGGGTGCATTCCACCTGGGTGGTGGTGACCTCGCAACTGCCATAGACAGGTGTGGTTGCCCCATCCGGGACGAGGTCGAAGGTGCCGGCACGGCCGTGTAGGGCCTCCGGTAGACCCAGGACGAAGGTGTCGCCTGGCTTGCCAGTCTGGTCCGGGATGGACCACCTGGCTTCAACTTTGGCCGAGTCATAGAGCCGTAGCTCCTGACCCGGGCGGGTTTCATTGGACAAGGTGATCGAACTGGCGTCGATCGCTGGCACCACCGCGGCATGCGCGGGTGCAGTGTTGAGGTTGGCTCCGGCGCCAACCAGAAGCGCGAGCAGCGCTACCGTTGCGCCGCTGAGTCGATTCAAAAAGGGTAGTTTCACGTCACTCCCGGGGTTGAATGGGAACCGATGGGACCAAGATAGCGCTCTCACGGTGGTCGGTCCAGGGTTTTGTAAAATCTCGCACCAGACTCTGCGGACCCTGCTCAGTCACTACTTCACCGGGCCCAGTCCGCCTGACCGCTTGAGGTAGACCAGCCTTGGAAGATGGCCTAGGTCGTGACCCTATTCAATGGTTCGGCGTCGAGCCCGCGGCGGGACAACCAGATCAACGTGAAAGGTGGCCTACGGCGTGACGCTATTCAAAGGGGCTGGGGTCCCCGGCACCGAGCCGCACGATCTCCGGCTCATCTCCGGTGAGGTCGACCACGGTCGTGGGCTCGGTGCCGCAGTCACCTGAGTCCAAGACGCCGTCGACTTCGTGGTCCAGTAGCTCCTTGATGGCCCAGCCCTCGATCAGGGGGGCTGGATGGTCTGGAAGTAGCAGCGTAGAACTCAGCAAGGGGGCGCCGATGGTATGGAGTAATGCCAGGGTGGTGCGGTGCTGCGGCACCCGCACCCCGATGGTGCGTTTCTTGGGATGCTGCATCATCCGGGGCACCTCGCGGGTCGCTTTGAGGATGAAGGTATAGGGCCCTGGAGTGGCGGCCTTGACCGCTCGAAACACCCAGTTATCCATCTCCACGTAGGATCCCAGCTGGGCGAATTCGGAGACCACCAAGGTGAAATGATGTTTGTCCCCTAGTCGTCGGATACGTCTGATCCGTTCTGTGCCCGCGTTGTTGCCCAGGGCGCATCCCAACGCATAGCAGGAATCGGTTGGATAGGCGATGAGGCCGCCACGCTCAAGCAAAGACGCAGCTTGAGCCAGCAAACGCGGCTGGGGATTGTTGGGATGTATATCGAAGAACTGGGCCACCTGGACACTGTAGTGGCTAACCCAGACGTTGGGTGGGAACCGTAACGACCTGGGAGATCTTGACGTCCACAAAGGGCAATACTTGCACAGCCGAACCTGTCACCGTCGCTGTAGTCCACCTCTCTCCCCGCTCCACAGCGATCACCACAGCCGTGAAGGCCCCATTGGCGGTGGCCTGCTCCCCCACTTCGTGTCCTGCCCTTTCGGAACCGCCCCATAAGGCAGCAGCGCGCGCTGCATCCTGGGCGGCAGCTGCGGCCTCAGCCTCTGCCCACAGCACCAGGGACCATTGCAATGCTCCCAGCAAGGTGAGCATGGCAAGGGGAAAGAGCAAAGCAACTTGAACGCTGAGGCTCATGCCCCGTTGACTATTCATTACCGTCCTCGGTAGGTATCGACAGGTGAGCTGCCATGAGCGTGAATCGCCTTGTGGCTAGGAAATCCTGGCAGACTGATCGGGAAATGTGCGGTACAACGAACCGTGACCTGGACCTCTGCTTCAGAGCCAATCGGCGCGTTCAGCCCAGAAGCATCAACATCGATGACGGGATCCTTACAGGAGATCCCAAAACTCGACAGTTCTGCGATGGCGACCTCCTTAGCGGCCCGTTGTGCCTCATCAGGGGTGGTCTCCAGGGATGCCGCTCGAGCTGCCTGGTAAGCGGTGCTGTCTACTTGTTGCTGCATCAACGCTTGCCCAGCCAGCAAGATAATGAGCCCCACAAACAGCATGCCGACAGGTAGCACTATCGCTGCTTCCACTGCTACGGACATTCCTCGTTGATCCCGCATTGAGCAATCTTGCCACCTGAGCCGATCGTCACGGAACGAACTCGGCTCAATTTCATGATGCTGGTTTGAGCACACAGGAGTCAGTCAACTGCGGGAGCGCATGATCCGGGGTTGCTCAACGTTGAGGTATTGGGGCGCAGCGGTACTAGGCTAGTAGGTCAGAGATGATCTGTGAAAGGAAGACCTATGGTCAAGAAGGTAGCCATTCTCACTGCTGGTGGCTTCGCCCCCTGCCTATCATCAGCGATCGGCGGGCTGATCCAGCGATACAGTGAAGTTGCCCCTGAGGTGGAGATCATCGCCTATAAGCATGGCTACCAGGGTCTGCTGCGTGGCGAATACCTCACTGTTGATGAGACTGTGCGACAGAAGGCCCACCTCCTTCATCTGTTTGGTGGTTCTCCCGTGGGTAACTCTCGTGTGAAGCTGACCAATGTTAAGGATTTGGTCAAGCGTGGGCTCGTGGCTGAAGGAGCCGATCCGCTCAAGGTCGCTGCTGATCGCCTAGTTGCAGATGGCGTCGATGTGTTGCACACCATCGGCGGCGACGATACCAACACCACTGCTGCGGATCTCGCGGCCTTCCTGGCCACCAATGATTACCCGCTGACGGTCGTGGGGCTGCCCAAGACCATCGACAACGATGTCATCCCGATCCGTCAGTCGTTGGGTGCCTGGACCGCCGCGGAACAAGGCGCGATCTTCGCCAAGAACATCGTTGCCGAACACAACTCTGGCTCTCGCATGTTGATCGTCCATGAGGTCATGGGGCGTCACTGTGGTTGGCTCACCGCTGCCACCGCCGCTGAATACCGACGCTGGCTGGACACCCAAGAGTGGCTGCCAGAGATCGGGTTGTCCAAAGAAGCCTGGGATGTCCATGCGGTCTATGTGCCAGAGGCTGTCATCGATATCAATGCCGAGGCTGACCGCTTGAACAAGGTGATGGATGAGGTGGGCAATGTCACCATCTTCCTTTCCGAGGGTGCTGGCTTGGACGCCATCGTGGCTGAGATGGAAGCTGCGGGCGAGGAAGTGCCCCGCGATCCCTTCGGGCATGTGAAGCTGGATCTGGTTAACCCCGGTAAATGGTTTGGGGAGAAGTTCGCAGCCAAGTTGGGTGCAGAGAAGGTCATGATCCAAAAGTCGGGCTATTTCTCCCGTTCAGCTGCGGCCAATGAGGCTGACCTAGCCTTGATCAAACAGTGCACCGATCTGGCTGTTGAATCCGCGTTGGCGGGGAAACCAGGGGTCATCGGGCAGGATGAGGAGAATGGCGACGTGTTGACCGCCATCGCCTTTGATCGCATCAAGGGCGGCAAGCCCTTTGACATTACCCTGCCGTGGTACACCGAGATGCTCGCAGCCATTGGGCAGCCCGCTCCGGTGGCAGCTCCTGCTCACTGAGCTGTGGAGTGAGTAACTGAGGGCACCCCGATGGGTGCCCTCAGTTCTATTCTGGCCGGGACGCTTGGCCTGCTAGCCGTTCCCCAGTGGCAGCGAAGCACAGCAGCACGATGATCGCCAGCAGATTGAACAGGATCATGGCCGCGATGATGGGGCCAAAGACCAGAGCAACTGGGTTGTAACTGAATAGCGGTACGAGCCAGCTGGTGCACTGTTGCACGATGGTGATCGCTAGTGCACCGACGATTGATCCAGGCAACCACACTTCAGGTGCAATGGCGGTCAGCGGTAGCCGCAGGTATAGCAAGGCCATCAGGGCCCATCCGAGGGCCAGCGTCACGATGGTTCGCACCAGCCAACCCAGAAAACCCGCATCGTGAAGCCACATCGCAGTAACGCCAATGACCGCCACTGCTGCCAGCAAGAGAGCAAACAACATCGAGAAATCGGCGAGATGACGCGCCATGGCTCGCCACCATGGTTTCTTGGGTGCTGAAGCGGTCTTGATCATGGCATGGAATCCGATCCGCAGATTGGCCACCCAACTCATTCCAGAATATGCCGCGGTCAGCAGCGCGACCCCCAACAGGCCATGCCACTGGGCTAGGGCCCGGTTGAAGGTCGTTATGACGATGTCGCTGAGGGCAGACTCCCCCAACGCCTCGGCGATGGTGCGCTGCACCATCACAAGCCAATCTGGGCGAAGCACCGTCAGGGTAAAGCCCGCACCTGCACCCGCCAGCATGACGACGGGGATGAGGGTCAGCACAGAAAAGTAGGTGACGGCAGCAGCATGCTGGAAGCCATGACGGCGTGTGAATCGGCCACAACTGGCTGTCGTGGCGGCGACTATGGGGTGGCTTAGGAAGCGTCGACCGACGCTCTTCACCCGGCCTTGGCTTTCCGGCGTGAGGCCAATTCATTCCCAGGGTGTTCACCCTCAACGATGCGCTCACTTGGTAGGTCGAGCAGGGTCCCCTCGATTTCCTGCCACACGCTGGATACCGATATCAGGAACATTCCCTGACCGCCCTTGGTCAGGTCGTAGAGTTCATTGGCCGACGTGCACTCGTAGACGCTAAAGCCATCGGAGACCAACGTCAGTTCGGAGATCTCGGTGACGCCGCGAGCCCGCAGATGCTCGATGGCGACCCTGATCTGCTGTAGGGAGATACCGACATCAAGGAAACGTTTGACCACACGCAGCAGCAGAATGTCTCGGAAGGAATACAGTCGCTGGGAACCAGAGCCGGCTGCATCCCGGATCTCGGGGACGACCAGCCCGGTGCGGGCCCAATAATCCAGCTGTCGATAGGTGATGCCCGCTACCTTGTGGGCGACCGGCCCACGGAACCCCATATCTGCCGCGACTGGGGCGAAGTCGCCGTCGAATAACGTAGCCTGCAGCGGTTTCTGACCGCCTTGCAAAGGTTCCTCGACCACTTCAGCCCCTCACTTCATTCAGCCGCTCGGTGCGACACCCCTGACGTTAATAGCTGCCGCCCCCAGTTGGGGCAGACACGCTTGATGGGGTCGTTGACGATTCTAAACCCTGAAGTACAGCTTCAAGGTTCAGCTCAAAAGTCCTCTGGTTGGACCGAATCGAGAAACTCACGAAACTGCTCCACCTCGTCGATCCCATCATCGTCTGGGTTGACCCCGACCTGGTTCATCAAGGCAACTGGGCACTGCACCAGCCAACCACGACGAACCGCCACCGCGACCGCATCGGAGGGCCGAGCATCGAGGCTACGGTCGCCGAGGCTGATCTGAGCCAGATATACCCCATCGGCCATATCGGTGATCGTAATGACAGGATCGTCAGGCTGGGCTAGTAGTGAGAGCACCTCAGCCAGTAGATCGTGGGTCAATGGACGCGGGAAGGTTTCTTCCTCCAAGGCGACAGCGATCGCGGCGGCTTCGACCGAGGAAATCCAGATCGGAAGCAGCCTGGTGCCGCCACGTTCCTGAAGTAACAGAACCGGTGTTCGTTGATCCAGCCGGATCCCAACCACAGCCAATTCGATCATGGTTCCAGCCTACGCCGAGGCTACTGCGCTAACTGGCTGAACAGCATCGCTGTGTGGGCCTGCATCACGATCTTGTACACCTCGTTGCGTAGTTCTGGCGGGACTCCTTGGCGTCGCTGATAGGAGCTCAGTGCCTGCTCCGCCAATGCAGCCTCCATGGTGGCTGCTTGCTGAACGAGCCGTAGCTGCCGCAGATCAACACCGAAGTCGCCTAGGCGTTTAGCAGCCAGCGCGACCCCGAGGGCCTCCCGGCCATAGACCTGGGTGCCGACACGATGACAGATGAGTTTCAGTCGCTCTAATTCCACTAGTGCCGCCTCCCCTAGCCCGGATTCAGCCAAGAGTTCACGGCGACTGAGCAACTGGGGCCGACGTACCTGCGGTCGTGGGGCAGCCGCTGGGGTTTCTGGGGCGGAGCTGGCCGGAGGGTTAGCTTGACCAGGATTGTCTGCCAGCTGCGGCAGTATCTCGCCACGATCCATCGCATCGAGCTGCTCACGAATCACCTTCAGTGGCAGATAACGGTCACGTTGCGCCCGGAGAATGAACAACAACCGGTCAACATCGGCAGGATAAAACCGTCGATACCCGGAGGGGTGATCGCGCTCTGGCGAAATCAGCCCCTCTTGCTCCAGGTAGCGAAGCTTGGAGACCGAGATATCAGGGAACTCGCTGCGGATGGCCTCCAGCACTTGCCCAATGGTGCGTGGCGCAGCCGCCATCAGCTCCGCCCGGCCTCGCTCAATACGACGGTGGCACGGTACTTACCGATCTGGATCTCGTCCAGGTGACGAACCGCCACCCGCCCATCGATGAGGGTCCGGTTGATATAGGTGCCGTTGAGGCTACCCAGGTCCTCCAGCAGCAGCTTCCCATCTTCACGCAACAGTTTCGCATGGTGACGTGAGACGGTCACATCATCGAGGAAGATGTCGCACTCGGGATGTCGGCCGAGGGTGGTGACATCGGAATCGATGAGGAACTGGGACTCCTTGACGCCTCCTCGGGTGACGATCATCAGCGCATTGCCTGGGGCCAACTGGCCAGGATCTACGGTGACAGGGGCACCAGTCGGCGCAGGATAGTCGTCGGTAATCGCCGACAAGACGCTAGTCGTGTCGTTGTTCGAGTCCATGTGGTCTCCTTCACGGCAATCGTGAACCCCGTCATCGGTGGTCCCCTGGTCTTCCTGGTGCCCGTCCAGGCTGCACCAAGCCTATCGAGGCACGCACATTTGACAAGCGGACACCGCTATTTGGGCTCAGCGAACTGCGGATCGTGCAATGTTGCCAGAGATTCGATGCTCACTGTGTCGCTCTGAGTGATCTCAACACTGCCTTGTACCCTACTACCTTCGACCTCACTGACCAGACCACCCCGGAAACGCGCGCCTGCCTCCAGCGTCGCGGGATCCCCGATCGCTTCGATAACGATGGGGCGGTCGATTTCAACGCCGTCGACGCTGAGTTTGCCGTCAGGGGAAAGCCCTACCCAGGATGCGGCCACCACGCGCACGGTGTCGTTGAATTCAATGACCTCCGCTCCTGCATCCCGCAGCTCTTCGAGCGCGTCCAACAGCAACTCGGGGGTGACAGCCTGGGCTGGGTCGTTGATGGTGATCCGAACCCCAGGGCCGTGGGCGGCGACCGTTCCAGCCAGAATCTGCAAGGTTTCGATTCTGCTGCGAGTCTCATCATCGGCGGCCCGCACACCAGCAGCCCCGGAGACCAATTCGTCACGGGTGGTGGTCAGTTCTCGGGCTTCGGCCTCAAGCCGCCGGGTTTCTGCTGTGACATTGTCGAGTAGCTGCACCAACTCGGTGCGTCGCAGATTGGAGTAATCGGGTTGAGCAGCCTGGGTCCGAAGTGTCCACACCACCAGCAAAGCGGTGACCGCCAACACCACACCAACTGTGAGCTGGCCGCGGCTGGGATGAACCAATGCCTGCCAGTAGTTACGAGGCTGTTCAGGCATGCAACACCGCCCTACGAATCGCGGCTGCGTTGTTGAAGATCCGGATCCCTAAGACCACGACTACCCCAGTCGATAGCTGGGAACCGACCCCGATCTGGTCCCCGATGAAGACGATCAACCCGGCGATGAAAACATTCGACAGGAAGGAGACCACAAAGACACGATCGGAGAAAACCCCTTCGAGCCAAGCCCTCGCCCCTCCCAGGATCGCATCGAGAGCAGCCACGATGGCGATGGGCAGGTAGGGCTGCAAAAAGATGGGCAGGACTGGTTCCACCAGCACTCCCACCACAACGCCGACGATGAGTCCAGCGATAGCCAGCATCGATTCCTCCTTTACTTCTCCGCAAACCTCAGTACCATGCCCGGGTCCGCCGACAGCTCGAGGTCAGTAGCTGTAGCCACGTGATAACTGATCCCGTAATTCTCTTGGATATAACGCCACCATTGAGCGGCAGCGGTGTTCGCGAAGCGTCCCGGAAGCCGGTCGGGATCACCGATGGCTTCGATGGTGTAGGGGGTCTTCAAGGAGACATAGTCCACGGTAATGGCAGCCCCTGCCGATCGGATAGGAGTCAAGGTGGTCACTCGATGCCCGTTGATTGCAATCGCCTCTGCCCCAGCCTGCCACAGCCCTGCCACTAACCGAGTGAGATCTGAGTCATAGATCAGTCCCTTGCCATCAACGACTTGGGGTGCGTCGTCGACCACGATCACCACACCAGGACCGGTGACCGCCCCCGCTCCGGTGGCGAGTTCCATCCGCTCCAATTCAGTCAGGAGGGTCTCATCGCCCACATTGGCCAACCGCAACTGTCTGATCTGTGCATCTAGCTGGGCGACGTTTGCTTGCAGCGTGTCCCGGCGCTGTTGCGCCTCAGCGATCCGGGCCAAGAGATCTGCACGTTCATCAGCTACCTCGCTGCGGGATCGGGTCGCAGAGATGGCGGCGACTGCCAGCAAGGCGGCAACTAGGACCGCCGTTATCGGCAGGATCCACCGGCTGCGGCGCGGATAGGTGGTGGTGAGATAGTCCGGTTCCATAGCCTGATCAGCCAGATCGCTCAGCAGGCTCATGCTGGCATCGATTCGCCTCATGGCTGCCTCCGCTGCCGGGCCAATTCGATGGTCCGTTGTACATAGCCGATACCGGCCATCCAATAGGCCACTGCGCCCAGCACAGCGAAGAACCAGCCGAGGTAGGTGGCCACCACCCATCCCATCGAAGCGGAAGCACCGATAAGCAACAGCGGTAAGGCCATGAGCACCAGCATCGTGCCAGCCTTACCCGTGAAGCTGACCGGTAAGGCGAGGACCCCGCTGCGTCGCAATGATGGCACCAGGCACACCAGAAGCAATTCACGCCCGACAAGAACACCAAATAGCCACCAGGGAACGATCCCACGAATAGTCAGGGTGACCAAGGCAGTAAGGATATAGAGCCGGTCGGCAACCGGATCGAGGCGCGCACCCAACTCGGAGGTCTGATGGAGGACCCGCGCGAGATAACCATCGAACCAATCAGTGGCGGCCGAAATCATGAGTAACACCACTGCCGCTATATCGTGGCCGGCCAGAATCAACCAGCCAAATACCGGGATAGCTAGCAACCGCAGAAACGATAAACAATTGGGCACGGTCAATATCCGGTCCGTATCCCACTGTTGCCTCGGCTGCACGACGCTCACAGCGACCAGCCTAGGCCATGGTCTGCCAGGCTGTGGCGAGCTGAGAGCGGGCGTCGCCCAGCAGCTGCGGCAGGACCCGGGTCTGACCGATGATCGGCATGAAATTCATATCGCCAGCCCAGCGCGGCACCACGTGCTGGTGCAGATGGGCCGCGATCCCGGCGCCAGCGACTGCTCCCTGGTTCATCCCTATATTGAAACCATCGGGATGTGATACCGAACTCAACGTCGCGATGGCTTGTTGGGTGAGTTCCGCAATCTCCCGGGTTTCGGCTGCGGTGGCATCGACATAGCCACTGACATGCCGGTATGGGCACACCAACAGATGCCCTGGAGAGTAAGGAAATAGGTTCATCACCACATAGGCGTATGTCCCCCGAACCACGATGAGTCCCTCGGCGTCATCGAGTTCAGGGGCTTGGCAGAAGGGGCACTGACTGGCCTCCTCAGTCGCAGGTTTGGCCTCCCCCCTGATGTAGGCCATTCGGTGCGGGGTCCACAGCCGCTGAAAGGCGTCTGGGATCCCGCAATGCTCATTGGCGGGGACTGGCTCACTCATTGGCACTGGGTGAGTGGTTGGCCCGGGACGCAATGAACTCGACGATCTCGGCGACCGCCTGATCGACGGGCACACCGTTGCGCTGCGAGCCATCACGGTAGCGGAACGACACCGCACCCGCGTCGCGATCCTCGCCGCCGGCGATCAACACGAACGGGGCCTTGTCCTTGGCGGCATTTCGGATCTTCTTGCCGAACCGGTCATCGGATAGATCCAGGTCGACGCGCACGCCCGCGGAACGCAGCTTGGCCGCGATCTCCCCCAGGTACTCGTCGAACTCGGCCGCGACTGGGATCGCTGTTACCTGCACCGGCGCCAGCCAGGCCGGGAAGGCCCCGGCGTAGTGCTCGATCAGCACCCCCATGAAGCGTTCAATCGAACCGAACTTGGCCGAGTGGATCATCACGGGCCGCTGCCTAGAGCCATCGGACGCGGTGTACTCCAGGCCGAACCGCTCCGGCTGGTTGAAGTCGTACTGGATGGTCGACATCTGCCAGGTGCGGCCGATAGCGTCCTTGGCCTGGATCGAGATCTTCGGACCGTAGAACGCGGCGCCGCCCGGATCGGGAACCACCGGCAGGCCAGATTCCTGGGCGATCTCTTCGAGGATCGCGGTGGCCTCAGCCCACTGCTCGTCGGTACCGATGAATTTGTCCTTCTTCTTGCCGTCCTCGTCCCGGGTGGACAGCTCCAACACGACATCGGTCAGGCCGAAGTCGTTGAGCAGGCTGAGCACGAAACGCAGCAGGTGGCGCACCTCCTCGGGGGCCTGCTCCTTGGCGCAGTAGCTGTGCGAGTCGTCCTGGGTGATGGACCGTACCCGGGTCAGGCCCTGCACCACGCCCGAGGCCTCATCTCGGTAGACGGTGCCGAACTCGAATAGGCGCAGCGGAAGCTGCCGGTAGGAGCGGCCCCGCGAGGCGTAGATCAGGTTGTGCATCGGGCAGTTCATGGCCTTGAGCCGGTACGCCTGGCCGGACGTCTCCGTCAGCGGCGGGAACATGCCGTCGGCGTAGTAGGGCAGGTGGCCCGAGGTGTAGAACAGGTCCTCCCGCGAGATGTGCGGGGTGCCGACGTAGTCGAAGCCCTCCTCGATGTGACGCTGCCTCACGTAGTCCTCCATCGCCCGCTTGATGATGCCACCGCGGGGGTGGAACAACGGCAGGCCGGAGCCGACCACCTCGTGGAAGCTGAAGAGGTCCATCTCGACGCCGATGCGGCGATGGTCCCGCTTGGCTGCCTCCTCGAGGCGGGTCTTGTAGGCCTGCAGGTCCGCCTTGGTGGGCCAAGCGGTGCCGTAGACGCGCTGCAGCCCGGCGTTACGCTGGTCACCGCGCCAATAGGCGGCCGAGGTGCGGGTCAGGGCCCAGCCATTGCCCAGATACCCGGTGTGTGGGACATGCGGGCCGCGGCACAGATCCTTCCAAGCCACAGCACCGTCGCGGCGGACATTGTCGTAGATGGTCAACTCGCCCGCGCCCACCTCGACGGAGGAGCCATCCTCATCGGAGCTGGATCCCTTATCAGCAATCAGCTCAAGCTTGAAGGGTTCATCGGCAAGCTCCTGGCGGGCCTCGTCGTCGGTCACGACGCGCCGCACGAAACGCTGCTTCTCTTTGACGATCTGCCCCATCTTCTTCTCGATCGCCTTGAGATCCTCAGGGGTAAGGGCGGCGGTCTGGAAGTCGTAGTAGAAACCGTCGGTGATCGGCGGGCCGATGCCGAGTTTCGCCTCGACGAACAGCGACTGGAGGGCCTGGGCGGTGACGTGTCCAGCCGAATGCCGCAGGATGCTGAGCCCCTCCGGCGAGTCGATGGTGATGGGCTCCACCTCGGCGCCCGCGGTGATCTCGCGCTGCAGGTCGAGCAGCTCACCAGCGATACGCATGGCGACAATGGAGCGGTCCTCGCCGAACAGGTCCAACCCGGTCGTGGTGGTCGTCGTCAGCTCCACGGTTTCTTTGGAGTCTGGACGGATGACGACGATGGACGCAGACACGGGCGTTCCTTTCGGTAGATGATCCGCCTATTCTGCCATCGGGCGAAGCCGTTGCCGAACACCTCGCCCGGTGAGCAAACAGTCAATTCAGTGGGCGAGTCTCTACCGTGTTGCATTCTCGGTTCCAGCGGTAGCAGACCTCGCGATCTTGAGCGAAGCGCCAGCCCTGGTCGTAGTGGATATCGGGGAGCATGACCTGAGGTTCCCCCTGCACGGTGAATGCCGTGGTGCCGTCGCTGGGGGTGATGGCCACCAACCAATCGCGGCTGGGCACATAGCCCAGGAGCCCCTTTACCTCGCCGTATTGGTCCATCGGGAAGATCTCGAGGTCGATGACCCCGCTGCGCTCCCAGTTTCGACCCTCGGGAAGCGGGAGCCGGTGAATCGCGAAGGGATGGAAGGGCTCATGCCGGTCTTCGGGTTCCTCCCCCACTGACTCGGCGACCACCAAGGTGTGGGAATCCACCCAGCAGATGGGACGATCCCAGTTGTAACCAACCCCCATGATCTCGCAGCCTGAAGGCTCCCCCTCATCGAGGAATCGCCGAGTCGAGAAGCACAGCAGCACATCCAAGGGGTGCCACACCCACCCGTTACTGACGAAGTGGCCGCCGTCGGGTGAGACGCTGAGGCGAGAGTGAAAGTAGTCGCGGTAGTTGGTCTTGGTCTCAGGGTCGATCTGCCTCGGGGTTAACAACTCTCCGGTGACCACGTCGAAGAAGTCCAACCGGTTCCACTGGGTTTGCGCGATTAGCACGGTGCGAGCATCCAGCTCCACAAAGGCGACGGAATAGCTCGAGTGTTTCGCGTGGTGATCCTCCCGGCTGAACTGTCGACTGTGCCCCGTGGCCAGATTCACCAGCACAGCCCGGGTTCCGAAGCGCTCAGCGATACAGGCCCAGCCCGGAAATGTGACCAACTCCAGTTCTCCCGCCAACCCGGGCAACTCGATGATGGGTTCAATACCCTTGGCACCAGACTTCACAACACTCAGGTGGTTCCCCTCAGCCACCAGCCAATCGTCGTGATCTGGATGCGGGGAAAGTGCGATGCTCACCAGATCGTCCTACGAGTGGGATGGGCCAGAAAGAGCCATCTGACTGTGAACTGATGACCCCGATGGTGGGCGATGCCAGGTTTGAACTGGCGACCTCTTCCGTGTCAAGGAAGCGCGCTACCACTGCGCCAACCGCCCGAGGTGGAGACGGGATTTGAACCCGTGTACACGGATTTGCAGTCCGTTGCCTC